>CAYOJN010000025.1:0-16083 GCA_964404245.1 uncultured Sphingosinicella sp. | reverse complement strand
GCGAACCAGCGTTTCTCATAATATTCGCGATAATTGGGGAGGAAGCATTTGGGGACGATGCCGAGAAGACGCCCACGGGAAAGTGCCAGACCGCAATTGTAAAGCCGGCCGTTGCGCCGGATCGGGGCGCCGATGACGAGCACCGGCTTCAGGCCCGCACTTGCCTCCACCAGGGTAGCGATCCCGGTTTCGACCGTGTCCAGGAAGGCTTCCTGAAGGAAAAGATCGTCGACCGCATAAGACGAGATGTTGAGCTCGGGAAAGACGGCCAGATCGACCCCGCGTCGGTCGGCCTCCTTCGCGAGTGCAATCGTCTGGTCGACGTTGAAGAGGACGTCACCGGACGAGGCACACGGGCTCGCTGCCGCCACCCGGACAAAGCCGTGACGATGAATGGCTCCGAACGGCGCTCTTGCCCCAGTCATCACAGCATCTCCGTCATCATCTCTACTGCCACGCGCATGCACTCGATCCGGGTGGCGCCGCGGCCGATCGGGCCGAAATGCGCCTCGCGATGGGCCGTTATACGCCCTGCGCGGGCGCAGGCGAAATGGACCAGTCCGGGTTCTTCGCCCTTGTCCGCAAAACCGGTGATGGCGATAGTGATATTCGCCCGCGACCGCTCCAGAGCCCCTTCTGCCATGGCGATGGCGACTTCGCGCGATACCGCGCCTTTCTCTTCAATCAACCTCGCCGGAACTCCAAGCATCTCTGTCTTAGATTCCTCGGAATAGGTGACGAAGCCACGATCGAACGCATGGGCGACTCCGCTGACGTCGGTCAAAAGAGAGGATAGCATTCCACCTGTGCAGCTTTCCGCCGCCGCGAGAACCAGATCGCGATCGCAAGCCTTTTCGAGCAGTCGCCTCGTAGCGTCCTCGATCTCGGTCGGAAGAACCGGCGAAAGGGTTTCGGTCGTTCTCAAAATCCTTCCTTTCAAAGGCCTCGGCGCGGGAACCGGCGCCGTGCTCCGATTGTTCCACCAGCGCAATCAGGAGATAGAAATGGCTGAAAACAGCTCGGACGGGCTCCAGCTGCTCGCGTCCGACCATCGGGACGTGGAAGACCTTTTCGAAAAGTTCGAAAAGAGCAGAGGTGCTTCAGCAAAGCAGAAGATCGTCCGGCAGATCTGCACCGAATTGAAGGTGCATTCAATGATCGAGGAAGAGATCTATTACCCCGCCATTCGCGGGAAGGTCGAGGACGAGGATCTGGACGAGGCCTATGTCGAGCATGACAGCGCCAAGCTGCTCATCAACGAGCTCGAAGCCGCCGAACCGGACGAGGCCTTTTTCGATGCGAAGGTGAAGGTCCTGAAGGAGCTTGTCGAGCACCATGTGAAGGAAGAGGAAAGACAGCACGGCAACCTCTTCCAGCAGACCCGGGCCGCGGACGTGGATCTTCAGGCGATGGGCAGGCAGCTTGCGGAGCGGAAGGCTGAATTGATGGCATTGGCCCAATCCGGCGATCTCGGCCCGGCCGAGCCTGCAACGATACAGCACGAGGGAATTTGATCATGGTCTGGACCCGCAATCGTACATGGGCAGCGGCAGGGGTCGCCGCGATCGGCGGACTGGCTGCCGCGATAGTGAGCCGACGCTGGTGGAGCGGCGACGATGGTCCGCGGGCGTCAGCGCTCAACCCCGGCAGGACCGAGCCGGGGCCGGTTGGCCAGTCAGGGGCCGTCCGCTCGGCCGGGCCGGATGAGATGCGCGATCCGCCGGAACAGTGGAGCAAGGTTGACCAGTCTTCCGACGAAAGCTTCCCGGCAAGCGATCCGCCGGCAGTCAGCCCGCACGTCGACTGACGCGCCAGCCGCCGTGGTCGGCAGCACCGGGAAGAGCTCGAACGTCTCTAGCGAGTCGAATCCAGTTCGCTGATCGCCGCTAGACCCTCGCTGGTCATGAAGGGCCGAAGCCTCTCGAAAGGCACGGCGAATGACTCGCCGCAGGCGCGGACCACGTGCGGAAGATCGGGAGCGAAGACCATTCCGGTTCGGGTCAGACCGATAGTCCAGCTTCCACTGGTCCTGACCGGTTCTTCACATTCGGCGGCGTCGCTGGTCCAGTCGGATAGAAGGAAGTCGCGAAAGGCGGGTGTCAGGTCATCGGCCATGCCTTCTTCCCTGGCCTCCGGAATGATGGCCGCCGGACCGAACCAGTCGCGAAGATCGACTTCCGCACCGCTGGCGCGGTCAAACAGGCGGTAGCGCTCGCCACCGCCCGGATGAGCACCCCCACAATAAGCGTCGAGGCGATCAATGACGCTCAGCCACCGCTCAGTGATCATCGCCGGGACCGTCTGGCGGTGGAAATCGCCTTCATTCGGAGCCCGGTCCAACGGTGATCGAACACATTCGAACCATTCCGGCGGATGGCCGGCGAAGCTTTCTTCGAGCGCCTGATTGATCCGATCGGTCGCCGCACCAGGAGCGTCGATCGAGAAGGATTCGACGCTGGCCTGAAAGCGGCCGCGGGAATCGAGCTTCAGCCAGCGTATCGGAACATTGTCGATGGTGCCTGGCCGATCGCTCACGGTGATGCCTTCAAGCCTCGGCCGGTGAAACTCGATATGCTGGCAGGGTTCGAGATCGCCCCGGACAGCCACCCGGCTCAGGCGAACCGGAAGCATGCGCCGTCGGTTTGTCCAGGTCCCCCGAAGCCCCTCGGAGCCTATCTCGTCGATCCGCCAGCTTGGCCCTTGCCCCTCGTCTTCCGAACGTTCCCGGAAGATCCGGGCCTGGCCCGGCTCTGCTTCCAGAGGGATAAGCTGCTTTGTCGATTGGTAATAATAAGCCCCGAAGACGCCGGAGCTGGTCTCGTCGAAGCAGGCGCGGACCGGAAGATTGGCAACATGCCCCTCCCAGATGCCGACGGGGCTGTTTGTCGGTGGCCCGCTCGAAGCGAGGAGTGCAAGGGACAATGTCAGCATGAGGAGGCCAGACTAGTCCGCTGCCGGTCCGTGCTTCAAGAGTGCTGGCCCTGTCCGGCCGGTGCATCCTTGTCGGGTCCGTGAGCGAAGATGGTGTCACGAGCTTCGCCGAGCTCGCGAATGGCGCTGGCCGTCGCTGCGCCCCAGACGAGGTGAACCAGGATCATCAGCAGGTTGCGCCGGACGGGATGCCGGGTCGCGGGCTTGAGGATCCCGACCGCCGGTATCCAGCCCATATAGCTGGCGAGCCAAACCATCAGCCCGGCGCCCGCACCGGTGGCGTTGGCCGGCCTTTCGTCCGCCGCAGCGATCAAGGCGCCGCAGGCGGCTCCGTAGGCGAAATGGGTCGCGAGCGTCACATCCCTCGCCGCCTCAGCCTCGAGATTGAGGGAGGAATCCACGATCTCGCGCGGGGTCAGCGGATAGCGTTCCCTTTCCGGCAGTCGGCGGTGGAGGCGCTGCATTGCACCGGTCATCGCCATGGTTCCGACAAAGCCGGCAATGGCACCGACGACGAGCCTGGAAGCGAGCCTCAAAGGCGTATCTCCGGACGAGTGATCATTAGCCAGAATATGGCCATCACCGCAGCGAAGGCCGGAAAACCAAAAGCGAACCAGAGACGGTAGAGTCGGTGATAGAGGGCCGGGAGAGGGGTACCGGCAACCGCTGCCTCGTTTGCCAGATCCCTCATCCGCACCTGCATCCAGATGACCGGCAGCCAGAATGCGCCGGTGACAAGATAGAGGAAGATCGAGGCGACAATCCATCCATCGGTCAGCGAATAGCCAACATGATCGGCGAGCAGAAGCCCGGTGATCGGCTGGACCACCACAGCCGTCGCCGTGAACAGGAAATCGGCGATAACCACGGTTCGAGCCGTCGCAGCGATCGTCGACGCCACCCTCGTCCGATGCGCCATCAGCATGAAAAAGGCGATCCCGATGCCGGTTCCAAGCAGGACGGTAGCACCGATGACATGTAGGAACTTGAGGACAAAATATTCCGTCATCGTTCGTCCAGAACGGCCAGGCAGACCAGGTTCAGCGCCAGGATCGGCAATATCTTCACCATCGCTCCCAAAGGATCCGACCACAAGGTCGGAAGAAGCAAGGTTCCAAGCAGCAGATAGGCCAGCGACACGGCAAGGGCGGCCATCAGTCCCGCTTTCGCGGTCCGGCGAAAGAGGATTGCGAAGCCGATGATGAGATCGGTCAGTGCGCCGCCAATCACGGCGGCTTCCGCAAAGGAAGTGGCATCGGTCATCCGAATCAATTCTACCCCCCGTTGCCATCCGGCGGTCAGCGAGATGATTCCGGTCATCAGCCAGTAGGAAGCGAAGGTGAACAGGACGAGCGGCTTCAGAAGATAGAGTTTCGCGAACCAGCGCTCCTGGACCGAAGCTGGTTCTGCAGCGAGCGAAAGCTGAAGGGACTCGGGCTGGATTCCCGTCGCCCTGTGCCAGGCCGCGCCATCGCCGACGGCGCCGCGTCGAAGTTCGTCGCGCGCCGTGCTCCGGACCGGTGGCCGCCAGCCGAACCAGGCGACGAGGTCACCGACCTTCCAGGCAAGGCCGACAAGCCAGTCCGGCAGCGCAATCTCGCGAGCCGGCTTCCAGCCGAGCCAGCTTCGATAGGCCGCAACGACCTCGGCAAACGACATTCGAACCGGCCCCGGCAAATCGATCGCAAGCCGGCCCGGAGCGTCGGGCAGGATCAGCCGCGCCGCCGTTTCGACGACGTCGTCAAGTTGAACGATGTCGAGAGGTCCTCCATCCTCGATCCGGGGGAGGAGAGGAAGCGAAGCGAAAGCCCGCAACAGAGCGCTTCCTCCATAAGCCGCCCGGCCGACGACTACCGACGGCCGGAGGATGACCCAGTCCAGTCCGCTCGCCTCCAGTGCGGCATCGCCAGCCGCCTTGGATCGCGAAAATTCGCTCGCCGCCCCGCGATCGACTCCCATCGCGGAAATGTGGACGACTCGCCTGATGCCCGCCTCCTCGCAGGCCCGCCACAAGGCGACTGCCGAATCGACGTGGACCGCACGGGTGGAATCCCGAAGGCTCGACTGAAGGGCCCCGGCGCAATTGACGACCGCATCCACGCCCAGAAGGTGAGTCCGCCAGTCCTCGGCCGCCTCGACATGGCGGAGATCAAGCTCGACCCATCGCGCCACCGGAACCCGCTTTGCTTCCGGACCCAGGCTTCGGGTTACCCCCACCACCTCATGGCCGTCCGCTCCAAACCGTGCGGCCATGGCCGATCCGATCAGGCCGGTGGCGCCAAGCAGCAGGATTCGCAACGCCTTCTCCCAGGCTGAGCTTGGAGCAGGACGAAACCCTGCCTGGCAGGTTCGTTCCAGTGCCGGACCGAAAAAGCAAGGTCGAGTCGAAAATCGGTCTTCAGAGATCGACGCCGCTGGCGATCGCCTCGAGCCTCTTCAGTCGTTCGCGAACGGCCGCCAGTTCGATCCGTGCACCCACGTCACCGGTCCCGTCCCCGTCCGAGTCCTTTGCCAATTGAAGCCGGCGCAGGTCGAGCCAGCCATTCCAGGCTCGAAGGGCGGTCACGCTCAGGCAGGCGGTGATGAACAGCGCCGTCGTGCAAAGGGTCAAAACGGTCGACATTGCGCCACTCCTTCCTTCCGGCTCCGGATCACGCCTGCGCATCATTCATAGCGAAGCGCATGGATTGGATTGGCCCGGGCCACCCGAAGGGCGTGGCCAGCGATCGTCCCAAGAGCCACTGCGAGCGCAAGCAGACCGGCGGCAATGAAGGGCGTCGGGCCGAGATCGATCCTTGTATCGAATGTGTTCAGCCAGTCGCGCATGGCCCACCAGGAAACCGGCCAGGCGATGAGATTGGCAATGATGATCGGCTTCGAGAACTGCCAGGCGAGCAGCCGAACGATGTCGCGAGTACGGGCACCGAGCACCTTGCGGATTCCGATCTCCTTGGTTCGCCGTTCGGCGGTGAAGGCGGCAAGGCCGAACAGTCCAAGACAGGCGACGATCACTGCAAGGAGTGCAAAGCCGGCGAAGACATTCGCCCGCGCCTGTTCGGCACCGTACAGTTCCGCAATCACGTCTTCGCTGAACTCCGCTTCGAAAGGAACGTCCGGTGCAAGTCGAGCCCAGGCCCGGGCAACGCTTTCGCGCACGGCACTGGGTTCGCCGTCATAGCGCAGCACCAGCCACCCGAGACCGGTCTCGCTGAGTCGATAGACGATCGGCTCCAGCGGCTCTCGAATGGAGCGGAAGCGGGCGTCCTTGACCAGTCCGACGATGTTGATCGGGACAAGGCCGGATTCCTCGCTTGCAAGGAACATGTGCATTTGCTTGCCGACGGCCGCCCGGGGATCGGTGAAGCCCAGCCGGCGAGCGCCCAGTTCATTGATGACGACATTGATACCGCGCGCTGCAAAGGCGCGATCGGCTTCGGGATCGGGAATATAGCCGCGAGGATCCACGTCCATCGGACGGCTCCGGTCCAGCGAACGACCGGCGATCAATTCGATTCCCATCGTTTCAAAGAAGCCGTCGTCGATGACGTAATTGCCCATTCCGACGGGTTCGTTGCGGCCAGGCACCCTCACCGCCGAATTGTTCGCATTGCGGGTTGCGACTCCAAGGCTGGTTCGGCCAACCGCCGTCACTCCAGGCACCCGTTCCATTTCGCGAACGATGGCCTCGCCGCGTTCGGAAATCTGGCGTCGACTAAGACCATCAACCTGGAGCAGGCCATCCCGCTGGAAGCCGGGATCCGCTGTCCTTGCATGGACGGTCTGGGCATAGACGACGGCCGTACAGATGATGAGGCCGATGGAGACCGCGAACTGGCCGACGACAAGCGCGCTTCTCAGCCTACCCGAGCCGGCGGCTTCCGAGCTGGACTTGTTCGCCTTCAGCACCTGGGCGGGCTGGAAGCGGGACAGATAGATGGCAGGATAGATTCCACCCGCGGCGCCGACCAGCAGCGTCAACAGCAGGATCGGTAGAAGCATTCCGCCCGATCCGAGATAGGTCATCGCAAGGTCGGCATCGAGGAAGCCTGACAGGGCCGGCAGGAGGAGCTCGGCCATGGCCAGTGCGAGAAGCATCGCGATACCGGCCACCAGCACGGATTCGGCAAGAAACTGGGTCATCAACTGCTGGCGGCTGGCGCCGAGCACCTTTCGAAGCGCAACTTCGCGCGCCCTCTGGCTTGCCCTGGCGGTGGCAAGATTGGTGAAATTCACGCACGCCATCCCGAGGATCAGGAACGCGACGATGGTGAAAGTGAGAATCGTTCGCTCGTCATTGCCTGGGCGCATTGCGCCGATCTGCGCGTCGCCGAGATGGACGTCGCGGATATTGACCAGGTCCCAATCGCCGAAGTCGCCCTGGTTGGTCGCTCGGTCGCCGAACTGCTGGTCCGGTATGTTGCGCTTTTCCCAGGCAGGAAGACCCTGTCTTATCGAGTCGGCATCGCTATCCGGCTTCAGCGCGACATAGGTAATTCCCGACTGCCAGCCCCACTGAGTGAGAAAGTCCGGGGTTTCCGCATAATAAGTCGCAGGATCGTAGCGGATGAGCATGCTCACCTGCATGTGTGAGTTCCTGGGCAGGTCCTTCATCACCCCGGTGATCCGGTGGTCGACATGTTCGCCCCTGTTGATCAGGGTCAAGGTCTGTCCGACCGGATTCTGGTCTCCGAAGAATCGGCGCGCCTCTGTTTCGCTCAGCACGAGCGAGCCGACCGCCTTCAGGGCCGTCGCCGGGTCGCCGCGAACCAATGGGAACTGGAGAACGTCGAAAACGGGGCCGTCGACCATGAAGGCATCATCGGTCGGAAGCGCCTCCCCATTGTGGAACACGGCTGGCCCGGCGAAATTCATGTAAAGGCGCGACTGGACCTGCGGAAAATCCTTCTGAAGCGCAGTTCCGGCAATGTAGGCCGAGCTCTGCATTTCCGAGACTTCGCCGCTCTCGGTGTCGGTCCAGCTCGACTGGATCTGATAGACATTCTCGCTGTTCGGCAGCCATTCGTCATAGCTGCGCTCATAGCGGACATAGAGAAGGAGTATGAGACAGGCGGCAAGTCCGATGGCCAGCCCGAAAATGTTGATGAAGGCGTAGGTACGGTTCTTCACCAGCGACCGGACCCCGACGGTGAAATAGTTGCGCCACATCGGCTCGGCTCCTCTATTGTGCGTCCGGCCCTGCGTCCCGATGGGGGCGCCGGGCGACGATCTTGATTTCGGTGAGGCCGCCCTCGGGAAGCAGGCGGTCGACGTCGATCGCGGTCCAGGCCGGCGGCGGCGTGCCCAGGAAGCGCTTCTGCACCTCGGAATAGGCCTGAATCTGGTTGGTAATGTCGGTGTGATAGGTCGTCACATCGACGACATCGCCATAGCTCGCGCCTGCCCGCTCCAGGATCCGCCCGATGATCCGGAACACCCGTTCATAGGCAGGGACGAGACTGGTCTCGCCCGGTGCCTGGCCGGCGACGATTCCGGACAGAAACAGCAGGTCTCCTGCGACGACGGCATCGGCATAGCCGAAGCGCTCCTGATCCGCTCTGGCGGCCTCGTGAGTCGACATAAGGACGGTGTCGGAGGTTCGCGCCTGGGCGCCAGCCGCCGCCGGTTCCAGAGCCGCGGTCAGAAGGACCGGGATGAGGAGGAGAAGGCGCATCAGGCGGCCCTTCGATGCTCGACGAGGATCCGGCCGTCGAGCATGTTGACCACCCGGCTCGCATAATCGGCGTGAGCCGGAGAGTGGGTTACCATGACGATGGTCGATCCTTCCGAATTGAAGGCCTGGAGCATTTTCATCACCTCTTCACCATGGGCGGTGTCGAGATTGCCGGTGGGCTCGTCGGCCAGGATCAGCTTCGGGTTCGCGACCAGGGCCCTCGCCACTGCAACCCTCTGCTGCTGGCCCCCGGAAAGCTGGGACGGGCGATGCCTCGCGCGGTGGCCGATTCCGACCTTGTCCATTACCTCGTCGACCCGGCTTCGCCGTTCCGCGGCCGGGACATCGTGATAGAGAAGGGCAAGCTCGACATTCTCGCGGACGCTGAGTTCATCGACGAGATTGAAGCTCTGGAAGATGAAGCCGATGTTGCGCTTGCGGAAGTCCGCAAGCTTGGCCTCATTCAGACCGGCTACTTCGGTACCGTTGAAAACGTAGGACCCGCTGGTCGGGCTGTCGAGCATCCCGATCATGTTGAGAAGTGTGGACTTGCCGCATCCCGAGGGACCCATGATGGCCACAAACTCGCCATCCGCGACATCCAGGAAGATTCCATCCAGAGCGGTGGTTTCGACAGTATCGGTTCGATAGACCCGCGACAGATTGCGCATGTTCAACATGGATCAGGCTCCCTTCATTGCCCAGTCAGGCTGAGCCGATCGCGCTCGGCAAAGCCCGTATAAGGAGAGGTGATGACTCGCTCGCCCGGATCGAGCCCGTCGAGCACTTCGATAAAATCGGAATTTCGGCGGCCCATGCGCACCGGGCGCTTGACGGCGCTTCCGCCATCCGGGGCCATCACGAACACCCAGTTGCCGCCAGTTTCGTTGTAGAAGGCGCCATTGGGGATGAGCAGGGCCGGAGCCGGATCGCCAAGGGTGAGACGGGTCTGGACGGTCTGGCCGCGCTGAAGATCTGCCGGCTCCTGGCCTATGAACTGGAGATCGACCTCGAATGTGCCGTTGCGAACCTGCGGATAGATCTTGCTCACGCGCATTCGGTAGGGCCGGTCGCCAACCTCGGCGGTTGCGACCTGTCCCTCCACCACCCGGCCAAGATAGAATTCGTCGACCTGCGCCCGAAGCTTGTTGCGGCCTGCACTGTCGATCTGGCCGAGCCGCTCTCCGCGGCTGAAAGACTGGCCGACCTGGATCGAAAAGGCCGTCAGCTGGCCTGCGACCGGTGCACGCAGATTGAGTGCATCGAGGCTCGCCCGGGCCAGTTCGAGGCTCTGGTTGAGGCCTGAGGTCGAGGCACGCAGCTGCGCGAGCTGCGTCGACTGCAGGCGCTCGTCCGTGCTCTGGGTCCGGCGAAGAATGGCCAGACGAGCGCGGGCGGCCTCGAAGGCGTCTCGGCTGTCGGCGAAAATCCGGGAGGAAACGAAGCCTCGCTCGGCAAGCGGACGCTGAAGCTCATATTGGCGTCGTGCAGTCTGGACCGCCAGCTCGGCTTCTATCACGGCCCGCTCGTTGGCGAGGCGGTTCTGGGACAAGGCCAGTTCCTGGCTGCGCATCGAATTGATCTGCTGGGTGACTTCGGTCTGCCGAGCGAGCACGTTCAGCTGAAGGTCGGAATTGGAAAGAACTGCCAGAAGCTGGCCCTTCTGAACCATTGCTCCATCCTCGACCATGACCTGTTCGACCCGACCGCCTTCCACGGCATCGAGAAAGACGGTCACCAGGGGTTCGACCCGAGCCCGAAGCGGGAGGAAATCATCAAAGCGGCCGCGCTCGACCGTCGAGACGGTCACCCGGGAAGCCTCAATGGTCTGGCTGTTGGCGCTCGGCGCCAGGAAGTAAAAGAGCAGGACGAGGAGGAGAAGTCCGCCGGCGCCTATGGCGATCTTCACCGGGTTTGACAGCCCGCTTCGCTCGACGACCTTGTCCATGCCGCCGCCGCTCTCCGCCTTGCTTGTCGTTTCCTTGATCTTCACGACGCTCATTCAAGCCTTCCACATTCCGACATTGCGGGCCGAAACCCCGGTCCGAAACGGCTGGACAGCAATCTTCATGCCAGCAGCGCGGTGCCTGGGGCGCGGGGAAAGGTTCACGGTGGCGGCGCCAATTGTCCGTTTCCGGACAATGTGCTGTCCGCCACCGCACAAACCACCTCTGCTCATGCCAGCGGCAGGGCCGCAAAAGTGATGATTCCGGTGAGGAACAGCCCGATGGTCATTCCCAAGGTTTCTATCTTTGCCATTGTCATTCTCCCTGAACACGAAAAACCCCTGTTGCCGAGTGTTGAGCACGGGGTGTGCCAGAAGCGAAAAAAGGCGGATTTCTGCGGTTTCGTATATGGGAGCCTTCGGTCACGAGCTGAGGCAGGCTGTTCGGTTCCGGACAGGAATGTCCATTCCCGAACGCAATTCGGGCATCTTGGCACATTTGTTGTTTGTGCCTTACGAAAGTAGACAGGGAGGGCCTTCGTGAAACAGCCAGAGCGCTTCGGACGCTGCATCATCGTCGACGACGATCCCGACATCCTGCTTTCCGCTCGCCTTCTCCTTCGCGATCTGTTCCGGGAAGTGACCGTCTTCCAGTCGCCGCAGGATGCACTTGCGGCCATGGACAACGATTTGCCGGACGTGATCCTGCTCGACGCCAATTTCGGCCGCGGCGCTACCAATGCCGCCGAAGGTTTTCACTGGCTGAGCGCCATCTTGAAGCGCGATCCGCAGGCAGTGGTCGTGATGATCACCGCCCATGCAGGCATTCAGACCGCTGTTGAAGCCATGAAGCGTGGTGCAACGGATTTCGTATCGAAGCCCTGGTCGAACGAGCGCCTGCTCGCCACTGTTCGGACTGCGGCTGCGCTCAGAACCTCGCGCGAACAGGCGGTCACCGAGCGCAAGCGCGCCGCAGTGGTTGCAACGCCTGCCGGCGGCGATCTCATGCTGCTCGGCCGGTCGCCCGCCATGGCACGGGTCTATTCGCTGATCGAGCGAGCAGCACCGACCGATGCCAATGTCCTCATCCTCGGCGAAAACGGGACCGGAAAGGAGCTCGTGGCTCGCGAGCTTCACCGCCGATCCCGTCGGGGCGGCGAGGTGCTCGTCTCCGTGGATCTTGGCGCAGTCGCCGAAAGCCTGTTCGAATCCGAATTGTTCGGCCATGTGAAGGGCGCCTTCACCGATGCCAAGGGCGACCGGATCGGTCGACTCCAGGCGGCCGACGGGGGCACCCTCTTCTTGGACGAGATCGGCAATCTTCCGCTTCACCTCCAGCCCAAATTGCTGACTGCGCTGGAACAACGCCAGGTGATCCCCGTGGGTGGGAACAAGCCGGTCGCGATCGACATTCGGGTGATTGCGGCAACCAACTGCCCGACCGACCAACTCACCGACGAGACCCGCTTCCGGCAGGATCTCCTGTTCCGGCTGAACACCGTGGAGATAGAGCTTCCACCGTTGCGCGAACGGCGTGAGGACGTGCTTCTCCTCGTCGACCATTATGTCGGCCTTTATTCGAAAAAATATGGCAAGCCTGTCCGGGCCATCCCGTCCGAGGTCGCCCGCGCGCTGGAAGACTATGACTGGCCAGGCAATGTCCGGGCTCTTCGGCACTCTGCCGAACGCGCTGTCATTCTCGCCGATGGCGAAGCCTTCCGGGTGGAGGATTTCTCGCTTTCCCGGGGCTCATCCCGTTCACAGGCGCCGGCGCCGGCGCCCGCTGGCCCTGGAGAGGATCTCAACCTCGAACGCGCCGAGAAGCATATCGTCGAAGAAGCGCTGAAGAAGCACAGCTACAACATCTCGCTGGCCGCGGCCGAACTCGGCCTGACCCGGGCTTCTCTTTACCGGCGAATGGAAAAACATGGTCTGTAAGGCCCGGGGAAAATGATGTTGAGAAGCCGGTTCATTATCGGCCTCGCCTTTCGGCTGGGGGTCCTGCTTCTTGCCGCCTTTGCCTTCGTCCAGTCCCTGTCGATGGCGAATCTGGGTGCAGCGCGAGTTGTCGCGGCGCTTGCGGTCATCGCCTCCGTGGCCTGGCTATGGCGGCATGTCCAGCAGACCAATAGCGAGCTCGTCCGCTTCGTCGAAGCCGTCCGGTTCGCCGATTTCAGCCAGGGCTTCGGCCACCGCTTCGACGGCAGCGGATTCACCGAACTCGGGGACGTGCTCAACCTGGCAATCCGAAGGATGCGCGACGAGCGGCACAAGCTGATCGACGCCAACCGCTTCTACGAAGCCGTGCTCGACGACGCGCCAACCGCCCTTCTCACCGTCGATGGCGAAGGACGGGTCGAACTTGCGAACAAGGCCGCACGCCGACTTCTGATGCGTCACGAGGGGGTCCGGATCGAGGATTTCCGGACCTATGGTGATTCCTTCGCCAAGGCGCTGGAAGGCGGCGCGGTCAACCGGCCGCGCCTGGTCCCGCTCATCCTTGAAAATGTGCCTCAGACGATGCTGGTCAGCGCCGCCGTCGTCCACCGGCTGGGATCAAGGGTTCGCGTTGTCGCCGTCCAGCCGATCCAGAGCGAACTGAACGCGATCGAAATCGCGGCGCAGAGTGATCTCATCCGGGTGCTGACCCATGAGATCATGAACAGCATGACTCCGGTCACCTCGCTCGCTCACAGTGCCGTCGAACTCATCCGCGAAGCCGATCAGGGCGACCCGTCGATTGCCGATGCAAGAGCCGCCATCGAAACGCTCAGCCGGCGGGCCGACGGGGTGATGCACTTCGTCGAAAGCTATCGCCAGATCAGCCGGGCTCCGGAGGTTCGCCGACGTCCGATCGACGTCATTGCCTGGGCAGATGAACTTTCTTCCCTGTTCCGGGCCGGCGACGGCAGCGACGGCGTGGAGCTTGAGGTTCGAGTCGCCGATGGTGCGGCCACGGTCGACGCCGATCCCGACCTGATGAGCCAGGTCCTGATCAACCTCCTTCGAAATGCCGGCGAAGCCGCCTGTCAGGCCGAAACACCCAAAGTCTGGCTCCGTTTCGACCGCACTCGCTCCGGAAAGATCCAGATCGAGGTCGAAGATAATGGCCCCGGCGTTCCGTCATCGATCCGCGGTGACGTCTTCCTGCCCTTTTTCACCACCAAGTCGAAGGGAACCGGAGTCGGCCTGAGCCTTGCCCGGCAGGTGATCCTTGCCCATCGGGGGTCGATCAGCATCACCGACGCCGCCGAGGGTGGCGCACTGTTCCGAATCCTGATCTGAGACCGCCTGGTTTCAGGCTGAAAGACTGCTGGTGAGCCGACGCGCCACCGCCTGGGCCTGCACCGCGATGTCGGGAACCGCGACCGCTTCCCAGAAGGCGCCCCTGGTCATTGGGCCGATCGCTGAAAGCGCCTCGGATGAGCGCCCTTCACGATCGAGCACCCGGCTTTCGCCGTCCACATCGATTCCCAGCCGGCAGTCATCGGCGCGGATCTGGCCCTCGCCAAGCAGCGAATCGAGAAGTGGTTCGCCGCAGCGGGCGATGTCGAGATCGGGCCCGGTGCAATTCACGATTCGCGCAGCCACGAATGTTTCCGCCTCGTCACTTCCGCGCGGGCGCCAGGTGACGTTCGCCCGATCGCCGTCCCGACTTGCAGAGACGATTCGGCCGGCCGCGAAACGAAGCCGTCCCTGACTGGCCATGGCTTCGATCCGCTCTGCGACTGGCGGGGCGATTCGATGGCGATGAACGTCCCACCATGGGCGCAGATGACGGATGAAGCGTCGACGGACCTCGATCGGCGCCTCTCGCCACAAGTCCTGGGTCAGCGGACGAAGCTCATGCACCGCCTCGCGCCAGCCTATCGTGTCTGACCGCCTCCGAATGGCGCGCAGGAGAGCGCTCGCTTCCGTCGTCAGGGCCGGCTTCGAATCGGTCACCGGTTCGCGCTTCAGATGCGGCCGCGGCGCAAGCCCGCGTCGGGACAGTCCGAGGATCGTTCCTGCAAAACCCTCTGCATCGAGGGTCAGTGAAGCGTCGATCGCGGTGAGGCCGGTGCCGATCAGGAGCACCAAATCCCTCGATCCAAGGCCGTCGGCGACGTCGCCGAACCAGGGGTCTTCAACATAAAGCTCGCCGAGGGCCTTCGGGTCGATTCCAGGCAATGGAGCCGGCCGCAAATTGCCGAGCGCCAGCACGGCGGCGTCAGCAGCGATCCGAGATCCGTCGGAAAGCCGGACTTCCAGCGGCCCGAAATCCCTGATCGCCACCGCTTCACCAGTAACGATTCGGAGCCGATCACCCGCTAGATCCAGCAACTCGCAAAGATAGTCGCCGAACAACCTGCGCGGCGCGTAATCCGCCGCCTCACCACCACGCTCACCATACCATCGCGCAAAATGGCCGGCGTCGTCCGGATAGATGGCCATTCGGCTGGCGGTGACGTTGAGAAGATGTTCAGGCCTGGACGTTCCATAGGCGACGCCCCTCCCTTGCCGTTCTCCCTTTTCCACTAAGGTGACCCTGGCAATGCCCTCCCTAAGCAGATGGAGCGCCTGGATCGTGCCGGACGCGCCGGCACCGATCACGACGACGTGGGCGCTCATTCGCTGCTTGCCCTTGACGGTTCCGGCGGGGCGATCGGATCGACCATTGCCACTGGGTCCGCAAGGCTGAGGCTGTCCAAGATCCGGGCCGTTTCATCCCGAACCAGGAGCATGGCTCGATGGAGCCGGCATTTGTCCTCGCTGATGCAATTCTTGCAAGGAACATGTGCATAGCGGCTTGAGCAGGGCAGAAGCCCAAGGGACCCGCGCGTCAGCCGGACGATTTCGCCATAGGTGATCTCGGAAGGCGGCCTTGCCAGCCAATAGCCCCCATCGCGCCCGCGCAGAGTATCGACCAGCCCCTCCCGTCGCATCTGGGAAAGGATCACGGTCAGGAACTTGGGCGGTAGATTCTGGGCTTCGGCAATTTCCGTCAGCTGCACTGGTCCCTCGCCGTAACGATCAGCAAGGTGGAGCAGCGCACGGATTGTATACCGAGTCCGTTGAGAAAGCATTGGGCACCAATGAACTGCCGGGCCTGGATTGGCAACGTTCGCCCGATTCGAAAGCCAAGCTTCTGGAAATCCGTCCCTGCGCCCCCTACATGGCGCGCTTATGACAGCTGCGATGCCGATCCCCGGGCATTTCGATCCGGTTCCTGTTCCGCGCCCTGAGGTCGTGCAGGCCGACGCTCGTCTCGACCTCGTCGGGCTTTCGCGCGAGGCGATCCGATCCGCTTTGGTCGAGGCGGGTCTCGACGAGCGCCAGTCCAGGCTTCGCTCGAAGCAGCTCTGGCATCAGATCTATCATCGAGGCGCGACGAGCTTCGATTCGATGAGCGACATCGCCAAGCCGCAGCGCGGCTGGTTCGCCGAACGCTTCGTGATCGGCCGCCCCGAAGTCGTCGTCCAACAGGTCTCGACCGATGGTACCCGCAAGTGGCTGCTCAAGACCCGCGACGGCCATGATTTCGAAATGGTCTTCA
>CAYOJN010000024.1:0-16274 GCA_964404245.1 uncultured Sphingosinicella sp. | reverse complement strand
ATCTCGGCCGCTTCCTCGGCAAGCCGTTCCTGGCGCCAGACGCTTGCAACGGTCCGGGCGATCGCCACCAGGTTGGTCGGCGTGGCGAGCAGGACCTTTTTCTCATAGGCCCAGTCCCAGAGGCTGTCGTCCTGCTCGAGCGCGGCAGTGAGGAAATGTTCGCCCGGAATATAGAGGATGACATAATCGGCCGACTCGCCGAACTGCTCCCAGTAATTCTTGGAGCCCAGCTGCTGGGCGTGATTCCTGATCGCCGCGGCATGTTTCTGGAGATGGGCCAGCCGGGCGGCTTCATCGACCTCCTCGCTGGCGTCCAGAAAGGCGTTGAGCGAACATTTCGCATCGATGATCAGCTTGCGGCCACCGGGGAGCCTGACGATGACGTCGGGACGAAGCCGGCCGTCGGCCGTGTTGACCGACACCTCCATCTGGAAATCGGCATAAGGTGAGAGCCCGGCCTGCTCGAGGACGTTGCGAAGGCTCTGTTCGCCCCAGCGCCCTCTCGCCTTCGGGCTCGATCGAAGGGCGTTGACCAGCCTTGCGGTCTCGTCGCGGACCTGGCTCTGGCTGCTGTGAAGTAGCTTCACCGCCTCTCGGAGCCCCTCATACTGGCCGACCCGCTCCTTCTCGACCTTGGTCAGCCCTTCTTCATAGCGCTTCAACGTGGCCTCGACCGGCAGGAGAAGCGCCTTCAACTGCGCTTCGCTCTTTTCGTTCGCCTGGTGGAATCGGGAATCGGCGCGCTCGAGAAACTGCTTCTGGGCCTCGTTCAGAAGCTTTGCGCCGACTTCGGAAAACTGGGCCGAAAGCGATTCCTTCGCTTCCATCAATTCCTTGATCCGGGTCTCGAAATTGCGGACGTCGGCCTGGAGAGCGGCAAGCTCGCGGACATTGGAATCCCGCTCCCGGCTCACCTGGTCGAGCGAGGCACGAAGCTGATCCACCGCCCTGGCGCGTTCGGAAGCGATGGCCGCTGCGCGCGAATGTCCGACGAACCAGCCAAGAACAAGACCCGCGGCAAGCGCGGCGATGATCAGGACGGTCGCGATCAGTGGCTCCATTCGCCTTTCCCCCGGGTGGAACGAAGTGCGAACGTAGAGCAGGCACGGCCCAGGCTCAAGCCACTATCTCTCCCATCCGATGCTCTATCGGGTGTTCACGCGCGAACTGCAGGCTTCTGAAAAAGCGCGATTTGTTGAGTCGGAATGGAGCGACCCGAACGGCGGCAGGCTCCGCCTCAGGCGGCCTTATTGCCCTGTTCGCGCCTCTGCTTGGCGAGCTTGCGTAGAAGCATCTCGCGCTTCAGCCGGGACAGGTGGTCGATGAACAGGATTCCATTCAGATGATCCATTTCATGCTGGAGGCAGGTGGCGAGAAGCCCCTCGATCTCCTGCTCGTGAACGGAGCCATGCTCGTCGAGCCAGCGCGCTTTGACCCGGTCCGGCCGGTCCACGTCCGCATATTGATCGGGCACCGAAAGGCAGCCTTCGCTATAAGGGACCTCCTGCTCGGAATGCTCGATTATTTCCGGGTTGATGAAGATCCTGGGGTCGCGGATCGGCTGGCCCTCTTCATCCTCCTCCTCCTGGAGGTCTATCACCAGGATTCGCTTGGGAATGCCGACCTGGATCGCTGCAAGCCCGATTCCGGGCGCCGCATACATGGTGTCGAACATGTCCGAGATCAGTGAACGGACCTCGTCGTCGACGGTCTCCACCGGGGTGGAAATCTGCCGCAGCCGCGGATCCGGAACTTCGAGGATAGGAAGAATGGCCATGTCCGGAAAATAAGGCAGTTGGCCTTGTCCTTCAAGACGATCAGCCAATCGGGCGACGAGCGCGAAGCGCCTGGGCCAGAGTTCCTTCGTCGAGATAATCGAGTTCGCCGCCGACCGGGAGCCCATGGGCAAGCTGGGTGATCCGGACCGGGTGGGATTCCAGCCGCTCGGCCAGATAATGGGCGGTGGTCTGGCCTTCCAGGGTCGCATTCATCGCCAGAACCACTTCATCGACCCCGCCTTCGGCAACTCGCGAGACGAGACGGTCGATCGTCAGATCCTCGGGCCGAACACCCTCCAGCGCCGACAATCGACCTCCCAGGACGTGGAAGAGACCGGGGAAAAGGCGGGACCGGTCGAGCGCCCAGAGGTCCGAAACCTCCTCGACGACGCAGAGCAGGCGCGGATCGCGGCGAGCGTCGGTGCAGATCGAGCAGGGATCGATCGTGTCGACATTGCCGCACAGCGAGCAGACGGAGAGCTTCTCCGCCACCTGTTCGAGCGCCCTAAGCAAAGGCATCATTGCGGCCTCGCGCTTCTTCATCAGGTGGAGGACGGCTCGCCGGGCCGAGCGCGGCCCGAGACCGGGAAGCCGGGCAAGGGCCTGGGTGAGCGCCTCGATTTCTGATGAAGCCATTACCGGTTCGAATAGGAGCAACCCGCATCGCTTGCCAAGCCGGATTCAGGGGATAGGGAGGCGGGCATGCGCATCGCCTTCATGGGAACTCCGGACTTTGCCGTTCCGACTCTCGACGCCCTCGTCGCGGCCGGTCACGACATTGCTTCAGTCTATACCCAGCCGCCCCGCCCGGCCGGACGAGGCAAGGCGCTTCGGCCCTCCCCCGTCCAGCTTCGCGCCGAGGCCGCCGGGCTCGAAATCCGGACCCCGGCCAGCCTTCGCAGCGAGGAGGAGCAGGCCGCCTTTGCAGCGCTCGACCTCGACCTGGCGGTGGTGGCCGCTTATGGCCTCATCCTTCCCGAGGCGATCCTCGCCTCGCCGGCTGGGGGCTGCATCAATGTCCATGCGTCGCTCCTTCCCCGCTGGCGGGGTGCGGCACCGATCCAGCGCGCGATTCTTGCCGGCGATTCGAAGACCGGGATCACCATCATGCAGATGGAGAAGGGCCTCGACACCGGCCCGATGATCACTGCCCGGGCGACCGAGATCGACGGCAAGACCGCTGGAGCGCTTGGAGAGGAGCTGGCCCGAATGGGAGGCGATCTGCTTGCCCGGGTGCTCGCCGACTGGCCGGACGTCGATCGGACCGAACAGCAGGAAGACGATGCCACCTATGCGCCCAAGATCGGCAAGTCCGAAGCGAAGCTCGATTTCGGCGCAAGCGCGGTCCAGGCGCAGCGACAGGTGCGCGCCTTCAATCCTACGCCGGGCGCCTGGTTCGGCTATTGCGGGGAACGGATCAAGGTGCTCGATGCCGAAGTGAAGGACGAGGCTGGCGAGCCCGGAACGGTCATCGGCGACCGGCTGCTCATCGCCTGCGCTGCCGGCTCCCTTGCTCCGACCCTTGTCCAGCGGGCCGGTCGTTCACCGCTCGACCCGGAGGCGCTTCTTCGAGGCTTCGACATCCCGGTCGGCGCAAGGCTGGAATGACCCGCTTCCGGCTCACGATCGAATATGACGGCCGGCCGTTCATGGGCTGGCAGAGGCAGGCGCATGGCCCGTCAGTCCAGCAGTCGATCGAGGAAGCGATAGAGGCAATCACCCGCGAACCGGTCCGGCTTCATGCCGCAGGGAGAACGGATGCCGGGGTTCATGCACTGGCAATGACGGCCCATGTCGATATCGACCGGCCGATCACCCCCTTTCGCCTCGCCGACGGGATCAATGCCAAGCTTCGCCCGCTCCCGGTCGCGATCCTGAAGACCGAAATCGTCGCCGACGATTTCCACGCCCGGTTCAGCTGTACCGGCCGGCGCTATCTCTACCGGATCGCCAATCGCCGAGCGCCCCTCACCCTCGATCTCGGGCGCGCCTGGCGGGTGCCGGTGGTCCTTCATGCGGATTCGATGAACAGGGCCGCCCAGAGTCTCGTCGGCCGGCATGATTTCACGACCTTCCGGTCGGCCCATTGCCAGTCGGAGAGCCCGGTCAAGACCCTGGACCGACTGACGGTCAGGCGCCTGGGCGAAATCATCGAGGTCGAGGCCGCAGCCCGATCCTTCCTCCACCACCAGGTCCGCTCGATGGTGGGCTGCCTTCAGCTGGTCGGCCGCGGCAAGTGGTCGCCTTCCGATCTCAGGGCCGCGCTCGAGGCAAGGGACCGCTCGGCGCTCGGGTTCAACGCACCGCCTGACGGACTCTATTTCGTCGAGGCTCTCTATCCGGACGAGTGACGCTCGAGCCGAGCCCGAACAGGCGCTGGAGCGAGCGTTCAAGCATCAGGAGCTGCCAGAGCAGCCGGCCATGGTCGCTGGTCCCTCGGCGATGGGACGAAACGAGGGAAGCGACTGCAGCGGGATCGATCCAGCCGGTTTCGGCAAGGGCCGAGCCATGAGCGATCGCTTCCGCCTCTCCTGCGAGCGGCCCCCTGAACCAGGCGCTGATCGGGGTCACGAAACCCATTTTGGGCCGGTAGAGGATCTCGTCGGGGAGCCGGCTTCGAAGCGAGCGCTTCAACAGCCATTTTCCGGTTCCGCCGCGAAGCCTGAAGCTGGAAGGAAGGCGGGCCGCGAATTCGACCAGGCGATGATCGAGCAGGGGTTCGCGCGCCTCGAGGCTGACGGCCATGCTGGTCCGGTCGACCTTGGTCAGGATGTCGCCCGGAAGCCAGATCTTCAGATCGGCATATTGGGCCCTCGAAAGTCCGTCTTCGGCGGGCGCCTGCTCAAATGCGCGGACATAGCGATCTTCCGCCCGGTGCCCCTGAAGCTGTCGTTTCAGCATCGGCAGGTAGATCGAGGATCGCAATTGCTGCCCGGTCACTCCAACGGCCGCGGCATAGGCCTCGCCGGCCGACAATCCCAGCGCCTGGAGAGTCGTTCGTGCCCGAAGCGGCCTCGGCGCCCAGTCGAGCTTCGGATAATGATCACCGATCACGGACAGGGCTCGGCGAACGGGGGCCGGGATCAGGGTGCGTGCCCGTTCCTCGGCAGCGAACAGCCGATGGCGTCGATAGCCTGCAAAGGCCTCGTCGGCACCGTCCCCCGAAAGCGCGACCTTGACCTTTTCGACAGCGAGCGCGCTGACCTGGTAGGTGCCGAGCGCCGAGGCGTCGGCAAAGGGCTCGTCAAAGGCGTCGGCGAGAATGTCGATGAGCGAGAAGTCGCCGGCCGCGACCTTTCGGGTCCGGTGGTTGGTTGCGAAACGTTGCGCGACGAGCGCCGCATAGGCGGTTTCGTCATGATCGGCCTCGTCGAAGCCAATCGAGCAGGTCTCGACGGCGCTCCGGCTGAATTCGGCCATGAAGGCCACCACCGCCGAACTGTCGACACCGCCTGAAAGGAAGGCGCCCAACGGGACATCGGCGATCATCCTTGATCGAACCGCGGCCTCGAGTCGCTCGACCAGTTCCTCCTCGAGCGCCGCCGCCGATCGCCGCGGGGCGGTGGAGAAGTCAACGTCCCACCAGCAAACGGGCTTCGGCACGGGCCGGCCTCGTCTGAGGTGGAGGAAATGGCCTGCGGCAAGCTTCCTCACCCCGTCAACCAGGCAGCTATCGTCGGGCACGTAGCCAAAGGCGAAATAATCGTCGAGGGCCTGGGCATTGGGCGTTCGCCGGAGCCCGGGATGGGCAAGCAGCGCCTTCAGCTCCGAGGCGAAGATCAAGGCGCCATCGGGAAGCTCCGCGTAGAATAGGGGCTTCACGCCCAGGCGGTCGCGGGCAAGAAACAGCGACTCGCTGGCCGAATCGTACAGGGCGAAGGCGAACATGCCGTTGAAGCGGTCGAGACAGTCGGGGCCCCATTGCCGCCAGGCAGCAAGGATGACCTCGGTGTCGCCCTGGGTCGAAAAGACATGCCCGAAAGCCTCGAGCGTGGCCCTCACCTCCCGGAAATTGTAGATCTCGCCATTATAGCTGAGCGCGAGGCGACGATCCGGGCTCACCATCGGCTGAGCGGCGGCGTCGCTAAGGTCGATGATCGAAAGGCGACGATGGCCGAGCCCGATCCCGGGCGCGGTCCACACCCCGCTTCCATCCGGGCCGCGATGGGCAATCGCTTCGGCCATGGCCTCGATCCTTGCCGGATCGACCGGCTTTGGAACGTCCGGGTGGAAAAGGCCGGCAATCCCGCACATCAGCGAGGGGAATCCAGCCCCGAAGCCCGGTCAGCAATTACATCGATCGGCCCGAGCGCCGTCAGAAAGCGGTCGATCGCCGGGCGCGGGCTCGCCCCGGCGGCCGGGGCCGGCGAGGAAATGAGGATCGCCACCGCCCGCTGTGGGCCGCCGAAGAGGCGCACCTTCAACGTTTCCAGCTTCACCCCCATGTCGCTCCCGATCACCTTGTCACCGACTCGGTAGAAGCTCACGACTTCACGCACCACCCCATGCGAGGCGATCCGTTCCGCCCGCCCGTTCGGCGGTGCCGGTCGGGCAGACGTCCAGGCCCAGCCAGTCCCCACGCCGGCGGCGCCCTGGCCGTAGCCGACCAGTTCGCCGCTTTCGTCCTGGCGGGCATAGACGGCAATGGCGAGATCGACGAACCGGCCGTCGGAATCCCGATAGCGACCGACCCGCAGGAGGTCGGCACCGGCGAAGGATGGGGTCCATTCCGTCCCTGCCGTTTCGCTTGTCCAGCCAGCCACCTGGGGAAGGACGAAGTCCGGCGGCACCGGCCGGGTTCCGCTTGCCGAGACCGAAGCGGACCAGGCCACCGGAAGCGCAGCAATCAGGATTGCGATGGGCGCGATCCGCCGAAGGCCACCGGCCGGCCCGGCACGGCCTTGAAGCGAGGAATTGATCCACGCTTCACCCGGCGCGCGCTCGAAAAAGGGCCAGCCGACGGCAAGAATGAGGGCGATGATGACGGCAAAGAAGAGCCCGCCATAGATGACATGGTCGAAGCCGACCGCGAAATCGATACTGGTGATGTGAGCGACCTGGATGATCCCCCAGGCGCGCACGCCATTGGCAAGGACCGGGATCAGGATCGATGCCGCCATGAAGGCGATCCGGCGGCGCCAGCTTCGAAAGCAGACATTCGCGACCAGTGCCCCGAAGGCGATCATCGCGATCAGGAACTGCACTCCGGCGCAGGCTTCGGCGACCTCGAAATAGCCGAACGGTGTAGTGATGAAGATGCCGTCGAGATGGGCGGGAACCCCGAACAGGTCCAGCAAGCCGGTTGCAAGGAGGGCGGTGACCGTCTGGAGCGGCGGAACCAGCTCCTCGCCGAACGGGACCAGGAAGAAGGCGTAGAAAAGCGGGAAAGCGAGACCCCGGGAAACCCAACGGCCGAGGCAGGCGACCACTGCGCCCTGGAGCATGAGGATGAGCCCGAAATGACGCGCCAGCGCAAGACTGCTCGCCTCGCCGACGAGCCAGGCCAGGGCTCCGACTGCAAGGACCCAAAGGCCGGGCGACCAGGCCCCGGGCTCGATCCGCTTCAGTTCGGGAAGGCGCTGCCAGACCAGCCAGGCAATGATCGGTGCGACGAGCAGGCAATGGTTGAAGGTTGCGCTCGCCCACCAGATCCCGACGATGTCGGCAACATCCGTTACGAAGAGGGCCAGGAGGATGGCCCAGACAAGCCCGAGCGCCGCCAGGTGAGCCTGCCACGAAGTCAGCGCAGGCTGCCGGAGCGCCAGAGCCGGGTTCATGCCGCCAGCAGCCGGTCGGCCGGGAAAACCAAATCCTCAAGGCCATCGAGGCGCCGATCCCAGCAGTAAGAGCCTTCGACCCGGCGCCGAGCGTTGCTTCCTATCCTCGCCCGCTCCTCGGGCGATCTGAGCAAGGCAGCGATCGCTTCGGCCATCTCCCGGGCTTCGTCCGCGACGACGAGTTCGAGCCCGGGCTCCGCCTCGATCCCTTCGAAGGCCGCTTTCGTCGCGACGACGGTTTTCGACATCGCCATCGCTTCCAGCACCTTGTTCTGGATACCGCGGGCGATCCGGAGCGGCGCGACGACGAGGTCGGCGGCGTCGATCCAGCTTCGCATGTCCTCGACGGCGCCGGTGACCTGGACCCGCGGTCCGGCAAGCTTGCGCACCGAAGGCACCGGGTTTCGCCCGGCGATCACGAAACGCCCATGAACCAGCCGCGGGAGAACATTGCGCGCGAAGTGGGTCACTGCGGCCACGTTCGGGGCGTAGTCCATTTGCCCGGTGAACAGGAGCAAGGGCGCCTTCCCCCGCTCCGAGTCGCTGAGCCTTGGGAAAGCGGCCTTGCGATCGAAGAAGTCGAGGTCGATCCCGTTGGAAAGCGCAGTGATCCGGGAAAGGCCGGTCCTGGTCCTGAACAGGGCCGCCTCGGCATCGCTGACGAAGGTCGTGACGTCAGCGCGCTCGGCCGTTTCCCGCTCGAAGCGGAACAGTTTGTCCGCCTCGCGCCGATAGATCCAGCCCATCGGCCCCGGCGTCTCCTCGGAATATTGGGCGAACTTGGCCGAATCCATGTCGACCAGGTCCATGACGAAGCGCTGGCGAAGCGAAGCGGGAACGAACTGCGCCATCTGGCCCGAAAAACCGAACACGGTCTCGACGTCATTCACCGCCAGCAGGGTCTCCACGAATCGGCGCAGCCGTGGACTGTCGAACAGGGCAAGCGAGATCGGCCGCCCGTCGACAAGGGCCCTTGCAGACGCCCTTGCCTTGCCCCTTCGCCGGACCTCGACATGGGCCTGCCCAAGCCGACCGTTGAGCGCCTCGCGCAAAGCAGGCAGGTGGGCTGCGTCGCTCTCGTCATCGGCGAAACAGGCAAGGTGGACCGTCGCAAGCCTGCTCAACCGCTCGATCAGGTGCCAGGAACGGATCTTGTCGCCCCGGTCGGGCGGAAAGGGGATCCGGTGGGCGAGGAACAGGATCGATCGGCCGCTGCTCATCCAAGCCCCCGCGAGAGATGGGGGCCGAGGCGGTTGGCCAGGCCGAGCGGAAGCTTCTGCCAGGCTGCCACCTGAAGCCGGTAGCGGGGGCTGAGCGGATTGATCTCGCGCGGGGCCTGGCCGCTTGCGGTCCGAACCGAGTAGGCAATCTCCCTTTCCGCAAAGCCCCAGTTCCGCTTGCGCGCCCAGGGACCGGTGCCGACCTTGGAACGGCCGAAATCGGCGATCGTGAAGCCTCTTTGAATCGCCTCGCGCATGGCCTCGAACCACACCAGATCATTGCCTCGAAGCGCCCTCGCCTCGCTCGTTCCGCCGCCCCAATAGGAAAGGCAGGTCTCCCGGAAATGGAAGAGGATCTGGGTGGCGACCGGCCGGCCATCCTTCGAGACCAGAAGGATTTCGGCGCTGTCCCCGAACAGGTCGAGGGCGCTGTCGAACAGGGCCTTCGGAAGAACCGGGGTTCCCAGGTTGCGGACGCTCTCGGCAAAGACGGAATAGAAGGCCCGGCGAAGGCTCTCGTCGCGGCCGCGACGGATTTCGAGCCCCAGGGTCATCGACCGGCGAACTTCGGCCCTCTGCTTGCGCGGTATCGAACGAAGGAGAGCCTCTTCGTCGGAAGGAAGCTCGCGGGTGAAGCCGGAATAAGTGCCGCTGGTCGCCGTCCAGCCTTCGGGAACAGGCCCGCCGCGAAGCTCGGCGCTTCCAAGCCCGGCCTCAACCGCCGAGTTCCAGGCCGCTTCGGCCAGCTGTCCGGCCGTCCGCTCATTCTCGGCAAGGATTCCGCCGCCTGTTCCGAATCCCGCGGAGACGAGTGCGCTACCGAACAGGCGAGAACGAACCTTCGTGAGCGGAAGCCAGCCGACCAGGACTCCCCGTTGTTCGGCGATCAGGCCGGCAACCTTCTGGCCGCAGCCAGCCTCGACCATCCGGCTCCATTGGGGCCGGTGGAAAAGGGTCGAATCCCGATGCTCGGCCACGAAGGAGTCGATCCGCTCGCAGGTGGTCCGGTCCTCGAGATCCGCCTTGCTGATCGCCAGGGACGGGATTGCGGAGGGTGCATTCATTGCAGCCTCGCTCTTTCGGTTCCGGCGACCTCGTCGGTCCTCGCCCAGCGATGATCGCGGAGAAGCTTTGCGAGCTTCGGGCGCATCGCCGAAAGATTGGCATAGTGCCGAAGCCTCGACTTCAGCGTTGCTCCCTGGACCCGAGGCTGGGCGGGATCGATCTCCCAGGGGTGGAAATAGAAGATGGCCGGGCGCCGATCCGATTGGTTCACCCGGGAAATGGCCCAGCTTGAAAAGGCATAAGGGAGGATCCGGAAGAAGCCGCCGCCGCCGGCGCCGATCCGGCGCCCGGCAAATTCCACCGTCGTCACGGGGAGCTCGATCAGCTCCGAACCGGCAACTGGATGCCAGGCGAAACGCGGCGAATCCCGCCAGCCATAATGGTCATGGGCGATCGGAGCGACGCTTGAGGAATAGGAATAGTCGAGCTCTGCGAGCACTTCATGGGCCCAGGGCGTTCTCTGGTCGATCGAGAAGCTGGGCGCCCGATAACCCTGGATCCGCTGGCCCGACGCCGCCTCGATCGCGTTTCGGGCCAGCTCGAGGTCCGCCCGGAACCCCCCCCGGGTCAGAGTGAAGACCCTTTGATGATCCCAGCCATGGCTTGCGATTTCATGACCCTGGTCGGCAATTCGGCGGATCAGGCCTGGATGACGCTCGGCGATCCAGCCAAGGGTGAAGAAGGTGGCCTTGACCCCGGCATCACCGAACAGTTCGAGCAGCTGGTCGCAATTGGCCTCGACCCGTCTCGGAAGCGAATCCCAGGACTCGCGTCCGATCACGCCTTCGAAGGCACCGACCTGGAACCAGTCCTCGACATCGACGGAAAGGGCGTTGCGCATGGCGGCCTCGGCGCCGCCTCAGGCCGCATTGCTTCGAAAGCCCGACTCCTGGCTTCCGGTTTCGACCCAGTCGACGAGCAGGGTCAGGACCCGGCGAAGGACCGCTTCCTGCTCCTCGGCCTGGGCCTCGAGCCGGGCGAGCCGCCGTTCGATCGAGGAATCCATGGGCGCCGGCTTCGGTGCCGGCGAATGGGCTTCGTTGGCAGGCTCAAGCGGCCGCCTTGCGGATCGGAGCGAAAACACCGGTTCCCTGGCGGGCGAAGCCTCGGCCGGGCCGGTGTCGACGCCGATCTCTTCGGCGATGGAATCGACCGCATTGCCGTCGAGAAGAGTCACGCCCTCGATTGCGGCGTGAAGCATCAGCCGGTGCGCAAGCTGGTTCAGCCGGCGCGGAATTCCGCGGCTGTGGCGATGTAGGGCACTGATCGCATCGGCAGCGAAATCCGGACGGCCGGTCCAGCCGACCAGCTGCAGGCGATGGCCGAGATAGGCCTCGACCTCATCCTCGCCCATCGGGTCGAGATGGTGGCTCGCAATCACCCGCTGGCGAAGCTGTTCGAGTCCCGGCTCCTGGAGCCGATCGCGAAATTCGGGCTGGCCGAGAAGGACGATCTGGATCAGCGCCTTTCCGCCGACCTGGAAATTGGAGAGCATTCGAAGCTCTTCCAGGGCTGAGACTGCAAGGTTCTGGGCCTCGTCGACGATGAGCAAGGTCCGCTGGCCGGCACCCATCACTTCGCGAAGCTTCCGTTCGACTCCGTCGAGCAGCCTTGCCTTGTCGATCCCGGCCGTCGCGACGCCGAGGCCCTGGGCGGCAAGCCTCAGCATGTCGTCGCCTTCGACCTGGGTCGAGACCAGGCTGACGGCATTCAGCCGCGAGCGATCGATATTCGCCATCAGGTGGGCGACCAGGGTCGACTTTCCGGCGCCGACCTCACCGGTGATGACGATGAATCCCTCGCCCTGGGCAAGGCCGAAGCCGAGATAAGCCATCGCCTTGCGGTGGGTCCGGCTTTCGAACCAGAAGCGGGCGTCGGGCGTCAGCTGGAAGGGCTGGTCGCTGAGACCGAAATGATCCTTGTACATATCTCTCTCCTTCCGCCCGGCTCAGAAGCCGTATCTCAGGCCCAGGAGGCCCGAGGCGACGGTGCTTTCGCTGACGCCGCTTTCGCTGTGATAGAGGCCGATGGCCGACATGAGCTGAAGCCGGTCCAGAAGAAGCCGGCGACTATAGCTGACGGTACCGCCGGCGCTGAACACGCTCTCGTCACCGATCAGATTGCTGTCGAACCAGGTCGCATAGGCATCCAGGTTCAGCTCGGAGGTCCGGCTCAGCTGGCGACCGGCCGAGGCGTAGAGGCTGAAATATTCATCCTCTGAGCCAACAAACTGGACGAAGCTACTGTTTTCCGGATGGAAATAGCGGCGCTGATTATATCCAGCGCCCAGTCCGAAATCCCATAGTCCACGGTTGCTCGAAAAGAGCAGGCTTGCACCGCGCATCCGGAAGGTGTTGCCCCGGATCGAGCGAAGCGACCGGTCGAGGCACAGCCCGCTTCCGGGCTCTGCACCGAAGACGCAGCCGCCGGGGCCGAAGCCACCGGTGAGCGGGTTCCGGTCAATCTCAAAATCTGTTGGCAAGTTACTGAGATCATTGATCATCAGACCGCCAAAACTTTCAACCGTGTCGTAGACGGCGGCGCTCAGTCCGCTTCTCGCATTGAACTGGTGGCTGAGCGTTCCAAGGACGGTCGTCCCGCCATAGCGGTGGCCGGCGCGGGCCTGGAGCTCGGTCCGCGGGTTCGGGCGCCAGATGATCCCGGCATCATAGATGATCCCGTCAACATCGTAGCTGAGCAGGCGAGGTCCGTTCGGGTCGGCGACCGGGAAGCCGCCCGGGCCCGGGACCGGAACGCCGCCTGGGTCGCGGACGACGTCATTCTGGCTGGCCTGGAGCTTTTCATAACCGACCCCTGCAGTGACGGCCAGGGTCGGGCTCAGCGGAACGACGACGTCGCCGCGAACATAGGCGCCTTCGAACTCATGCTCGAAATCGCCGCCGCTTTCGGTCCTCGTATAGCCGCCGCCGACGGTCCAGCCGAACGGAAGGCCGCGCCCGGGCGCCATTCCGACGCTCGCGCTCGCATTGTGGGTGGTCGAATCCTCGAAACCGTCGAAAGACGTTCCAGTCAGGTCGTCATCATCGATCTTCACATAACCAAGCCGATAGGCGGCGTTCACCGCGACCGGCCCGGCATGGGTGGACAGGGTCGGGCCGCCATAGACTCCATAGACTTCCAGCGCCGGATCCCGGTCGCTGACTCCGACCGCCCTTCCCTCGCCTGCAGTCCGGGTCGCAAGCGCACCGGCGTCGACCTGGAGAAGGCCAGGGACGATATCGGCGTTTATGGCTGCAAGACCGCTATGGGAATCGCTGTCGGCGACGTCGTTGCCCCAGGAAATTCGGCGATCGTAGCGATAGCTTGCTGCGGCGCGGACGCTTCGGGTCGAGATCCGCCCGTCAACGCCTGCAGCGACATTGGTATAAGTAAGGGTCTCGCCGCCATCCAGTTCGGTGCTGACGACCTGGGCGACCTCGAGATAGGGGCGGATTTCGCCATGCGATCGCCGCTCGCGCGCCGCCGGTGCAGCCGGGTCGGACGAAGTCTCGGCGGCTGGAGGCGGAGCATAAGACGTGCCGGCCTGGGGGGCCGACTGCGCCTGTGCGGCAGCGCCCGTCGCGACGAGAGCGGCAGCAAGAGCGAGTCGGCGAAGACGTTCAAATCTGTTCGTCATGACCAATTCCGTCATAGGAGCCATATTTGCGGCCGGTGACGACCGCGCCTGCTCCATTGAGGAGCAAGGCGACGTCGGCGCCGCCGGACAAAAGGCCGATGGTTTCGCGAAGGTCGGCTTCGATGGTCTGGTCGGCGCGAACGACGACGAGGACCTGGCCGACCTGGCTGGAAAGCACGTTGGCACAGGACGACATCAGCGCCGGGGGCGAATCGATCAGTATGATCCGCCGCGGATCCGCGGCGATGAGACTTTTCCAGATCGCCCGGCTCCGGGGCGAAGCGAGGAGTTCCGGAACGTCGTTGACCTTGCGGCCGGCCGGAAGGACGGAAAGTCCTGGAAGGTCGGTCCGGATGACAAGATCCTCGACATCGATCTCATGGTCGCAAAGCGCATCGACCAGGCCCGGACCATGAGCGATTCCAAGCAGCGCAAGAGCGTCCGGCTTGGGATAATCGCCATCGACCAGGAGCACTTCGACGCCGCGTTCACCGGCAAGCGACAAAGCGAGATTGACTGCACAGAAGCTCTTGCCTTCATCGGGCTTGCCCGAAGCGATCAGGACGATCCGGCTCGTTTCCGTCGAAGCCGCGCCTTGCCGTTCGACCGCGGAGAGCAATTGCCGCTTCACCAGCCGGAATTCCTCGGCCAGGCTCGTGACGTGCTCGCCCGGAACGATGAACCCGGCCTCGGCAAGCCGCTGGCGATCGACCGGAACAACGGTTCCGGCCGGCCTGGCCTGGACTTCGATCCGCGGTTCAGCGGCCGGCTGCTCAGGCAGCGGAAAGTCGGGGACGAGCGGGACTTCAGCGTCGACCACCGGAGATGCAGCGGCAGCCGGAGCGGCCGGCGGCCTCAGCATCGACTGGAAATCGAAGACTTCCGCGGCGCGTTCGACGAGGGTTTGATGCTTCACCGTACCGCTCCTCAAGCTACCATGCTTCGCTGCCAGAACTCGACCAGCATCAGCAGCATCCAGCTTCCGGCCAGGGCTGCGCCGGCACCTGCAAACCATTTCAGTTTCTGGCGCCGCCTCTCCCGCTCGGGCGCGGTGACGACTTCGGTCAGGGTTCCGAACACCGGCAGCCCGCTGACCTCGGCGAGGCGGCTCTGGGTCGGAAAGGTGGTCTGGAGCTGGCCGGCGACGAAGGCGACGGCACCGCCCGCGCCAAGGGCAACGAACAGGATCAGAGACAGGAAGATCGGGCGGTTTGGAGCCGCCGGGACGGTCGGAATGCTCGGCGGCTCGACCACCTGGACATTGAGCGGGCTGGTCCGGGTCTGGACGTCGCTTCGAAGCCTGACCTGTTCGCGATTGGCGAGCAGCTGGTCATATTGCTGCTTGAGAACGTCATAGTCGCGGTTGAGCCTTGTCTGCTCGGCGGCGAGGCCCGGTTCGGTCGCCTGGCGAGTGGACAATTGGGCAAGGTCGGACTGGAGCTGGTTCTTGCGGGCGACGGAGGCCGCGAGCTGAGCTTCGCGTTCCGCCATCATCGCCCGAAGCGAGACATGGCCAGGATTGGGAATTCCGGCGGTGCCGCTGCGCCGCTCGGCGGCCGCGAAGGGCCGGAGCCGATCGATCTGCTGGCGAAGGGAAACCATGTCGGGATGGGAGTCGGTCCAGCCCCGGGCCAGGTTCTGGTTGAGCTGGCCTTCAAGAGCGGAAAGCTGCCCGGACGCCGTATTGGCTCCCTCGCCAATGCCGGGCATGGTCTGGGGAGTCGCATTGAGCTGGGCTCGAAGGCCGTTGATCGCGGCCTGGGCCGAGACGATCTGCTGTTCGATATTGGAAAGCTCGATCCGTGCCGCGGACATTCGCTGGCCGATCGATCCTTCACCCGGAAGTAGCCCCATGAAGCGCTGCTCGAACTCCATCCGGCGCTGCTCGGCTTCCTGGAGCTGGATCTCCCGGCGGCGAAGCTCCTCGTCGAGAAATTCAAGCGACTGGCCGGTTTCCCGGCGGTCGCCGGACAGGTTCTGCTCGATGAAGACGTCGATCAGGCCCTGGACGGTTCCGGTCGCGGTCCGGGCATTCTGGCCGTTGGAGAAACCGGCCAGGTTCGACGTCGCCTTGATCTCGATCATCCCGTCCGGCTGGGCGGTGACGAGGATCCGCTCGCGAAGACCAGTAACGACTCCCCCCATCGCTGCTTCGTCGGCCACAAGGCTGTTGAGGTCGGTTCGGCGAACGACCCGGGCCAGATTCTCGTTCGAGGTCAGGGTCTGCTTGAGCCGCATCAGCTGATTGGCGCGCTCGTCGGGCGTGATCCCGATCTGGCTTGGAAGGATTGACTGCATTTCGACGAACAGCCGCGCCTTGGCTTCATAGCTGTTCGGGATCAGGGCGATGACGAGCCAGCCAAGCACGGCCACGCCCCAGGCGACGGCAATGGCCAGCCAGCGACGCCGCCAGACCTGGTGGAGAGCAATTCGTAGCTGTTCGTAAAGTCCATCCATCAGGTGTCAGATCCTAAGGCTTGGGCGGCGACACCCGATCAGAACATGCTTTCGGGAATGATGATGACGTCGCCCGGCTCGAGCCGGACATTGGCCTTGACGTCACCGCGCTTGAGCAGTCGGGCGATCCGGAGATCATATTCGCGCTGGCGCCCGCTCGCCCGATCGACACGGATCAGCCGGGCCCGGTCGCCGGCGGCATATTCGGACAGTCCGCCGACCGCGATCATGGCGTCGAGAAGGGTCATGTTGGCTCGGTACGGGATTGCAGCCGGGCGCTCGGTTGCGCCGACGATCCGGATCTGCTGGGAAAAGGTGCCCTGCGGCCGATCGACCATCA
>CAYOJN010000023.1:0-16511 GCA_964404245.1 uncultured Sphingosinicella sp. | reverse complement strand
TTTCACGGCCGCGAGCGTCCGCCGCATTCCTTCGGATTCCAGCTGGAAGACGCCGACCGTCTCGCCGCGCTGGAGCAGCCGGTAGACTTCGGGATCGTCCCAGGGGATGCGGTCGAGATCGACCTCGATACCGCGCCTTGCGAGCATTTCGGTCGCCTTGCGGAGAACCGACAGAGTCTTCAGACCGAGAAAGTCGAACTTCACCAGGCCAGCCGCCTCGACATATTTCATGTCGAACTGGGTGACCGGCATGTCCGAGCGCGGGTCACGATAGAGCGGGACGAGCTGGTCCAGCGGACGATCGCCGATCACGACTCCGGCCGCATGGGTCGAAGAGTGGCGAGGAAGACCTTCCAGCTTCACTGCCAGGTCGAACAGCCGCCGGACCTGGGGATCGCCCCGATATTCGGCGGCAAGCTCGCTCACCCCGTTGAGCGCCCGTTCGAGTGTCCAGGGATCGGTGGGATGATTCGGGATCAGCTTCGCGAGCCGGTCGACCTGGTTATAGGGCATCTGGAGGACCCGGCCGGTATCCTTGAGTACCGCGCGGGCCTTCAGCTTCCCGAAGGTGATGATCTGGGCGACCCGGTCCGCGCCCCAGCGCTGCTGGACGTAGCGGATCACCTCGCCCCGGCGCGTTTCGCAAAAGTCGATGTCGAAATCCGGCATCGAGACGCGTTCCGGATTGAGGAAACGTTCGAAGAGGAGGCCGAGACGGATGGGATCCAGGTCAGTGATGGTCAGTGCCCAGGCCACCACCGAGCCGGCGCCCGAGCCGCGGCCGGGCCCGACGGGAATGCCCTGTTCCTTCGCCCATTTGATGAAATCGGCGACGATCAGGAAATAGCCGGGAAACCCCATCCCGGTGATGATTCCGACCTCGAAATCGAGACGGTCGAAATAGGCCTGGCGCTGGTCCGCAGGGAGATCATCATAGGCCTCGAGCCGCCTTTCGAGCCCGGAACGCGCGTCGCTCCTGAGCTGCCCGGCTTCGGCGTCGATGTCGGGCGCCGACCGGGGAAGGATCGGCTTTCGCTTCGGAGCGCCAAAGGCACAGCGCCGGGCGACGACTGAGCTATTCTCGATGGCCTCGGGCAGGTCGCCGAACAGGGCGCGCATGTCCGCTGCGGGCTTGATCCAGGCTTCCGGAGACGAACGGGTCCGGTCCTCGCGATCGATCTGGCTCGATTGGGCGATGCACAGCATGGCATCGTGGGCGCGGTGGAAATCGGCGTCCAGATATGCCGCAGGGTTGGTTGCGACGATCGGAAGCCCGCGCGCATAGGCAAGGTCGAGAAGCCCGGCTTCGGCGGCCTGTTCGACCGGATCGCCGCGGCGGCTCAACTCGACATAAAGGCGTCCTGGGAAAAGGGCCTGGAGCCGATCGGCCATCCGCCCGGCCGCCTGTTCCTGGCCTTGAGCGAGGAGCCGGGCGAGCGCGCCTTCCCCGCCGGCGGTCAGTGCGATCAGCCCGCCTGTTCGGCCTTCGAGCGAGCCGATCGTGACATGAGCCTCCTCCTCGACCGGGCGATCGAGATGGGCTTCGGACACCAAAGCGCACAGGTTGACATAGCCGGCTTCGTCCTGAGCGTAGAGTGCGAGCCAGTCGACTCCGGGATGATCCGGCCTCGACACGGCGAGCAGGGTGCCGACGATCGGCTGGACGCCTTCGTCGAGACAGGCGTCGGTGAAGGCCATGACTCCATGGAGACCGTTTCGGTCAGTGACCGCCGCCGCTGGAAAATCGAGCCGCTTCGAGCGCTTCGCGATCGCCTTCGGGTCGATTGCGCCTTCGAGCATCGTGTAGCAGGAGAAGATTCGAAGCGGGACGTAGGGCGCGGCCATGGCCGGATTATGGTCGGGCCGGCGGTGGAAGTGAACCTTCGCCGCCGGCTTTTCCACAGCTTTGAAAATCAGTCGAGACGAGCGCCTTCCAGAACGCCCTCGTGAAGCCTGAGTATTCGGTCCATCTTGCCAGCGATCCGTTCGTTGTGGGTTGCGACCAGGGCCGCACTTCCCTCGCCACGAACCAAAGACAGGAATTCGGCGAAGACGATGTCGGCGGTCGCCTCGTCGAGATTGCCGGTCGGCTCGTCGGCCAGGACCAGAGCGGGCCGGTTGGCGAGGGCGCGGGCAACGGCAACCCGCTGCTGTTCGCCGCCGGATAGCTTGCTCGGCCGATGGGTCAGGCGCTGCCCGAGCCCAAGCGACGTCAGAAGCGATTCGGCGCGTTCCCTTGCCTCCTGGACGGTCGCGTTCCGGACCAGCTGGGGAATGACGACATTTTCGAGCGCCGTGAAATCCGGCAGCAGATGGTGAAACTGGTAGACGAAGCCGAGGCTGTCCCGGCGGACTCGGGTGCGGTTGGAATCGCTCAGTTCCGCGACTTCCTCGCCGGCGATCCGGATCGATCCTTCGAAACCGCCTTCGAGCAGGCCGACCGCCTGGAGAAGGGTCGACTTGCCGGAACCCGAGGGTCCCAGAAGGGCAACGATCTCCCCTTTTCTCACATTCAGGTCGACTCCCCGAAGGACGTCGATCCGAACCCCCGCTTGCTCGAAGCTTCGGCGAAGTCCGGTCACATCCAGAACCGGCGTATCTCGAGTCACGTCACTCATAGCGAAGTACCTGGACCGGATCCGTCTTCGAGGCCCGCCAGGCCGGGATCAGGGTTGCGAGGAAACTGAGCAACAGGGCCATGAGGATGATTGCAGCGACTTCCACCGGATCCGTCTTGGCAGGAAGCTCGGTCAGGAAACGGATCGACGGATCCCAGAGATTCTGACCGGTCGCCCATTGAGCGAAACTGACCACTGACTGCCGGTAGATGAGGAAGATGGTCGCGAGGAGGATTCCGGCGGCGATTCCCAGGACTCCGATCGTCAACCCGACGGTCATGAACACCTTGAGAAGACCCCGCCTTGTCGCCCCCATGGTTCGAAGGATGGCGATGTCGCGCCTCTTCGCCCGGACCAGCATGATCAGCGAAGACAGGATGTTGAAGACTGCAACGACGATGATGATCGAGAAAAGGATGAACATCACCACCCGCTCGACCTGGAGCGCCTCGAACAGCGCCGAATTCATCGACCGCCAGTCCCTTACCACCGCGCGATTGGCGAGCGAGGCATTGAGCGGCGCCAGTATCTCGCCGACCCGGTCCGCATCTTCGGTATTCACCTCGATCATTCCGACCGCGTCGCCCATCATCAGGAAGCTCTGCGCTTCCTCCATCGGCATGACGACGAACGCCTTGTCGAAATCATAGAGCCCGACCTCGAAGATGGCGGCGACCTGATAGTCGACGATCCTTGGAACGGTTCCGAACGGAGTCGTCCGGCCATGGGGACTGATGATGGTGATCGACCCGCCGACATTGACCCCCAGAAGCTCGGCAAGACGGGCGCCGATGGCGACGTTGGTGCTTTCCGGCCGAAGCGCCTCCATCGAGCCGTCCATGACCTCGAAGGTCGGATTGCCGACGATTTCCTCCCTCGGCATTCCACGAAGCAATATGGCTTCGACCCGGCCGTCATGGCTCGCCATCAGGCCCTGTTCTATGAGTGCAGAAGCAGAGGTTACGCCCGGGGTACGCCTGACCTCTTCAAGCACCGGCCGCCAGTTTTCGAGCCGGCCGCCATAACCCTGGACGACGGCATGGCCATTGAGTCCGACGACCTTGTCGAACAGTTCCGCCCGGAAGCCGTTCATCACGCTCATCACGACGATGAGCGCGGCAACGCCGAGCATGACTGCGACCAGGCTGATGCTGGCGACGAGGAAGATGAAACCCTCCCCTTTCCCCGGAAGCAGATAGCGCCGGGCGATCATCCGTTCGTAACGCGACAGGATCAACGGCCGAGCCTCGCAAGGGCGCTCTCGACCGACAGCGACTCGCGCTCGCCGGTTGACCGGCGCTTCAATTCGACGACGCCCTTTTCGAGGCCTTTCGGACCGACGATCAGCTGCCAGGGCAGGCCGATCAGGTCCATGGTCGCGAACTTGGCGCCGCCCCGTTCGTCGCGATCGTCATAGAGGGTCTCGATTCCGGCTTGTCGGAGCTTGCCGTAAAGCTCGTCGGAAGCGCTCGTGACCTGGCCGTCATCGGCCCGCATGTTGACGAGGCCGACAGAATAAGGCGCAACGCTTTCGGGCCAGACGATCCCCTTGTCGTCGTGACTTGCCTCGATGATCCCGCCGACCAGCCTCGAAACGCCGATCCCATAGCTCCCCATCTGGGGATGGATCTGGCTGCCGTCGCGGGTCTGGACCATCATTCCCATCGAGGCACTATATTTCGTCCCGAAGGCGAAGATATGGCCAACCTCGATTCCCCGTCGGCTCCGAAGCCGCTCGGCCGGCACCGGGCATTCGGCGACCTTGGCATGCTCTTCCTCTTCCATCGCATAGAGGCCCGTCAGCCGGGCGATGGTGGAGGTGTCGGCCGAGAGCAGTTCCTCGCGATCGATCTCCTCGATCCTGGAATCATAGAACAGAGCACTTTCGCCAGTGTCGGCAAGAATGTGGAATTCGTGGCTGAGATCGCCGCCGATCGGCCCGGTCGGCGCCTTCACCGGAATCGCCTGGAGGCCGAGGCGGGCAAAGGTGCGCAGGTAGGCGACGAACATCGCTTCATAGCTCGACTTCAGCCCCTCTTCGTCGAGATCGAAGCTGTAGGCATCCTTCATCAGGAATTCTCGGCCGCGCATGACTCCGAAACGCGGCCTGACCTCGTCCCGGAACTTCCACTGAATGTGATAGAGCGTTCGCGGAAGGTCCCGGTAGGATTTGACCGAATCCCGGAACAGGGCCGTGATCATTTCCTCATTGGTCGGGCCATAGAGCATGTCGCGGCCCTGACGGTCCGGGAATCTGAGCATTTCCGGGCCGTAGGCATCGAATCGCCCGGACTGGCGCCACAGGTCGGCGGACTGGATGGTCGGCATCAGAAGCTCGACCGCACCTGCACGATCCTGTTCCTCGCGGACGATGATCTCGATCTTCCTGAGCACTCGGAGCCCGAGCGGAAGCCAGGCATAGATTCCGGCGGCGGTCTGCCGGATCAGGCCGGCGCGGAGCATCAGCTGGTGGCTGACGATCTGGGCGTCGGCAGGCGTCTCCTTGGCGACCGGAAGGAAGTAACGGGAAAGGCGCATTGGATCTCGGACAATCGCAAGTGACGGAATGAGGAGGTCCTGTAGGGTTTGCGCCGGATGGCCGCAATGGCTGCGACGGACTCGGCCGATTGGCGTCTGTGGCCTATGCGCCACAGCCTCTGGTAATCTTGCCACTTCGGCTTTTCGTCAATGACAAAGAGGCCTGTTCAGAATACCGTATTTCTCACGCACCAAGGATTTTCGGCCCTGGTTCGGGGAGGCTTCGGCCCCGCCATTCTCTTGCGAGGTGAGGATGGTGAGCGGGCAGGAGCTTTGAAAAGGGGGTAGGCGACGCGAGTCGCCCTACGGGTGCCCGAGCGGAAACGCTCGGGCACTTGTCGTTTGAGCCCCTTCCCTGCCAAATCCGGCCCAATCGAACAGCGGCACCCCGCGGCCGTCTCGAGGATTCTGGCTGCGACGGGCAGATCTGTTGATGCCCGCTGATTGGTCAGGCGCAGTCGATGCACTTGGTGGCAGTCGGAAGCGCTTCCAGCCGCTGTGCGGAAATCTCATTGCCGCAGCTGACAGAGACTCCGTAGCTTCTGTCCTCTATCGCTCGATTGCCTCGGACCGGTAACTCCACGTTCACTATCATGGTCCGCACCAGGAAATGATACCAGCCCTGGGCGCTGATCCGGTTGCGCTGATCATCACTATCGGATGGCCAGTCTCGTCGGAGCGAGCCCGATACCGCGATCAATGCAACTTAGCGTGCCTCCATCCTTTGAAGGTGTTCACCTCGAACAAACCTGACTGGTGCAGCGCCGACGAGTGGAAGAGGAATGGCCGACCGTATCGCGATCATCGTGGGGCATCCGGATCCCGATCCTGAGCGTTTCAATCACGCACTCGCGAAGGCGTATCTGGACGGCGCCCGGGAGGCAAAGCGAGAGTGCAGGATTCTGACCCTGGCCGAAATGGACTTCCCGTTTCTGCGGACCCGCAAGGAATGGGAAGAAGGAGAGGTTCCGGCAGCCGCACGTGAGGGCCAGGACGCGATAAGCTGGGCCGAGCACGTCATGGTCCTCTACCCGCTCTGGCTCGGAGACGTGCCTGCACTGCTCAAGGCCTATCTGGAGCAGGTCATGAGGCCCGGATTCGCGGTTGGCTCCGGATCGGGCATGTCGAAGCGGTTGCTGGAAGGACGATCGGCGCGGATCGTAGTGACGATGGGAATGCCGGCTCTCTTCTACCGGCTTTATTTCGGCGCCCACAGCGTCGCCAGCTTCAAGCGCAACATTCTGGGCCTGACGGGCATTCATCCCGTTTACACTAGTCTGATCGGAGGTGTGGAAGGCGACGCGGCCGAACGTCGGGCATGGCTCCGACGAATGAGGGATTTCGGCCGCGACGGATGTTGAGAAGAGAAAAGCGCCCGACCATCCTGGATCTGCCAGCACCGAGTTGCCCGCTTACTGAAGCCATGGAGGAAGAAGATCGATGAAAGACATTCTGGTCACGTTGAAGAGCTACCCTGATCCAACCCCTCGCCAGGCGATCCAGGATGCAAGCGCACTTGCTCGCCGCCTTGACGCCAAGATCTCCGGCGCCGTGTGCCAGATCGGGATCCCGCAGGTTGCGAACTTCTTGGCTAACCGAATGGTCGGAGCGAATGACGCCATCGCCGGCGAGAACCGAACGAGTCGAAGCAATACACAGGCGTTGATCGAGGCACTGCAGGAAGAGGCCGGGGCGACACTTGCGGGCCCTCCCCTGATCCTTGAGTGCGGCCACGTCGTCGAACCCGCCAAGCTGACTGAACACGCGCGACTGTTCGATCTCACGATCGTCCCCGCCTACGGCCATCCCGATACCCGTAATGTCGCCGAGGCGCTGATTTTCGGCTCAGGCCGGCCGGTACTGTTGGTTCCCTCCTCGGCGCACGGCCGGTCGTTCGGAACCATCGTCGTCGCCTGGGACGGCAGCCGGGGAGCCACGAGAGCCGTTCACGACGCCTTGCCGCTTCTGCGCAAAGCGGATTCGGTCCAGCTCGTCTCGGTAACGGGAGAGAAGGCACTGCCGGCTGCCGCTACCCTCGACAGGCTCTGCGTTCATCTCCAGCGCCACGGCATCAGCGCAGAACAGCATAGGTTGCCGGCAGATGGCAAGGATGCCGGTTCAGTATTGTTGAGCCACTCGGAAACGAAAGGCGCAGACTTGATGGTGATGGGCGCCTATGGCCAGTCGCGGCTGCGCGAGTTCATCCTCGGCGGTGCCACCGCGACCCTTCTCATGAACGACCGGATACCGACGTTTCTCGCCCATTGAGCGCGATGGATGGGGCTCAGCGAAAGCGGGGTCGAAGCCTTCCGCCGAAGTCGGAAACGAGGCGCAATGCCTCGGATTCCGCACCGGCCGGCCGCCCCGATGCAAGCCAGATCGCGGCAAGCAGGACGGGGTAAAGAAGACATCCGATCGCGACGCAGGCGATCAGGTCCAGAAGCGCCATTCCCGCTTCGGGCACCAGCCCGTGGACTGCAGCGGCCATCATCGCGGCTGCAAGGAAGGGGCGGATGATGCTCGCGATGAGAAGTGAAAGCCGGGCCTGCGCCTCGCGGGCGATAACGAGGGTTCCGGCAAGAAGAACCACGGCATTGCCGGCAAAGGCTGCCCAGGCGATGCTCATTGCATCAGGACGGGCAAGACTCGCGGAGGCGACGGCAAATATCAGAACCATTGCGCCAGCGCCGGACAAGGTCGCGCCCATCCGCCCCTTTCCAGACGCCATGAGAGCGGAAGCGATCACCTGGTAGACGGCATAGATGGCCGAATAGACGGCGACGATCTGGAGCAGCGGAACGGCATCGACCCATTGACGGCCGAGAAGGACCGTGATCGTCGGCTCGGCTGTCGCGGCAAGCCCAAGGCCCATTGGTGCTGCAATCATCGCATAGGCGCCGATCAGACCTGGAAGCCTTTCCGGCGAGTCGCTTAGCGGACCCCCCGATCGGGCGACGGTGACGAAAGTGACTCGGTCAAGCGCGGTCGAAATCTCCTGGGTGAAGATGTCGGAAAGATCCTTGGACACCGAATAGAGGCCAACCAGGTGGGCGGTCGCGAAGCGCCCCAAGGCAAGCCGTTCCACCTGCTGCTGGACCGTCTGGGCCGTATAATGGATGAACATCCACAAGGAGAAGCCGAGCAGTTCCGATCGCCGGGACAGGCTGAGCCTTGGTCGATAGGGATGAACGACCCAGGAGGCGACGGCATGAAAGCCCGATTGGCAGATCAGGCCGATCACCAGCGCCCAATAGGATTGCAGAAGGATCGCCGCGGCGAGAGTGACTGCAAAGGCAGCGAGCCTCGAGACCAGCCGCATTCGCAGATCCTTGCCGAACTGGAGGTGGCGATCGAAATCGACGATCCCGATGTTGACCAGGCCGAGCAGGAAATAGCGGCAGGACAGTGCGGCGACGACCGCGGTGAGTGCCGGTTCCTTGTAGACGGCGCCGATGAACGGCGCGCTCGCAATTCCGGCCAGCGCCATGGCCGACATCAGGATGAGCTGGATCGTGAAGGCCGTGTCGAGATGTTCGCGGCTTGGCGTTCGGATCCGAAGCAGGGCCTGGCGGAGCCCGACCGCACCGATCAGCTCGACCAGCGAAAGCGCCGCAGCGGCAAGGCCGACAATACCGAAATCGGCAGGGCCCAGAAGCCGGGCAAGGATGATCACCGACACGAGGCCGATAAGCCGCATCGTCCATTGCAGGATCACCGCAACTGCGGCTCCGCGATAGATGGAAGGTTGATCGTCCATGATCCGAAAAGTGGAGCCCGCTCCTGGCCAGAGGAAGGCCAGTCCCATTGCACGGCCGCTCTCAAGGAACGGTAAAAGAAGGCGGTCGCGCCTTCGGGCCTGCGGATGGAATGCAGGGCTGAGCCGGCGCGAGGATAAACGCGCTGCTAAGGATTTTCCGGCAATGAGGTCTTGTCGCGCCTGCCGCGACGGCTTCAGGGATGCGAATGACCGTCGAGCTCAGATATTTCCGCGATTTGGACTCGGTTGGGGCGGACGCGGCGGGTGCGCTCGACGCGGCCGCTCAACCCTGCCTGTTCGATCGGCTCGACTGGTTCAGGACGGTTCACAGGCATGAACCCGAAGGAGAGCCACTGGTCCTTCGCGCCGCCAACGGCGCTTCAAGGTGCTGGTTGTTCCTCCGGGTGAACGGGAACAGGGCGGAGGCTCTGGCCAATTGGTACACCCTTCGCTTCGGGCCGGTGATCGCACCGCCAGGCGCCGAACATCCGCCGATCGACTGGCTGTCTCGGGGGTTGAGGAAGGCCGGGATCAGCGAGCTTCACCTGAAGCTTCTCGCAGAGGAGGATCGCCTCGACGAAACCCTTCGCCGCCGGGGCTGGGTGGTCAGGCGCGACAAGGTCAACGTGAACTGGCGGATCGATACCAGCGCAATGACCTTCGACCAATATTGGGCGGGTCGTCCGTCCCGGCTCAGGAACACCACGGCGAGGCGAGCTCGCAAGGCGAGGCTCGATCTCGTCGTTCATACACGGTTCGACGAGACGGCATGGGCGGATTATGAATCCGTCTATCAGGCGAGCTGGAAGCCGCCGGAAGGCTCGCCCGAGGCACTTCGCCAGTTCGCCGAAGAGCAGGCTGCCGCAGGGAGCCTTCGCCTCGGTCTTGCCTATCGCGAACAGCAGCCGGTCGCTGCGCAATTATGGACGATCGAGAATGGCGAGGCGACAATCCACAAGCTTGCCTATCGCGAGGATGCGAGCGACCTGTCCCCCGGAAGCATCATCAGCATGGAAATGTTTCGACGCGCAATCGATGTCGACAAGGCCAGGGTGATCGACTTCGGGGTCGGCGATGACCCCTACAAGTCGGAATGGATGACCGACAAGGTGCCGCTTTATGCCCTCACTGCCTACGATCCGCTGAGTCTTTCCGGCGGGAAGGCGCTCGCCAGACTGGCCTTGCAGAAAGTGACTCGGGGCCTTCGTCGAGGCGCCTCACCTGCCCGATCAGCCTGACGCGATAGCGATAGTTGAAACTTAACGACAAGGCGTCTATATAGGCTTTGCTGACGTCGCCTGTGAGCGAGACTGACGCCTACGGGCCTCTCCTTTCACTTTCGAGCTACTACGGCCCCGCCGCGCCGTTCGCGCGCGGGCAATTTTCTATGAAAGGATCCGATCATGGCTATCGGCACTGTAAAATTCTTCAACAATGACCGTGGCTATGGCTTCATCACCAACGAAGCCGGCGGCAAGGACGCTTTCGTCCATATCAGCGCCGTTGAGCGTTCGGGAATGTCGAGCCTTCGCGAAGGCCAGAAGCTGAGCTACGAACTGGAAACCGGCCGCGACGGCAAGGTCTCGGCGGTCAATCTGGCCGACGCTGACTGAGGAATGGCAAAGGAAGAACTGCTTGTCCTGGAGGGGTTGATCGATGAGATCTACCCCGACGGGCGCTTCGGAGTCATGCTCGACAACGAGCATCGGATCATCGCCTACACGGCCGGCAAGATGCGGAGATTCCGGATCAAGTCGGTTGTCGGCGACCGAGTCCATGTTGAAATGACTCCCTATGATCTGTCCAAGGGACGGATCATCTTCCGGGAGAAGACACCCGGCGGGCCCAGTGGAGGCCCTCGCCGCGGTCAATTCCGGCGATAGTTTCGCCGGTCCCGGCGGGCAATGGCCTGCCGGACGATTTCCACATCATCTGAATGAAGAAAGAGATCGGCGATCTGCCGACAGAGAGAAAAATGAATATCGAGACGATCGGGTCGAAGCGGCCCAGGCTCCATCTGCCGAAAGCCCTGCTTTCGTCGATTCCGGGCAAGGACCGCTCCCCAACCCTTACCAGCTTCGAGCTCAGGCGAATCGTCGCCGACCTGCTGGGATGAACAAGAGGCCCTCTTCCAATTCGGAAGGGGGCCTTTCTCCTTGATGCGAATAGAAAAGGGCCGCCCCGATGGGGACGGCCCTTTCGATTTACCAAAGGCCTGGATCTACTGCTGCTGACGGCCCTGGCCGCCCTGCTGATTCTGCTGCTGGCGATCCTGATTGCCGGACTGGTTCTGGCTATCCTGCTGCTGCTGGCGGTCCTGCTGCCCGGCCTGGCCCTGACTGTTGTCCTGCTGGTTCTGCTGGTCCTGACCGGACTGGCCCTGCCCGCCCTGCTGCTGCTGACGGTCCTGCTGACCAGACTGGCCCTGCCCACCTTGCTGCTGTTGGCGATCCTGCTGACCGCTCCGGTCCTGATCCTGCTGTTGCTGCTGCTGGCGATCACGATCGCTCTGCTGATTCTGGTTCTGATTGTCCTGCATGGCACTCTCCTCCGTCATCGTATCTTTCAATAGCCTGTCAACGCGCCTGGGGAGCCTGCCGTTCCTGGCTCGATCGGGCGTTTGAGCGGGTTCGTGGCAAAGCGAAGCTTCCATCGGCCAAAGCGAGCGATTGCTGGACACAAGGCGTGACCCGGCTAGTTTATGGAGCGATGACCTATTGCCTCGGCATGCGCCTGGAAACCGGCCTGATCCTGTTCGCCGACACGCGAACCAATGCCGGAATCGACAATTTCTCGTCATTCAAGAAGCTTCATACCCTGGTCGACGAACCGGGACGGCGGATCTTCGCCTGCACGGCAGGAAGCCTCTCGATGACCCAATCCGTCATCGGGCTGCTCCAGGAGGGGCTCCCGGCACCGAGCGCAGCGGACGATTCGGTCGGCGCACCTCCGCCCGGACTCAATCGCACTTTGCGCGACGCCGCCTCCATGTTCCGGGCAGCACAGCTGGTGGGCGAGGCCGTGCAGAGGGTGAATGCAACTGTCGGCGAGGCGCTTCGGGCGATCCATGTCGACGGCTGGATATCGCTTCTGCTGGGCGGACGCATCGGGACCGGACCGCCGTTCCTCTTCCTGATCTACAGCGCCGGCAATTTCATCGAATGCACCCCGGAGGTCCCCTTCCTCCAGATTGGCGAGACCAAATATGGCAAGCCGATCCTCGACCGCGGTCTCAATTTTCGGACGCCGCTCCACATGGCAGTGAAATTCGGTTTCCTCTCCTTCGACTCGGCCATGCGATCGAACCTTGGGGTTGGCCGGCCGATCGACCTGATGGTGATGCCGACCGATCCGGAAGAACCCTTGCTGGTCCGTCGGATCGAGGTCGACGATCCCTATTTCGACGATCTTTCCGAGCGCTGGTCGCGCTACCTTCACCAGGCGACCGAGGACATTCCCAATCCGCCCTGGATGGATTCAGAGGGACCGCTCTGAGGGTCTGGCTTCGTCCCGCCCTGCGCGGACCCATATGTCCAATCGGCCGGAACCTTCTATAAGCCCTCGCGATGAGCCAGACCCTCGATCCGATCGATCTTGCAAGCCGACTGATCGCGTGCCCAAGCGTCACTCCCGCCACCGGCGAGGTATTCGACGTCCTCGAAGACGCGCTTCGACCGATCGGCTTCGAAGTCCACCGTTTCCTCGCCGGAACACCGCCGGACGGACCGGTCGAGAATCTTTTCGCCACCCGCGGCGACGGCAAGCCGCATTTCGGCTTTGCAGGCCATCTCGACGTGGTTCCGGCTGGCGAGGGCTGGGCAACCGATCCGTTCGTTCCGGAGATCAAAGATGGGCTGCTCCATGGCCGCGGCGCCGTCGACATGAAGGCGAGCATCGCCGCCTTCGTTGCGGCCGCGGCCGAGGCCGATCATTCCGGGCGGCTGAGCCTGATCATCACGGGCGACGAGGAAGGCCCGGCGACCTGGGGCACACCTGAACTGATCCGCTGGATGGTTGAGCGCGACCTGACGCCGGACATGATCCTGATCGGTGAACCGACATCGGAGGAAAGGCTTGGCGACATCGTCAAGATCGGTCGGCGGGGATCCGTCAACCTATGGGTCCAGGTCCCGGGCCATCAGGGACATGTCGCCTATCCCCATCGCGCTGATAATCCGATCCCGCGACTCGCCAGGGTGATCGACGCGCTTGCTTCCCTTCATCTCGACGAGGGCAGCGAAGCCTTCCAGCCATCCAATCTGGAACTCACCGCCATCTCCACCCCGACCCGGGCCACCAATATCATTCCGGGCGCTGCAACCGCTCAGCTCAACATCCGATTCAACAATCTCCATTCGGGCGAGGAACTGGTGGACCTGGTTCGCCGAACCGCGGAAGAAGCGGCCCCGGGGACGAAGGTCGAGGCTGCCATTTCGGGCGAAGCCTTTCTCACCCCTTCAGGTCCGATCTACGATCTGGTTTCGGAGGCGATCGAGACGGAGACCGGCGTGAAGCCCAGGCTGTCCACCCATGGCGGCACGTCCGACGGCCGGTTCCTGATTCGGCTCTGCCCGGTCATCGACTTCGGTCTTCCCAATGCAACAATGCACAAGCTCGACGAGGCAGCCGCAATCGACGACATCCATGCGCTGCAGCGTATTTATCGGCGGATTATCGCCGGTGCGCTTGTCGCTTCCGCCTGAGGACGATGTAGAGCGCTCCTGCCCCGCCATGACGCGGGTGGGCGTTGCGAACCGCGGCAATCTCGCTGGCGTGGCGGGACGCGGCCAGCCAGTCCCCGACCGCCGATCGGATCGCACCGCGCCGGGCAACCGGGTCTGTCCGGGGCTTGCCCGTGATCAGAAGCAGGAGCCGGGCTCCGCTCCTCGTCCCTCGCTCGAGCGCGTCGTCAAGCCTCTGATAAGCGGTGGCAAGGTCATGGCCGTGAAGGTCGAGCATGAGATCGGGCTGAGCAAGTCCCCGGGCAAGCTTCCTGTCCCAGGTTGAATCGAGATGGTTTCCTGGTGCCCTGGGCAGGTTTGCCGTCGGCGTTGCCGGCGCCGGCCTGGCGGACTCGGGGGCCCGTGCGGGCGTCGCTGGCGCTGGCGAAGACCGGTCGGCAGGTCCGCCCTCCCTGCCTTTCTCGATCGGGCGGACCGATTCGACGACCTTGCGCCAGAGAGAGGCCTCCTCAGCGCTGAGTCGACGCACCGTCGATGCCTAGCCGCTCGGCCGCCCGTCTCGGCAAAAGTATATAAGCGCGGCCTCGAGCCGACATTCCGCCAGCGATGGTCGCCGCTTCCTGGCCCGCTCCCCAGAAGGTGTCGAACCGGTTCGCCCCCCGAATGGCGCCGCCTGTATCCTGGGCAACCCACAGGCCGTTGGCCACTGGCGCCTCCATTGCGGTCAGGATCACCGGAGCGCCGAGCGGAACGAAGCGCGGATCGGCTGCAACCGTCACTCGCGGCGTGACCGGACGGCCGAGCGCACCAAGCGGCCCCGGCCCGGTCAGGACCCGGAAGAATATGTAGCTCTTATTCTCCTGCATCAGCGCCCGTCCCTCGACGGGATGGGCCCTGAGCCAGGCGGCGATCGCCTGCATCGTGATCGGGCTCTCGACGAGGCCGCGATCGCGCAGCAGTCCGCCGATGGCGACGTATTCGCGCCCGTTCTGCGAGGCATAGCCGATCCGGATCACGTCTCCGTCGGGAAGCCGGATCCGGCCCGAACCCTGGATCTGGAGGAAGAAGAGGTCGACGGGATCCTCAGCCCAGGCGATCTCGAGGCCTCGGCCGGCCAGGACGCCCGATTCGATCGCTCGCCGATCATGGTAAAGGACGAAATTTCCGTCCTCATCGAGGCGCCCGCGGCGACGCTCTCCGGTCGCCGGATCGACGTCGAGAAGATCAGGCGGAGGGGCGTAGACCGGGACTTCGCAGCCTGGGCGGCGAACCCGGCAGCCGGGAATCTCCGGCTCGAAATAGCCCGTTGTGAAGGCCTTTCCGTCGCCAATCTCGACGGCCACAAATGCCGTTCGAAGAAAGTGGACGGGATCGGCCGCTTCCTGCGCGCAGACGGATATCCAGTCCTCCGTCGTCGTCAGTCCGCTCGGATCGACGCGACTGATCGCGGAGGGACAGGAAATCCGGAAGGCCTGATAGGCAGAGCGCGCCTGTTGCGGATCGAGGTCGTGAAGCGAAGGCCCAGGCCCGACCCCGGCACTCAGGGCGTTGGCTGGTGCCTCCGGCTCGTCCGGGGGGGCCGTCGGAGCGGGCACGGGCGCCGAAACAGGCGGCTCGACATGGCGAGCGCAGCTTCCAAGTGCCGTCAGCAGGACGAGGAAGAGAAAGAGGCGAGGGCTGAGGGAGTCGACGGTCACCCGGCCGGCATAGCCCGAACGGACCGCGGTCCAAAGACTGTTCCGTCGCTCTCGCCGCAGCAAAGCGGCTCGTTTCGCGAAGAGGTCGAGGCCAGCCGCCCTTCTCGTGAAGGAAATCGCGGCAGAACCTCTCTCAGGCGACTTCGTCGGTCTCGACCAGCCGCCAGTTGGGATCGGCGCTGCCAAGCTCGCGCTGGAAGGTCCAGATGTCGTTCGTCGGCAAGGCATCGCTCATCGATCCGGCAATCAGTTCGCCGTCCGAGTTGCGGGTGATTGCTGCAACATAGGCATCGAAGCGCACCTCGATCTCGGCGGTCCTGCCGTCCAGGCGGGCATCGTCGATCACCGCCTTTTCGATTCCGACCAGGCGATTGTCCAGGCTGTGCCCGGCCTCCTCGCGCTCCCGAATGGCGCTGTCGAACGCTGCAACCACGTCGGGGCTCGCAAGCTGGCTGAGTTCCTCCCGGTCACCGCGCCAGAAGGCTTCCAGAACCATCCGGTACGCGGCCTGGGCGCCTTCGAGGAAGCGGGCGACGTCAAAGGTAGAATCGGCCGCGATGATGGCCCGAACGCCGGCTGCAGCGTTCTGCTCGAAAGCAAAGCCGCTCGGTTCAGGCGCATTGCTGTTGGGCTCTACCGGCGCCGGCGCCTGTTCGAGCCCGCGACTCGCTTCGGGTCGGGTGACCGGGCTTTGCTCATGCCCGGTTCGCTGGCCGAGGACGGCATACAGCCGAAGCCCGACAAACAGGGCAATCATCGCCAGCAGCACGATACCGAAGGTCAAGTGGAATCTCCTTGAGAAGCCGATCCTACATAAGCGCGATGGGGGCCGGTTTCAAATCCGCAAATGCCGCAACGAACGACACCGACGGATGTTGCGCGCACAAGTGCGGCCTGCTACCCGCCCCGGTCGATGCTGCAACTGCCTTTCGGCAGGGCACGAAAACCTTCTTATTCGAGGAATTTGGACAGATGGCCGAAGAAGCGGGCACGAACGGCGCAGGCGATCAGATGGCGGCAGGTGGCGACCAGATGCCGCAGGTTGCAGTCCTCGTTCAGTACATCAAGGATTTCTCCTTCGAAAATCCGAATTCGCCCGCCGTCTACCAGTGGCAGGGACAGCCCAAGACCGACGTCCAGTTCAACGTCGGTTCGCAGATGGTCGGCGACGACATTCACGAAGTCGTGCTCAAGGTCGACATCACTTCGACCACCGACG
>CAYOJN010000022.1:0-17262 GCA_964404245.1 uncultured Sphingosinicella sp. | reverse complement strand
AGCCCAAGGGTGATGCTCCCGACGAGGATATGGTTGGAACGCGTCTCCATCTAGGTCATGGACCTCCCAGCTTCTGCGACCTGCGCAGCGGCGCGCCCCCGCGGACCCCGGAAATACTCCTGAGTCCATTCGTGGTCCAATGCCAATAGTTCCGTTATCGTTCCGATCGCCACTACTTTCCGATCCGACAGCACCGCCACCCGGTCGCAGATCGCATAGAGCGTGTCGAGATCATGGGTAATCAGGAAGACCGTGAGGCCCAGCGAGTCGCGAAGCTCGCCAATCAGTTCGTCGAAGGCGGCGGCTCCGATCGGGTCGAGCCCCGCGGTCGGCTCATCGAGGAAGAGCAATTCGGGATCCAGAGCGAGCGCACGAGCGATTCCGGCGCGCTTGCGCATGCCCCCTGAAAGCTCGGAGGGATATTTTGCTCCGGCGTCTGACGAAAGCCCGCACATGGCGATCTTGTAGGTCGCAATCTCGTCGAGGAGGTCCTGGTCGATCCCGGGATAGAATTCGCGGATCGGAACCTGGATATTCTCGGCCACGGTCAGGGTTGAAAAGAGTGCACCGCCCTGGAAGAGGATGCCCCAGCGCCGACGGATATGCTTGGCCTCCTCCTCGTCCCGGTCGGCCATCGGCTCACCGAAGACCTCGATCTCGCCCGCCAATGGCGGCTGGAGCCCGATGATCGATCGCATCAGCACCGACTTGCCGGTCCCTGACCCGCCCACCACGCCCAGTATTTCGCCCTGGCGGACAGAGAGATCCAGATCCTCGTGGACCACCTGATCTCCGAAGCCGTTCTTGAGGCCACGAACCTCGATGATGGGTTTGCGCTCCATCAGCCCCAGCCAATTCCGGTGAAGAAGACCGCGAAAAAGGCATCGAGCACGATGACCATGAAAATGCCCTGGACAACGGCAGTGGTCGTGCGCCTGCCCACTTCCTCCGCATTTCCGCGGACCTGGAGGCCCTGGTAGCAGCCGGCCATGGCAATGATCATCCCGAATACCGGCGCCTTGATCAGGCTCTGCCACAGGTCAGTGATCGGGACGACTTCCCGGATTCTCTGAACGTAGGTGATTGGCGGAATGTCGAGCGACAGCCAGCAGAAGATACCGCCGCCGACGATGGCGAGGATTGCGGCATAGAAGCCCAGGACCGGCATCAGGAGGACGGTGGCGAAAACCCGCGGGAAGACCAGCGCCTCCATCGGCGAGACGCCGATCGTTCGCATGGCATCCACTTCCTCGTTGAGCTTCATCGAACCGATCTGGGCGGCAAAGGCGGATCCGGAGCGGCCCGCGACCATGATCGCGGTCATCAGCACCCCAAGCTCGCGCATCGAGGCGCGGCCGATCAGGTTGATCGTATAGACTTCGGCACCGAACTGCCGAAGCTGGACCGCCCCCTGCTGGGCGATGACGATCCCGACCAGGAAGCTCATCAGCCCGACGATCCCGAGCGCCCTGACCCCGACGGAATCGAAGCTCTGGATGACCGCGTTGAACCGGAACCGGCGGGGATGGCGAAGGATATGGCCGAGCGTAATCAGAAGCGCTCCGAAGAAGCCGAGCAAGCCAACCATGGTCTGGAAGGCGGCCGTGGTCGAGGCTCCGACCTCCGTCACCATCTGGCGCAGCGGCGGGTCTTCCTCGCGCTTGATCGTCACCGGCTTGTCGGCCTGGGCGACCTGATCGATCAGGGTCTGCTGATCCTCGGTCGCCCCGACGACCTTTGCGCCCCGGTCCCGCTCGAGCTTGTGGATCAGCCAGGCGCCGACGGTGTCCATTCGCTTGACCTCGGTGAGGTCGGCGACCAGCCGGTCCGCCGCGATCTCCTCGAGCTGCTCGCTGACCTTCCTGATGCGGAGCAAGGTGAGGTTGCCGGTGAACCGCAATATGCAGTTACCGTCCTCCTCCACCTGACTGAAATCCGCAGTTACGCTCATGGAACGTAGACAGATGCTTCAATTCTGAGCGTGCGGCAAGGCGATAGGATGGACTTGCGCCTTTCCTTGTGATTGGCGGGGGCAATGAAGCAGGCGCTCGCCATTTACGACATGGACAAGACGGTGACCCGCCGGCCCACTTATGGCCAGTTCCTGTTTCATGCCTCGCTTCGCCTTGCCCCATGGCGGCTTCTTCTTTCGCCGTTAGTCCTGATCGTCAGCCTTTCCTACCTCGCCGGTCTGATCGACCGGGGCCGTCTGAAGGAGATCAATTACCGTCTTCTCGTTGGGGAGCCGACTCCCGAACGGCTCGAGCCGGTGGTCAGGAGTTTCGCGCGAAGCCAGCTTGAATCCAACATTCTTCAAGGCGCCCGGGCCCGGATCGAGGAAGACCGCCGGTCAGGCCGGAGGCTCGTCCTGGCGACCGCATCCTATCGCCTCTACGCCGCTGCAATCGCCGAGGCGCTGGGCTTCGACGATGTCATCGCGACCGAGACCCTGCCCGACGATCGCGGGCGGATCGTCGCCCGGATCGACGGAAGTAATTGCTATGGGCTGGGCAAGCTCGACATGATCGAGGCCTGGCTTCAGAGCGAAGGTCTGGAGCGGGAAGCGCTCCACATCCGCTTCTATTCCGACCATGTTTCCGATTCGGTCGTTCACCACTGGTCGGACGAGCCCTTTGCAACCAATGCCGACGCCCGGCTCATTCGCCTCGCCGAGTCGGAAGGGTGGGAAGTGCTCGACTGGACCGACCGGGTCAGAACGAAGCCAAGGCCTGGTCGAAATCGGCGATGAGATCCTCGGCATTCTCGACCCCGATCGAGATTCGGACGAGATTGTCGCTGATCCCGAGCGCCTTCTTGCGCTCCGGCGGAACCGAAAGATGGGTCATCGCGGCCGGTGCGCTTGCGAGAGTCTCGGTTCCCCCGAGGCTCACCGCCAGATGGGCGATCCTGAGCGCATCGAGGAAGGCGAAGGCCTCCTTCTCGCCGCCCTTGAGATAGAGCGAGAAGGTGGATCCGGCGCCGGTGCAGTGGCGACGGTAGATGTCGGCCTGCCGCCCATCCTCGAGAAAACCGAGATAACCGACACTCTCAACCTTGGGATGATGGCGCAGGAATTCGCACACCTTCGCCGCATTCTCACCGGCGCGGGTCATCCTGAGCTCGAGAGTCTCGAGGCTTCTCAACAGCATCCAGGCCGTGTTCGGATCGGTGATCGTCCCGATCGTGTTGCGTATCATCCGGATCTGGTTGATCAGTCCAAGCGAACCGGTGATCCCGCCAGCGACGAGATCGCTGTGACCACCGGCATATTTGGTCAGTGAGTAGAGCGACAGATCGGCGCCGTGGCGAAGCGGATGAAGCCAGAGCGGGCCGAGGAACGTATTGTCGATCGCGATCGGCGGCTTGTCATCGCCCTGGAACAGGGCGTCGCGAGCCGCGGCCACGGCCTGGATATCGACCAGTGCGTTGGTTGGATTGGCCGGACTTTCAAGATAGATGAGCGGAACGCGCCCCATCCCCTTCGCCTTCTCGAGGACGGCCTCGATCTCCTCGCGGGTCGCACCGGCGGGGAAATCGAGCCAGCTGACCCCGAACTTGCCGAAGATCCGACCGATCAGGGTCTCGGTCGCGGCGTAAAGCGGGCCCGAATGGACGACGACGTCGCCGGGCTGGACGAACGTCATCAGAAGAGTGGTGATGGCCGACATTCCGGAGGAGAAGGTCAAGGCGTCCTCGGCATCCTCCCAGACGCTCAGCCGATCTTCCAATATCTCCTGATTGGGGCCGTTGAAGCGGGAATAGATGAGGCCATCGGCCCCGCCCGGGCGCTTCCCGGTCACGCCCTCGAAGAAGCGCTTTCCGGCGGCCGCATTTTCGAACACAAAGGTCGAGGTGAGGAAGATTGGCGGCTTCAGCGAACCTTCCGACAAAGCGGGGTCGAATCCATGGCCCATCATGAGGGTGGCGGGCTGGAGCTTTCGGCCATTGATCTCAAGGACATCGGCCTTCGGCCGGCGACGCTGAGTTGTGCCGCTAAGTTCGGCTTCATCTTCCATGATCATGTCTCCTTCTTCAGCCTGTGCGCAGACAACTGCGTGGGAGACCGAGCCTGCCGGAGGCGCTGGCTCACGGGCGGCTCGATCGAGCGGCCGGGGGTGAGGTCTGTTGCCCGCCGGCCTCCTAGCTCATTCAAGGGGCCGCGATCTAGTGCGACAATCGCGAAATCTGGAGCACGATAGCGAGTGCGGATTGAGGACTAGGCCGGAAGGGCGATCAGCGAAATCTGCCGGCCATAGCCTGGCTCACCGCGATGGCTGGCTCGGCGATAGGAAAAGAAAAGGTCGGGCTGGGAATAGGTGTCGAGCCCCAGGGCCTCGGCCCGCCTGACCCCGGCCCCGGCAAGACAGGAAAGAACATAGGCTTCGAGGTCGAACTGGAAATGCCCCGGCCGCCCGGGCGTGAAGAACCGATCATTGGCCGGTTCTGCTTCGTAGAAGCGGCGGTGGAAGCCGCTGTCCACCTCATAGGATCGGCGCGCGATGACGGGTCCGATCGCAGCGACGGTCCGGTCACGCCTGGCGCCGATCTTCTCCATCGCTGAAAGGGTCGTTTCAACGATCCCGCCCAATGCCCCTTTCCAGCCCGCGTGGGCGGCACCGATCACCCCCGCCTCCTGGTCGGCGAACAGCAAGGGCGTGCAGTCGGCGGTGAGGATTCCAAGCGCAAGTCCCGGCCGGTCGGTGACCATGGCATCAGCTGGTGGTCGCTCATTATCGGGCCACGGCTCAGCCGCATAAACGGCCTCGGCGGAATGGACCTGATGGACGGTGATGAGCCGTGCACCCGGGGCGGCCGCCTCCACCGCTCGGCGCCTGTTCTCGGCGATCGCGGCTGGATCGTCGTCCGATCCGAGCCCGACATTGAGACCTGCATATGCGCCCGTCGAAACGCCGCCACGTCGGCCGAAAAAGCCGTGCGGAAGGGGTTCGATGAGAGCCGAGCGATTGAAGTGGGTCGTCATCCTCAAATTTCCCGCCGCATGATTATGTCCTCGTCGGCATGATTGCCGACCATGAAATCGTAGCGGCCAACCGCCTCGAACCCATGGCGCTCATAGAAACGCCTCGCACGATGATTGTCGATGAAGACGGAAAGGAGGATCAGCCTTGCCTTCTGCCGCCGGGCTTCGCCGAAAACCCAATGAATCAGATGCTCGGCCGCGCCGGTGCCATGCCATGGCTTGAGCAGGTAGAATTGGCGCAACTCAACCGCCGGCTCGCTTTCCTCGAAGGGCAGTGAAGGCGGACCGAGCTTGGCATAGGCAACCGCTCGACCGTCGGACTCGCCCAACCGGACAACGAAATCGGGATCCGATAATTCCCGCCGCCATCGCGTTTCCTCGTGATTGGAAAGGAAGGCGTCCAGGTCCTCTGGGCGGTAAAGATGGCCGAACGTCTCGGTAAAGCTTTCCCGGCCCAGCGCCGCGAGCGCTGAGGCATCCTCAATCCCGGCGGTTCGGAATCGAAGGCCGGTCATTCGAAGCCGGCCGGCTCGGGCCAGGAAGGAGCAGTCAGTGCCAGGACCTTGAACAGGGCGCCCATTGCCCCGGCATCGGTCAGCCTGACGCGAGCCGCCGCAATTTCCGATGCCCGCTCCGGATGTGCGCGTGAAAGGGCCTCGGCTCTTGCGGCGATCCCCATCGTCTCCAGCCATTCGCCCTGGCTGACAGGACCATGAACCCGGACAGCCCTGTCCACGGCCGCCCCGGCGAGAGCATGGAAGTCGACATGGGCGGTCAGGTCTCGCTCGCCCGGCTCCACCCAGGGGTCGGCAAAGGCATGACTGGAGACAGCCTGGAGCGTATCGCCATGAGCGGGTTCCATATGGCCGTAATCAACGATCAGGGCAGCGCCACCCTGGAGCGCAAGCCGGTCCGCAATCGAGGACATGACGTCGATCGAGGCCGGGGAGGATTCGCGGTCGACCTCGCCGGTTCGCACGAACCGTCCGTTGGCCCAGGCGATCCGAAGCTCCTCCCCCCGAAAATCATATTGGTGAACGGGGAGGGCGTCGAAAAACTCGTTGGCGACGATCAGCAGGGGAAGCTCTTCGGGGAGAGTCTCCAGCCCCGCGTGCCAGGAACAAGAGGGCAGGAGTTCGGCCTGCCTGCGCCGAAGCATCGGACTCGTCTCGACCAGGTTCGCCGGCGGATGCAGATTGACAATTCGCATCGCCCGAAGGGCATCACTTGCAAGGGTCCCGTGTCCCGGACCGAGTTCGACATAATGGCAGTCCGGCCTTCCGGCCCGCTGCCAGAGGTCGGCAAGCCAGAGGCCGACCAGTTCGCCGAACATCTGGCTGATTTCGGGCGCGGTCGTGAAGTCGCCGGTTGCTCCGATCGATTCCCTGTTCGAATAATAATGACGATTGGCCGCTTCCATATAGGCGGCCACGGTTATCGGTCCTTCTGTCCTGATTTGCCGCTTCAGCTGTTCGGTGAGAGTCCGGTCAGGTGGTTTCATGTCGCGGGACGTCCGCTACCCGCTGCGATCGGCCGCGAGCAGTGAGCACCAGATAGAGGCCGGCGATGATCATCGGCAGCGAGAGAGTCTGACCCATGCTGAGGCCCCAGGCCAGGTTCTCGAGGCCCAGATCAGGCTGGCGAACCATTTCCACCAGGAAACGGCTGATTCCGTAGACCAGCAGGAAGGTTCCTACCAGCTTGCCTGGCTGGAGGCGGGCCCGGGTTTTCCAGAACAGGATCCAGAGGATCAGGAACAGGACGATCCCTTCCAAAATTGCCTCGTAGAGCTGGCTCGGGTGGCGAGCGACGCCTCCGGCATTGGGGAAGACGATCCCCCAGGGGAGATCGGTCTGGCGCCCCCACAGTTCGGCATTCACGAAATTGGCGAGCCGCCCGAGGAAAAGACCGAAGGGGATGCAGCACGCGACGTAATCGTGGATCCGAAGCCAATCGAGGCCCTGCTTTCGCGCCATGTAGAGGATTCCGAGGCTGACCCCGATCACTCCGCCATGGAAGGACATACCGCCATCCCAGAGTTGCAGGATCTCGACCGGATTTTCGAGATAGAAGCCCGGGCGATAGAAGAGGACATAGCCCAGCCGGCCGCCCAGGATGATTCCGATGGTCGCATAGAAAACGAGATCGTCGGCATGGCGCCGCGCCATCGGCGCCCCAGGCGCGGCGAGAAGCTTCAGCAGATACCACCAGCCGAGAACGATCCCGAACAGATAGGCCAGGCTGTACCAGCGTAGTTGGAAGAAGCCGAGGTCGAGGGCGATCTTGCTGTTCTCGGTCAGGCCGAGATCCTCGAACCGGATCGCGTCGCCGGCTGTTACCACTCCTGTCAATAAGGCGTCGATCAAGGCTTCCCCCTTTGCGCTCGCGCCTTCATAGTGGTGGGAAAGCCAAAGGCACAACAAGAGAAGGCAGGTAGGACGGGAATGGCGAGCGAGCTCGACAGGAAATTCGATGCGGTGCTTGCCGCAATCATCGGTGAAGGCGGCCGGGTCCAGATCGGCCAGGATGATGAGGGACGGGCAATCGTCACCAACTTCCCGCCGACCCTGCCGGTCTTTTTCGACGTCTTCTGCACCTTGAACGGCGCGACCGAGGGGGTCGTCTCCAACAGCGAACGCCTAAGTTTCGCCGATCTCAACCAGCAGGCGACCAGGCTGGCGAGGATCCTTGCCGGAAGCTGGGACATTGTGAAGGGCGACCGGATAGCGATAGCGATGCGCAACTGCCCGTCCTGGATCGTCACCTATATGGCCGTACTCAAGGCCGGCGGAATCGCGACCTTGATCAACGGCTGGTGGCAGTCCGACGAACTGCGCCACGCCTTGAATTTGACCGAGCCCAAGCTGGTCCTTGCTGATCCCGCACGCGCTCGGCGGATCGCTGATTCGGGCCTCGATCTGGGTATCGTCTCGCTTCCGGTGGAGCGATCACTCGATGAAGCGCTGGCTCCGCTCCTCGAACGCGGAGAAGAAGGCGACCTCCCCGACGTCGCTCCCGAGGACGATGCCACGATCCTCTTCACGTCGGGTTCGACCGGCCTCGCCAAGGGCGCGGTCTCTACCCACCGCGCAGTCACGACCGGTGTCTATTCCTATGCCCTCGGAATTCTCACCCTGCTTGGGATCAAGGAGAGCATGGGGGACCCGCCGGTCAACCCGCCAAGGACTCTCGTCAACGTGCCTCTTTTTCATGTCACCGGCGAAGTCCCGGTCCTACTCAACAGTTTCGTGATCGGGCGGACCATGGTCCTGATGCCGAAATGGGATGCCGGAGAGGCGCTCCGGCTGATCGAGGCGGAGAAGATCACCTATTTCGTCGGCGTTCCGACGATGAGCCTGGAGATGATGCAGCATCCCGACCGGGAGCGCCGTGACCTGTCCACCCTTACGGACATTGCCGCGGGCGGCGCTGCCCGGCCAGTCTCCCACGTCAAGCGCCTCGAGGAAAGTTTCCGCGGCGCCCAGCCAGCGCTCGGCTATGGCCTTACCGAGACCAATGCCGTGGGCTGCGCCAATTTCTGGTCCAATTATCACGAGAAGCCGGCCTCGACGGGGCGGCCGCAGAAACCGCTCGTCGAACTGGCCATTCTGGACGATGACGGTCGCCACCTGCCGGCTGGTGAGAAAGGCGAAATCGCGATCCGGTCGGCGGCCAATATACGCGGCTATTGGCGTGACGAAGCCGCGACTCGAAGCAGCATCACCAGCGATCTCTATGTGCGTTCCGGTGACATCGGCTATCTGGACGAAGACGGCTATCTGTTCATCGTCGACCGCCAGAAGGACATCATCATCCGGGGCGGAGAGAATATCAGTTCGGTGGAGGTGGAAGCGGCCATCTACAGCCATCCGTCCGTCTCCGAGGCCTCGGTGATCGGGGTTGCGGACGATCGGCTTGGTGAGGTTCCAGTAGCGATCGTCTTCAGCGAAGAGGGCGGACTGGACGAGGAGTCGCTGCTCGAGTTCCTTTCCAGCCGGCTTGCCTCCTTCAAGCTGCCGGTGAAGATCCGCTTCACCGATGAACCTCTTCCCAAACTTGGGACCGGCAAGATCGACAAGGTCAGCCTTCGCGAAAACTGGGCGAGCAACCCCGAGGTGGCGAATTGACGCAACCCTTCGTCCCGCCGCTCATTTGTGGGGGAAGTGATGGAGAAATCGATGCACAGAAAAGTCACCCTCGCGACCGCGGCGACCTTGCTGGTTCTGGCCGGCTGCGGAGACGATTCGTCAACGATAGAGGCCCCGGGCGCCGAGCTTGAAGTGACCAGGCCGGCCGCCGGCGACACTGACAACGCCCAGGCGCAGCTGGAAGCGCTTCCTGAAGGGCAGCGCAACGGCGTTTTCATCCGGGCGATCCGTGATACCCAGGGCAATTGCCAGCACGTCGAGCGGTCGGAGCGCGCCGGTGCCTATGAAGGCAATCCTGTCTGGAGGGCGCATTGCCAGGGCGATCAGACCTATTCGATCGTCGTGACTGAAAGCGGTGTAGCGCAGGTGTTGAATGAGGCGGAGGTCGCCCTGGTCACCGATCAGTCGGCCGACGATCCGGCGCGGAACGTGCAGTGATTCGAAGTTCGGCGGTCCTTTCCCTGTTTCTCCTCATCGGCTGCGAACAGGGACAGCCGCCGGAAAATCTCACCTCGATCACGGTCGCCAATCCGCACAGCGACGGTTTGAAGGCCCTTCCCGACGATCTTCGCAATCTCGGTGTCATGCGGGCGATCCGGGACAATGGCCGGCGCTGCAAGAGGGTGGAATCGAGTGCCTTCCAGGAGGATCACAAGGGGATGGCGATGTGGGTGGCAACCTGCAACGACGAACGCGAATGGGCGGTCTTCATCGCTCCCAATGGCGATGTCCAGGTTCGCCCCTGCGAAGACATGGAGACTCTCGGTCTCCCCGCCTGCCGGCTTCCCGACGCCCAGCCGTCGACAGGCTGAGCCTGGTCGGGCTCACGAGGGTTAAGCCCGCTTATCCCACGTCAGGCTTTATCGCCACCGGACCACGCATGCCTTTGCTCCGCGCTGTTCGCAGGCCTTCGAAGGAGAAGATCGCGAGCGCGGTCCAGATAGCGGCAAAACAGACCAGATGAGCGGTCGTCAGTCTCTCCCCAAAAGCCAGCACGGCGAGCAGGAACTGGAGGGTCGGAGCGACATATTGGAGAAAGCCGAGCGTTGAATAAGGGAGCCGGCGAGCGGCAGCAGTGAACATGAGCAGCGGGATTGCCGTCAGGACTCCTCCCAGAACCAGCAAGAGGTCGGTCAGTCGGTCCACCTCACCGAACATTCCCGTGCCCCGGGAAGTGAGCCAGAGGATCCAGAGCAAGGCCAAAGGGGTGAGAAGAGCGGTTTCGATTGCCAGGCCCTCGAGCGAGTCGACCGCGACGATCTTCCGTAGAAAGCCATAAAGGGCAAAGGTCCCGGCAAGGGCAAGGCTGATCCAAAGGCCGGACCCGGCTCCGAAGGCAAGTGTCGCAACCCCGGCCGCGGCGAGGGCGGTCGCGAAAAACTGCGCACGGGTCAGTTTTTCCTTGAGGAGGAAGACCCCGAGGAGCACGTTCACCAGCGGATTGAGATAGTAGCCGAGGCTCCCCTCCAGGACATGATCGGTGATGATTGCGTAGATGAAGGTCAGCCAGTTGAGCCCTATGAGGGTCGTGGTGATGATGAGGGTGACCAGGACGCGCCGGTTGCTCAGAGCCTCTCGGATGGCGCTCCAGCGACGGCCGAGCAGGATCAAAGATCCCAGGAACAGGAGTGACCAGACGGCGCGGTGAGCGACGATTTCCATGGCCGGGACATGAGCGACCGCCTTGAAGTAGAGCGGCATCACCCCCCAGGTCAGATAGGCGCCGATCCCGAACAGGAGGCCGGCGCGGCGGTGCTCGGAATAGTCCATGGGGCGCGCCTAGATCAGGGCAGGACCGCCAGCAAGCTGTGCTATTGTATTATATGTATAACACAGCTATTGGCGGATCTTGAGGAGGATCTGCCATGAGGTTTCCAGAACGCCTTCTGGTCATTGCTGCCGCCGCCCTTCTTGGCGCTTGCGAAATGGAGATCGGCAACGAGGCGAATGACGCCGGTAATGGTGGAGGCGACGTCGCTGCCGCCGGCAATGTCAGCGCTTCCGGAAAGTCGGAGGAGGGCCAGCTCTCCATCTCCGCCCCTGGTTTCAAGATGAAGTTGGACATTCCGGAAGCTATCCGGACCAATGCGAGGATCGATAACGATAGCGGCCTGATCTATCCCAACGCCCGGTTCAGCGGGATTCATGTCGAAGGGGGACGCGAACGGACGGATGGCGGAAACGAGGGGGAGGTCGAGCTTCGTTTCGCCAGCAGCGATTCGCCGGAAACGATCGCGCGCTGGTATCGCGATCCTGCCCGCTCGTCGGACTTCACCATTGCCAGTTCGTCGCAGGAGGGCGATTCGCTTGTCGTCGCCGGAACGACTGCCGATGATGGTGGCCAGTTTCGGATCAGGCTTTCCCCGGCCGCAGGCGGAGGTAGTGACGGGCGAGTGCTTCTTTCGGAGACTCGCTGACCAGCTTTCAAGAGACCGAAGAAGAGGAAATGGCTGAGCCGCTCGCGAATCCGAAGGAAGTCCGGGACCATCTCCTGGCCGCCGCCCGGGCAGGAATGACCCTTACCTATTCGGAACTTCTCGAGCAGCTTGGCTATCCGTTCTCCCGGCCCAGGATGCGCCAATTGTGCGCGATACTCGGAGAGATCGACCGGGTCTCGGCGGCGCGGGGAGAGCCGGAGCTCGCCGTGCTTGTAGTGCGCCAAAGCGATGGCCTTCCCGGTCAAGGCTGGTTTGTTGCCGGCGGCGCCCGCAATCACGACTATCAAGGTCCGTGGGAGGGCCCGGAGGCGGCCGGGTTCATTCGCCGGCTGCACGATCAGGTCTTTGCCTACTGGCAGTCCGGAAACGGGACAAAGAGGGCCTCCGGGCCCCGTTAACCATCTCCGCTCACCCAAAAGCCGAAGAAGTCTGGCAGAGTCGGCGGATGAGCCGATCTGCTTCCCACCTCCCGCGCCTCGTCTGCGTCGCCGGCTTCGCTCTGCTTGCCGCCTGTTCAGGGCCAAGCGGCAATGATCTGGCAGACATCGACGAAGATCTTTTCGCCAACGGAACCGACCCGGCGCTGACCAGCGCATTGGAAGACCAGATCCTGGTCGATCCGGAACTGGTCCAGCAGGCGCATCCCAATACGGTACGCCCACCCGAAACACCGGTTCAGGCGCAATATCCTTCCGGAAGCACCCGGGCGGAAGCGGCCATTGCCGGCCTTCACGAGGCCGGTGCCGAAGCCTCACCCCAGGGCGCGAGAAGCGCTAGCCCTTGTCGGCGCCCGGTGGCCTTCGACCATGATCTGCAATGGTCGACTCGCCTGCCGAAGGAATTCCCGCTCTATCCGGGTGGCGAGGTGACCGAAGCGGCCGGCGTGGACGCCGATGGCTGCCGGGTCCGGGTCGTCACCTTCATCACTGCCGACCCGGCCGAGCATGTGCTCGAACATTATCGGCGTCTCGCCGGGCAAGGCGGCTATTCGGCCGAACAGCAGCGACGAGGGGAGGATTTCGTCCTCGGTGGAGTCAATGATCGAACCGATGGCGCTTACTATTTGATCGTCACTCCGTCGGCGCCAGGCGCTGAAGCGGCACTGATCGTCAACAACGGCCGCTGAAGAGGGCTGGAGCAGCACTGGCGAAGGAGGCCGGCGCTCGCTACATGCGCCTGATGCCTCCTATGCTGTCCCTTCTGTCCGGCCTGGCCGCCTTGAACGGGCCGGGCTGGTGAGCGCTCCGGTCCGGACCTTCACCGTCACCGCGGAGGATGACGGAATTCGGCTCGACCGATGGTTCAAGCGCCATCTGTCTGACGTCGCCTTCGGCCAGATCTCGCGCTGGGCGCGGACCGGTCAGTTGCGCCTCGACGGTAAGCGGGCCACTCCCGGCGACCGGATCGAAGCCGGCCAGACCATAAGAGTCCCGCCACAGTCAGAGGAGGCGCCAACGGCCAGGGCAGCGCCGAAGCGCGAAGCCCTGAGCGAAGACGAAATCGACTTCGTCCGCAGTCTCGTCATCGAGGCCGATCCTGCCGCAATCGTGGTCAACAAACCGCCGGGGCTCGCTACTCAGGGCGGAACGCGCACCAACCACCATCTCGACCGATTGCTGGGCGGGCTGGTTGACGAAGATTCGCCCAGGCCGAAGCTGGTCCATCGACTGGACAAGGATACGTCAGGAGTGCTTCTGCTCGCACGGACCCCGCGGTCCGCCGCGTTCTTCTCGAAGACATTTTCCGGCCGAACGGCGCGCAAGGTCTATTGGGCGATCGTCATTGGCGTGCCGTCGATCGAGGACGGCCTGATCGAACTCCCGCTCGCCAAGCAGCCAGGCACCGGCGGCGAGAAGATGCATGTCGACGAGGAGGAAGGCCAGTCGGCCAAGACCCGTTACCGGGTGATCGAGCGTGCCGGCAATCGCGCCGCCTGGGTCGAGCTTCAGCCCTATACCGGCCGTACCCACCAGCTTCGCGTTCACATGTCAGCGATTGGTCATCCAATTCTGGGCGACGGCAAATATGGTGGCCAGGACGCCTTCCTGACCGGTGCAATCAGCCGGAAGCTCCATCTTCATGCGCGTCGGCTTCGTCTCGATCATCCCGACGGCGGCCGGATCGACGTGACTGCGGAGCTTCCCGATCACTTTGCCCAAACTCTTGCCTCGCTCGGCTTCGATCTGTCTCTGGGCGATCTGCCGATCGACGAGGTGCCCTTTTCGGCAACGCCCGAAGGCAAGCGAAAGGCCGCCTCCGCGGCCGCCAAGACGCGCCGCAAGGAACGCCGCGGCGAGCGCCGATCGCGGCGCAGGGGCTGATCGCCGTCATGGTCCGTCTTGCCATTTTCGACTGCGATGGAACGCTCGTCGACAGCCAGCACAATATCTGCAGGGCGATGGAATCCTGCTTTGTCGCCGCAGGCCTTGATCCGCCGGGTCGCGAACGCACCCGGCAAGTGGTCGGGCTCAGCCTGGTTGAGGCCATGCGCGCAATCCTTCCCGAGGCGGAGGCTGGTCTCCATGTCTGGCTGGCGGAACAGTATAAAAGCTGTTTTCAGGCGATGCGGGCCGAAGGCCTGGCCGACGAGCCGCTTTATGACGGGATCACCGATTTGCTTGATCGGCTGGAAGCCGATGGCTGGCTGCTCGGGGTAGCGACTGGAAAGTCCGATCGCGGCCTGGCTCTTTGCCTCGACCATCATGGACTGTTGAAGCGATTCGTCACCCTCCAGACCGCCGACCGTCACCCCTCCAAGCCTCATCCGTCGATGATCGAACAGGCGCTCGCCGAAGCCGGCGCGGATGCGCGGGCGAGCCTGATGATCGGCGATACCAGCTTCGACATGGCCATGGCTGGAGCCGCCGGGGTGCCGGCAGTCGGCGTCAGCTGGGGCTATCACGGTCCCGAAGAACTGCTCGCGGCCGGCGCCCAGTATCTCGCGTCGCACCCGCTCGAGATCGTCGACAGACTGAAGGAAGCGGCATGAACGACTCCGATCTCGCGCTCTGGCGCAATCGCTTCATCCTGATGAACCTGACCCGTATCGGCGGCACCTTGCTGGTGCTCGTCGCCTTGCTGCTCTGGCAGAGCGACGTCTTCATTGAAGGCGGACATGTCGCAGGCTTCCCGCTGGCTCTCTGCGGGCTCCTGATCAGCTTTGGCGGGCCGCGCTTTCTCGCCAGGCGCTGGCGGACCCCGCCCGAATCGTGAAGCGATTCTACCGCTCCGCGGCAGCCAGTCCGGGTGAGAAGGGCTGGACCATCGTCCTCGACGGTCGCCCCGTCCGAACGCCGGGGCGGGCGCTTCTGGACGTTCCCGGCCAGGATCTCGCATTGGCCATTGCGGAGGAATGGAATGCCCAGAGCGAGAAGATCGATCCCCGCTCGATGCCGCTCACGGGCCTTGCCAATGCCGCCATCGACCGGATCGCGCCCGACAGGCCGTCGTTCGCAACCAGTCTTGCGAAATATGGTGAATGCGATCTGCTCTGCTATCGGGCCGAAGGCCCCGCACCCCTGGTTCGACGCCAATCGGCCCTTTGGGACCCGATCCTGGCCTGGGCACGGCGACGCTATGACGTGGATTTCGTGATTGTGACCGGGATCCTCCACAGCGCTCAGCCGCAACATTGTCTGGCGCAACTGAACCACGCGGTCCGGGCCCGAAGCGCTTTCGAACTGGCCGGCCTGTCGCCGCTCGTGACGATCTCAGGGTCGCTCCTGATCGCCCTGGCGCTGGCAGAGGGAGGGATTTCCCTCGAGGCAGCCTGGGCTGCAGCAACGCTGGACGAGCAATGGCAGGCCGAACAATGGGGACAAGACGAGGAAGCGGCTCGGGCCCTTTCTGTCCGCCGGGCCGATTTCGAAGCGGGTGCCCGTTTCCTTGCCCTGTTTGCAGAAGGTGATCAGAAGGCAGCTTCGGCCGCTTTCTGATCAAACGCTCGTGGGTGCATCCTCCGGCGCTGCTTGCCGGCTCCTGGGGAGGAACCAGGCCACGATAAGTCCCCCGACGCCCAGTGTCACCGAATCAGCAATGAACAAGTATATGAAGTGCGGCCAGTCATGGTGCCAGTAGATCGGCTCGCCAAGCTGGGTGTAGGTGGTGGCGGCGATGACGATCAGGATCGCCACCCTGGCCCTCGACCCGAAATCTCCGATCCGACGGTCGATTCCGATCAGGGCCGTGCCAATGAGCAGAGCGGCGATAAAATTGAGGATCAGGCCTGTAAGCAGGGCGCCGGCATCATTCGCCGCAAATCCGCTTATATTGTAGTGGATCGTGGCAATCGGCCCGCGCGAATACATGTTCGTCTGCGCTTCGGTCGTCAGTGCCGGGACCGAATAGGTTCCGGTCTTGGGCAGATGGGCAGCCATCGTCTGCTGGACGGCGGCGGCCTGGGCGTCATCCAGGCTGGCAGTCGAAAGGCGAGCAAGCGGTGTTGCGTAGAAGATGAAACCGATGATGAACATCGCGACCGCCGCGACGAGGGCGCCGATGATGATGCGTGGCATTGCTGACCTCCCTGTTTCCCGGCAACTAACCCAAGACGGAGGTGCGCAAAAGCAGTCTCTTCAGCCGATCAGCTGGCGGACGAAGTCGTGGAGGAAAACCCGGCGGGTCGCCTTGAGCCGTTCGGCCTTGAGGATGTTGTGAACCAGCTCGCGGCATTTCTCGGGCTTGTTGTTGATTAGAACATAATCATATTCGGCCCAGTGGCTGATTTCCGACGCCGCCCGCGCCATCCGGCTGTCGATCACATCGTCGCTATCCGTGCCGCGCGCTCGCAGGCGCCGTTCGAGTTCGGACATCGAGGGTGGCAGGATGAAGACCCTGACAATGTCGGGATCGACCTGCTTGAGTTGCTGGGTTCCCTGCCAGTCAATGTCGAGCAGGACGTCGCGCCCGCCCTCGATGACCTTCAGCACCTCGGATTTCAGGGTTCCGTAGCGGTAGCCGAAGACATGGGCCCATTCCAGGAAGGCGCCTTTTTCGACGAGATCATCAAACTTCTCGTTGCTGACGAAATGATAGTCCCTGCCATCTTCCTCGCCCGGACGCATCGGCCTCGTCGTCGCCGAAACGGACAAGGCGATTCCCTCATCGCTGGCAAGAAGCATTCGAGCGATCGTGGACTTGCCGGCGCCGCTCGGACTTGAAAGGACGAAGAGAAGACCCCGGCGCTGGAAGGCGGTTGCGATTTCCATGAGTGCTACTGGCTTGGCGGGGCGCTGGGCGTCAAGGCTCGTCCTTCGAAGTGCAGACACTTCTTCCGCTTCTGCTAGACCGTCGGCGAGTGTCGCGCTTCAGGATCGTTTCCGCCATGACTGCAGCTCCCCCAATCCCGCGCCGCTACTGGCTGATTGCCTTCGCCATCGCCCTGGTTACGGGACTGATCCTGTGGTGGATGGGCCGGCCGCTCATCTGCACCTGCGGCGAGGTGAAATTCTGGGTCAGCGAAGTTCACGGGCCCGATAACAGTCAGCATCTGGCGGACTGGTACGCGCCAAGCCACATCATTCACGGATTTCTCTTCTACGGGTTCGCCTGGCTGTTCCTCCGCGGAAATCCGCCGGGCGACCGGCTGCTTTCGGCAATCATCATCGAATCGGCCTGGGAAATTCTCGAAAACAGCCAGTGGGTGATCGATCGCTATCGCGAGTCGACGATGGCGCTCGGCTATAATGGCGACAGC
>CAYOJN010000021.1:0-17678 GCA_964404245.1 uncultured Sphingosinicella sp. | reverse complement strand
CTTGGAATGATCGACGATGATTATTTCGCCAATTGCGCGGCCATGGGCCTCTCGCCGATGATCGGAGAGGGCATTCCCCACAATTTGAAGCGCTATCTGGGCCGTGTCGGCTATCTGCTATGGGCCCTTTACTGCCTGGTTCGCTTTCGCCCCTTCCGATTGATCGTCGACGATGGTGAGACGGTCCGGGAAATCTGGGCAGCGGAAGTGAGGATCGCCAATGGCTCCTTCCATGGCGGGGTCGAACTGATCGAGGGCGCCGAAGTCGACAGCGGCGAGATCGTCGTTCAGGCCGTCACCGGCCAAAGCGGCCTCAAACTGGTCTGGGACTGGTTCGCCAAGTTCTTCCGACTGCCTGCCCGCGATTCGGCGACCGAGGAGATTCGGGGCCGTCGGCTGAAGATCGAAACAGTGCCGAGGCAGCGCATTTCCATCGATGGCGAGGTACTGGCAAGAACCCCGGTCATGGCCAGGGTGGCAGAGCGGGCGATCGAGGTCGTCGTCCCCGCCTCAACCTAGCCTGGCCAAGGCCGCCCGATATTTCTCTGCTTCGGTGGACTTTTCCTCATGGTCGGCGCGCGCCTTCGCAACGGCCTCCGGCTTCGCCCGTTCGACGAAGCTGGGGTTTGCGAGCCGGGCCGCGAGCCCGTCACGCTCCTTTTCCGCGGCTTCCGCTGCCTTTGCGAGCCGGGCCTTTTCGGCGGCAAGGTCGATCACGCCTTCGAGCGGGAGAACGAACGTGGCCTCATCGACGACCAGCTGAGCCGCTCCCCCTTCCTGTTCCGATTCGCTGATGCCCTCGATCCGGGCCAGTCGCCGAAGCGCCGATTCATGGCGGCGAAGCCGCTCGCCGGTCACCGGCCCGCAATCGCGGACGAACAAGGGCAGCCTGGCGCCGGGGGGGACATTGAGCTCCGAGCGGGCGGCCCGGATTCCGCCGACAAGCCGGATCAGCCAGTCGATCTCTGGGCCTGCTTCGGGGTCGAGCGAGCGAGCATCGGCCATCGGCCAGCGGGCGACGACCAGCGGATAGGGCCGCTCCCCCATCGCATTCCACAATTCCTCGGTGATGAAGGGCATGAACGGATGGAGCATGACCAGGATCTGGTCGAAGACCCAGCCGGCGACGATCCGGCTCTCCTCGTCGATCGTTGCTGCGGCCTCGCCGCCCCGCTCGGGCTTGATCAGCTCGAGATACCAGTCGCAGAAATTATCCCAGACGAAATGGTAGAGGAGGTTGGCGCTTTCGTCATAGCGAAGCTCGGCCAGAGCGATGTCGAGCGCCTGGACCGTTCTGACCGTATCACCGATGATCCATCGATTGACCGTGAGCTCGGCTGCCGGAGGCTCGATCGCCTTTGAGGCGGTGACTCCGTTCGACTGGCAGAATCGGGCGGCGTTCCAGAGCTTGGTCGCGAAGTTGCGATAGCCTTCGACCCTCTTTTCATCGAGCTTGATGTCGCGGCCCTGGCTTTCCAGTGCCGCAAGCGTGAATCGAAGCGCATCGGCGCCGTAGCGATCGACCAGCCCGAGGGGGTCGACGGTATTGCCCTTGGACTTGGACATTTTCTGTCCCTTCGAGTCCCGGACCAGTCCATGCAGATAGAGCTTCTTCCAGGGCCGCTCGCCCAGGAGATGGAAGCCCTGCATCGCCATCCTCGCGTCCCAGAAGAAGATGATGTCGAATCCGGAAATCAGGACATCATTGGGATAATGGCGTCGAAGGGTCTCCGTCTGCTCGGGCCAGCCAAGGGTCGCAAAGGGCCAGAGCGCCGAGGAAAACCAGGTATCGAGGACGTCGGGATCACGCCTGAGCGGCTTTCCGCCGGCCTGTGCCTTGGCTTCTTCCTCGGTCTCGGCGACATAGGCCTGGCCCTGGTCGTCATACCAGGCCGGGATCTGATGCCCCCACCATAGCTGGCGGGAAACGCACCAGGGCTGGATATTCTCGAGCCAGTTGAACCAGGTCTTCTCCCAGGTCCGGGGCACGATCTCGATCTCGCCATTCCTCACCGCCTCGATCGGCCGCTTCGCCAGGGTCTCGGCATCGACATACCATTGGTCGGTGAGCCAGGGTTCGATGACGACGCCGGAGCGATCACCATAGGGAAGCTGGATGGTCCGCTCCTCGACCTTCTCGAGCGCGCCTTCCTCGGTGAGCCTGTCGACGATCCGCCGGCGTGCCTCGAAACGGTCCAGGCCGATCAGTTCTTCAGGGACGAGGCCATCCCGGGTCTGGACGATCCGGGCCGACGAATCGAGCATGTTCAGCATGTCAGCGGCCTTGATCCCGGCCCGCCTTCCGACTTCGAAATCGTTGAAATCGTGGCCCGGAGTGATCTTGACCGCCCCCGAGCCGAGCTCCGGGTCCGCATGAGGATCAGCGATGACCGGGACCAGCCTGCCCGTCAGCGGAAGCCGAACGTTGCGGCCGATGAGCGAGCGATAACGCTCATCGTCGGGATGAACCGCAACCGCCATGTCGGCGAGCATGGTTTCGGGGCGGGTGGTCGCAACCCTGATCACTCCGCTGCCATCCTCCAGCGGATAGGCCAGGTGCCAGAACTGGCCCTGGACCTCCCTCGTCTCGACCTCCAGATCCGAGATTGCGGTAGCAAATTTCGGGTCCCAGTTGACCAGCCTCTTGTCGCGATAGAGGAGGCCGTCCCGATAGAGCTGAACGAACACCCGGATGACGGCGGCGGAAAAGCCCGCGTCCATAGTGAACCGCTCATTCTTCCAGTCGCAGGACGCGCCGAGCCGGCGAAGCTGGCGGGTGATTGCGCCGCCCGATTGCGCTTTCCATTCCCAGACATGCTCGATGAAGGCTTCCCGGCCGATCTCGGTTCGCTTCAGGCCCTGGCTCTCGAGATTGCGTTCCACCACCATCTGGGTGGCTATTCCCGCATGATCCGTTCCGACGACCCACAAAGCGTCCTTTCCCTGGAGACGGGCGTGGCGGGTCAAGATGTCCTGGAGGGTGATGTCCAGGGCATGGCCGATATGGAGGAGGCCGGTGACGTTGGGCGGCGGGATGACGATGGTGAACGGCTCTGCCGTCGGGCGATCGGGACGAAACAGCCCCTCTTCTTCCCAATATTGGTACCAGCGCGACTCGATCCCTGCCGGATCGAAGGTTTTGGGTAGTTCGCTCATCAGGCAGCGCTCATAACGGGGTCGGGCCGTTCTGCCAGCCCCTGGTGACACCGGGCCACCCTTCCGGGATCAGGCTGACAGCAGGAGATTTGAGAGAATCTGGCGAATGAAAGCGCCAGATCATCCTGGCTGGAGACCTTCCTAAAGGCTTCGGCCGGTGATCCGGGCAATTTCGCGGGTGACCAGCTCTTCGACGATTTCCGGCAGATTGTCGTCCAGCCACTGCTTGAGCATCGGCTTCAGCATCTCGCGAACCACGGCCTCCAGCGGACCGGTGTCGGGCTGGGCGTCGCCATTCTGGCGAAGGGCCGACAGAGCCGCGAGCTTGCCGCGGCTTGCCTCGGTCGCATCCTTCGACATCAGGCCCGTCGCTTCGGAAACCGGATCATCCAGTTCCAGAATGTCCTCGTCGGCCGAATCCTTCTCCTGAGGAGGGGCTCGCCGCGAAGCGCGCGCGGAGACGGCGGATCGACCATCGTCGGCGATCACGCGCTTGATGGAAGCGAGAATGTCCTCCATCGACGGGTCCTGCTGAATATCGCCCATGGCCCGGACGTTATTTTATTGGGGAAGCTGTGTCACGGGGCTGTTTGAATCGACCGGAACCGTCCGGGTCGAAACTGCCTTCGCCGGTGGGCCGTCATTCCAGTCCGACCAGCTGTCCGCATAGCGCTCGTAATTGAGGGTCGGGTCATAGAGGGCGCCGCCGTCCAGATTGAGATCCTCCGCCTCGGCCATGCCCATGGCGTTGAGCAGCTGGAAACCGGCGACATAGGCGTCGCGCCGAGCGGTCACGAGCGCCACCTGGCTGTTGAGCAATTCCTGCTCGGCGTTGAGGACGTCGAGGATGTTCCGGGTCCCGACCGTCTGCTCCGCCCTGGTCCCTTCCAGAGCAAGCTCGTTCGCTGCAACCGCGATGGTGTTCGATTCGATCGCCCCGTTCGCCGCTTCGTAGGTGGCAAAGGCCGCTCGGACATTGGCAACGACAGCCCGTTCAACTGCGATCGACTGTTCGATCAGCTGGCTCCGAAAGGCCTGGGCCTGGCGGACCCGGGCGCTCGCTGCGCCGCCCTGGTAGAGCGGAAGACTGAGCGAAACGCCGACTCCGGTGCTGGTCGTGCTGTTGGGCGGCGCTGCCTGGCCCGGCGCCAGGTCGTCATCGCCCGAACCCAGGGCGTTGATATAGCGGGTCGTGCTTCCGACCGAGATGGTCGGGAGCCTGGCGCCTCGGGCAACCTGGACGTCGAAGCCGGCCGCCCGAGCCCGAGTGGCGATCGCAAGCAGGTCGGCATTTCCCGCGAGTGCGATCTGGGTGGCCTGGTCCGGAGTGCCCGGAAGGAGCGGCAGCGGCGGCGGCGGCTGAAGATCGGCTGGAAGGACTCCGATCACCCGGCGGTAATTCTCTTCGCTCGCCTCCAGCCGGCCTTCGGCTTCGGCGAGCGTGCTTCGGGAAAGGGCAAGGCGCGCTTCGGACTGGGCAACGTCGGTCCGGGTCAGGTCGCCGACTTCGAATCGGTCGCGGGTCGCCTGGAGATTGGTTTCGAGAACCTGGACCTGGCCCTCGTTGAGGGCGACGATCGAACGGTCGCGGATGACGTCCATATAGGCCGCCACCGCTTCGGTGAAGATGTCGCCTTCGGTCGCCCGAAGATCGGCGCGCCCGGCGTCGACCCGGACGTTGGCAGCCCTGACGCTGTTTCGAACCCGGCCACCGGAAAAAACCGGCATGCTGATCGTCGCGCCGACGCTCAGATCGCGACCGTTGCGGCCGAGATTGCGAGTGACCACGTCCTGGTTGACGTCGACGCTGGTGGACAGGCTCGGTCGGCCCTGAGCTCTTGCAAGAGCGACGTCCTCATCGGTTCCGCGAAGCTGGGCTCGCTCGGCCATGATCGTCGGGTTGGTTGCATAGGTCCGGACCAGGGCTTCGCGAAGCGTGTCCACTTCCCCCGCCGGTGCTTCGGACTGCTGGGCCAGGCTGATGCCGCTCGACATCAAGGCAGCCGCACCGACTGCAGCCAAAAATCCTCCCCGCATCACTCTCACTCCGTTCTCAGAAACTGAAGCCCCGGGGCTTTTCGAAGCCCGGAAGGCGTGCCGAGGCAGAATCGGCAAAAGCGGTGGTCCCGAACGCCCCGGACACGACCCGGCCAACGCAGAGCCGGCTTACCCCCTTGTCCAGAAGCGCCAGAGCGACCTGTCCGCCGTCGGCGACCTGGTCGACAATCTGTTGCGGAACGATCTCGACCGCTCCGTCAAAAAGGATGAAATCATAGGGGCCGCCGGCTTCATGCCCTTCCGCCAGAACCGCCTCGACCAGCTCGACCCTGCTCGACCCCAGGGCCTCGCGGGCGAAGGCCGCGAGCGCCGGAACTTCCTCGACGGCGACCACCGAGGCGACGAGCCGCTCGAGAACCGCCGCCGAATAGCCGGTGGCAGCACCGATCACCAGCGCCCGCTCATGGCCCCGGAGCGACGCCTCGCTCAGCATCCGTCCGAGCGAAAGTGGCGTGTTCAGGTGACGGCCACTGCCGAGCGGAACCAGGAGGTCGGAATAAGCGGCAGCCCGGAGTTCCGAAGGAACGAAACGCTCACGGGGCACGTCTCCCATGGCCGCGATCACCCGGGGATCACTGACTCCGGTGGTCCGCAACTGGCTCGCAACCATCGCGCGGCGCATTTGCTCGAAATTCTGCTCGGTCATTTGAGAGCCTTACTCGCACAGCTGTCTTATTGGTGCAACACACTTGTTTGCCCTTGCGGCTTTTATCGGCATGGAGGTTCCAGGCCAAGCGAAGAGTAAGCAGGTCATCATGGCCAGGGTTCAGCAAGAGGCGTGCCAGCCCCGACAGGCGGGGTCGGCGCTGGAAGGGGATGTTGCCTTTGTCCGATTTCGGACATGAGGCGTCCGAAGTCGGACAAAAGCGCCCGCTTCCGGTCGGCCACGTTCCTTTGCTATGGCGCGCCCGTGCAGGACCCGCTTCAGGACAAGCCCTTCGATCGCCGGCTTCGACGGCTCCGACGCGACCGCGCCGCGTCGGCAGGGGAAAGCGCCTTCTTCCTTCATCATCGGGCCGCCGAAGAATTGCTTGAACGGCTCGACCTGGTGAAGAGGCCATTCGGCTTTGCGCTGGAACTCGGCTGCGGCGATTCGTGGCTCGGGGAACGGCTTGGCGAGCGTGGGCTGAAAGTGGTGTCGATCGATCCAGGCGCCGACTTCGCAAGGCGTGCGCGGGGGATCCAATGCGACGAGGATCGTCTCCCCTTCGCCGATTCAAGCTTCGACCTCGTCGTCTCCGTCGGCGTCCTCGACAGCGTCAACGATCTTCCAGGCGCCCTTCTTCTCGCCCGGCGCGCCCTTAGGCCGGACGGACTCTTCCTCGCTGCCTTTGCCGGCGCCGGAACCTTGCCGCGTCTTCGAAGTGCCTTGCGGGCCGCCGAGGAAGCGACTGGAGAAGCCGCTTCGCCCCGCCTCCATCCCCAGATCGACGTCAGGGCCGCGGGCGATCTTTTGCTCCGGGCCGGTTTCGCCTTGCCGGTCGTCGACAATGAATCGGTGAAGGTCCGATACAGCCATCTTCCGGCATTGGTTCGCGATCTCAGGGGAATGGCTGCGACCAATCTGCTGTCTTCGCGCGCCCGGCGGCCGTTCGGCCGGGCGGCCCTCGCTTCGGCCATGGAGGATTTCCAGGCTTATTCCGAGCCGGACGGGAAAGTCAGCGAAAGCTTCGAAATCCTCTACCTGAGCGGCTGGGCGCCCTCGCCTGACCAGCCCAAACCCGCACGACGGGGAAGCGCGACAGCATCGCTTGCAGACGCCTTGCATCCGCGCCCCTGACTTTCAGATCAGCCTTTCGAGCAAATCAATGAGCGGCTGATCGGCAGGCGGCATTTCTTCTGCCTTCATCTCGACCGGAAGGCTCCATTTGAGATCGGCGGCGTCGAGCGGCTCGGGAGTGCCGGACCAGTGACGGCAATGATAAAGAAGAAGGATCAGGTGAGCTTCGCCGAGCGGCGCGCTTGCGAAGCAGGCCGGAACCAGCGCGCCGGGATCGACCTGGATTCCGAGTTCCTCCTGAAGCTCGCGCACGAGCGCCGCTTCAGGGGTTTCGAACGGTTCCACCTTTCCGCCCGGAAACTCCCACAGGCCCGCCATGGCCCGGCCCTGCCGGCGCTTCTGAAGAAGGATCCGGCCCGAAGGATCGATCAGCGCCGCGGCGACCACGAACATTGTCGGATTTTTTTGCACTTTGGCGCTTCCCGGTAGGATTCTCTTAACGATGGACTGACTAGTCTGGACCTGAACGGAGCAGCAAGGCTCGATCGGACGGGACAAAGCGGTGGATCGCCTCTTCAGCATCTTCAAGGACGAGAATGGCGCGACCGCCGTCGAATATGCCCTGATCCTGGGCATGGTCTTCCTTGCAGCAGTCGGCGCCATTGGCGGCGTCGCCGCGGCGACGAGCGACATGTGGAACACCGTTTCCGTCGCCGTCACCACGTCGTGAGGGCATTAAGAATTTCGCAACTTCCCGTGCGTAGGAAAAGCTGGCTGACCCAGTACCTAAGAGCGGGCGGCAGGAAGTGTGGACTTCCATCATTTGGACTAAGGAGACCGGAAAATGCAGTTCATTCGCAAGATGTTCAAGAACGAAGAAGGTGCCACCGCCATTGAGTATGGCCTGATCGCCGCGCTCATCGCCGTCGCCGCCATTGCCGCCATGCAGGGCCTGGGCTCGCAGCTCAGCACCACCTTCGGCAAGGTTTCGACCGAGATGGCCAAGGGCAACTAAGCCAGTCATCACCGATTGAGAGGGGCGGCGAAACTCGGTTTCGCCGCCCTTTTCTTGTTCTAGCGACTGCCGTGAACGACCAGCTTGACCCGCTGGCCCGGCCGGACTCCATCATTGGGGCCGAGTCCGTTGATCAGCCTGAACCGTTCAAGCCTGAAGTTGGAATAGGCCATCCGGTTCGCAAGGCTCTGGACCGTGTCGCCACTACCGACGGTCACGATGTCGATGACCTTGGGACGAATGGCCGCGGCCTGCTGGGCGGACAGCCGCCTTACCGACTGGACCATGGCCGAAAAGGGTCCAAGGCCGTTGCCGGCCTGGGTCAAGGTGATGAAATGATAGGCCCGGTCGGATCCGAATTCATAGGCAACGACCGTGACATCCAGGACTCCCTGCTGGGCCTGGACACGGGCGGTCGAGACGGCGGCCGGAATGCCATTGACGGTGAGCGATCGGGGCTGCGGGATCTGGACCTGCGACTGCTGCCCGAGCAAGGCCTGGAAAACCTGGGCGACATAGGTGCCAAGATTGCCGCCATAGGGCCCAGTCGAGAATTGAGCCTGGCCGCTATTGCCGATGATGGAGACCGCCCGGCTGCCATTCTGGATCCCGAAACCCTCGGGAACAGTGAAGCCAAGGCGAAGATCGGGGTGAAGGAATTCGCGTCCTTCGATGACGCCCTGGGCCGGATCGTCATCGAAGATCATCCCCTCGAGCTGTGCCATGTGCTGATCGCGATTGACGATCCCCTGCCCTGCTCGTCCGGTCGCCTGCGCGCGCTGGCTGGCGCGCTGGACCCGCTCGGTCGAAAGCGGGTGGGTTCGGGCCCAGGTCGGAGTCGCCCTCTGCTCGCCCTCGATTCCCGAGAAACGGGGCTCCATCTCGCTCCACGCCCCAAGGGAAGCGAGAAGGCTCACGGAATGGAGCGGATCATAGCCGGCAGCGGTCATGTACCGGACTCCGAGATCGTCCGCTTCCAGCTCCTGGCTTCGTGAATATTGAAGGAACAGCCCCTGGCTGACCTGGCCTGCGAGGCCGGCAAGGTCGCCAGAGCCGGTGACGACCCCGACCAGAAGCGCTCCAAGCTGGCTGAGAAGGCCCCTGTTCTGCCGCTGGGCACTATGGTCGGCGGTGATATGCCCGACTTCGTGGCCAAGCACGGAAGCGAGCTCGGCCTCGCTGTTCATCAGTCCGAGCAGCTGGCGAGTGATGTAGATATAACCGCCGGGAACGGCGAAGGCGTTCATCACCGGCGAATTCAGGGTCGTGAATCGAAAGCCGCCCGACCGGACTCCGCTCTGGGCCGCGATCCGGGCGCCGACATTGTTCACATAGGCGCCGCGGGCGCCGGTTGCGGCGCCGCCGAATTCCTGAACCACCTGCTCGTGCTGCTGGGCCGCCTGCTGGGCGATCCCCGGCGCGATCGAGCGTTGATCGCCGCTTCCGGTAAGGCCGGAACCGGCACAGCCGATTGCAGCAAGGGAGACGGTGAGGGCGAAAAGGCTCTTGAGCTTCATCACTGGAACTCCAACGCAGACATCATGCCCTGTGTGAACAGGGAGAGGAATGTGAAGTTCCAAGGCTCAGGCGATGGTCAGATACTTCTCCCGCCGAGCCGAGCGCAGGTTTCCGGGCGACAGACCCTTCAGCTGATCCAGTTCCTCACCGATAGCAGCACCGAGCGATTCCACCACCTGGTGCCGGTCGCGGTGGGCTCCACCGACGGGCTCGGCTACGACCCGGTCGACCACGCCCAGATGATGGAGATCAGCGGCGGTGACCCGCATCGCCTCGGCCGCCTCTGCTGCCTTGTCAGAGGTCCGCCAGAGGATCGAGGCACAGCCTTCCGGAGAGATGACCGAATAGACGCTATGTTCAAGCATGAGCACCCGATTGGCCGCAGCGATCGCGATCGCCCCGCCCGAGCCGCCCTCCCCGACGATCGCCGCAACCAGCGGTACACCGAGTTTGAGGCATTGCTCGGTCGATCGGGCAATGGCTTCGGCCTGTCCACGCTCCTCGGCCTGAACGCCCGGAAAGGCGCCGGGCGTATCGACCAGTGTGACGACCGGAAGACCGAAACGATCGGCCAGGTCCATCAGCCTGATCGCCTTTCGATAGCCCTCAGGCCGAGCCATTCCGAAATTGTGCTTCAGGCGGCTCGTCGTGTCGTCGCCCTTTTCATGACCGATAAGGACGATCCGGCGGCCATTCAGCCGACCCAGTCCGCCGATGATCGCCTGGTCTTCACCGAAATTCCTGTCGCCGCCGAGCGGCACGAAATCCTCGATCAGTCCGGCGACATAGTCCTTGAAATGCGGGCGCTCGGGATGGCGCGCCACCTGGGTCTTCTGCCAGGGCGACAGACGCGCATAGGTCTCCCTGAGAAGGCGGTCGGCCTTCTCCTCGAGTCGTCCGATCTCCGCCTCGATATTGAGTTCGCCCGCCGAAGCGGTCTCACGAAGCTCCGCAACGCGTGCCTCGAGCTCCGCGATCGGCTTTTCGAAATCCAGAAAGGTCCCCATGAAGCGCGCGGGTTAGGCCGGCTTCCGGGCAAGGTCAACGAGTCCGGGCCCCGACCGTGCAAGCGGATGGCGGCTGTTCACGAGCTCGACCAGGCGCCGCGAATCGACATGGGTATAAATCTGGGTGGTGGCGATGTCGGCATGACCCAGTAGCGCCTGGACGGCGCGAAGATCGGCGCCGCCTTCGAGCAGATGGGTAGCGAAGGCATGGCGAAGCACGTGCGGGCTGATCCGGTCCGGCGGAATCCCCGCCACCGCTGCCACCTCACGGACCAGCTGAAACAGCCGGACCCGACTCAGGTGGCTCTTGCCGGATGGAAAGAGATAGAGGCTGTCGCGTGGCACATGAGCGGCCCAGAGGCCAACCGCGGTCCGGGCGCGATCGGAAATCGGCACCAGCCGTTCCCGACCGCCCTTGCCGCGAAGGATCAGGAACGGCCGATCCACGGAGACGGCGTTGCGCGGAAGCGAAACGAGTTCGGTCGCTCGAAGGCCTGAGCCGTAGAGAAGCTCGAACAGGGCCGCGATTCGAAGGGACTGAGTCGAACCCGTCGCTGTTCGCCGCTCGATTTCCGCGAACAGGGCCTCAACGGCTGTTCGGTCGAGCACCCTGGGCAAAGCGCGCTCGGCCCCCGGGCGGGGAAGGGCAGCCGACGGATCGTCAGCTCTCATTCCCTCATCGTGAAGAAAGCCGAAAAACCGGCGAAGCGCTGCCGACTTCCTGGCGACCGTCGCCCGGCTGAGCTCAAGCCAGGCCTTTCCGAGTGTCGCAAGCTGGTCCGGACCGGCATCCGAAAGTCTGCCACCAAGCTGCTCGGAAGCGCCGGCCAGGTCGCGGCCATAGGCCAGAAGGGTATTGCGGGCGGCCCCGGCTTCGGCCGCCATCATTTCCAGGAACGCCGCGATAAGCCGACGATCATCGCCGCTGCTCACAATCGGGTCATCGCCTCGGCGGCGATCATCCGTGCTTCATATTCGAGCCCGGCCATTCGAAGCGCCCTCAGGATCCGGAACAGATGGGCCGGGGGAACACCCGACCAGTCCGCCGTCTGCAAACCCGTCGCCGCGAGCAGGGCCGCCGTTGCAGGCTGCCGCAAGCGTGCCGACCGGTCGATCGCCCGGGCCCAGGCGCCGTCGCTGGCCAGGCGAAGACCGAGCGAGCCGGCAAGGCCGGAGGCTTCGTCGGAACTGATTCGTCCAAGCCCGGCAAGCGCAGCGACCAGCGCCCTCGAGCGGCGCCGATCGGGACTGTCGTCAGCGTCGATATAGTTCCGGATCCGCCCGGACGAAAGATCCACGGAAGGGCTTGGTGAGGCGACTGCAAGCAGGGCCCAGGCCCGGTTGGCCTCGCCTTGCTGGTCAATGACTCCGCTCCATCGAGCCGCCTGCCGATCGAGACCTGCGGAAAGCATGGAAGCAATCAGGTTCGGCGCCGAGGCAAGAGTTTCCTCCGCTGGCCGAAGGCGGGCCGAAGCCCCCGCGGTGAGGATGAGACGGGCATAGGTCTGCGCCTCCCCTTCACCTTCGTTCCACAACCCGCGAAGCGCTTCCAGCCTTTCGCCGGCGTCGGCATCGGTCCAGGCGGTTCGAAGCCGGGCACCGATGGTACCGGACGATTCGGCCGGATCGGTGGAATCGAGCAGAAGACTGTAAATCTCCACCAGCGAAGCGGACGAGAAGATTCCCAGCGATGCTGCGGTCCAGGCGGCTCCAAGCCGCCTTTCGAGCGGTACCATCGGCGCCCGGGCGAACCAGCCGACGATCCTCGGGCTCGCCTTGTCGATCAGCGGCGAGGGAATTTCGGTCCCGGTGGCGCCGGCCAGGCCAAGACGCCACGGAGTCAGCGAATCGACCCCTTCCCAGTCGATCGTCACCGACCGGCGGGTCTGAGCGCCCGCACCGACGATCTTCTCCGCCAGCCGGAGATCGATTCCGCTGCCGCCCTGGCGGCGAGCCTGGTCGACCAGGGCATCGGCGCGAGAGGGCTCCCCTGCAAGCGCGGCGCACATCGCTTCGGCCAGGGTCCAGACCGCTTTGTCATCCGACAGCTTACGGGCCGGCTCGACGATCGGGCACAAGGCACCGGGATCGGCGGTTGCCAGCGCCGTTTGTGCTGCCGCCTGGACCATCAGCGGAGTGAACAACTGGCTGTCGACGGACTGGACCAGAAGCCTTGCAGCATCGGCTTCGCCCATGTTCACGAGCAGGCTCGCCCGCTGGGCGACCCAGTCGACGGGATGGATTCCCCTTGGAGCGGCGATCCGGGACAGGAGGGCCCGGCGAAGCAGGATCGACGTCCACCGCGATGGCAGTGGTGCATCGAGCCTGCGCATGAGCGCGGCCAGATAGATTCCATTCGCATTCCCGAAGGAATCCGGACCCAGTCCGAAATTGCCGGGGCCGAGCACTCCAACCCGCTCCACAGGGCGGGTCCGGCCTTCGGGAATGGTGAAATAGTTGAGCGGGCCCGACGGCTGCAATCCCTCCACGTCCGCTACCGGGACCTCGGCCAGGCCGTCGAACGCCGACGAGGGGGGCGGAGGCGCCGGCGGAGCCGGCGCAAGCGAGGGAGACGACGAAGGCGGGGCCGGCGGTGCGGGCGCCTGCGGTCCGGGCTGGTCGGGCACGCGCTCCTGAGGCGGAGGCAGGTCGTCAGGGTCGCCGAAGCCGGGCGGAAGAAGCGATTCCGGTGACTCGCGATCCTGGCTTGAAGCCGGGATCGCCATTGCCAGGGCCGCGACGCTCCCGATCAGGAGCAGTTTACTCGGCCAGGACTTCATTCGTCACGTCCTGGGACATCGGTCCGACCGGAACTTCGGTATCCACCGTGGACGCGTAGACCAGAAGGCCAACGACCAGGATGAGGAGAAGGATCGCAATCATCGCAAGAGGCGAACGGCGGCGCCTTTGGCTGCCGAAATCATATCTGGGTCTGACCATGGCCGGCCTTTTGCCCCAGCATCGCTCAATCTGTATAGCCCCCGCTTCATCCACCTCGGGGGAAAACCGATCGAAAGAGCGATTGTTCTCGTTGGCCCGACGGGGGTGGGCAAGACCGAGGTCGGGCGCCGCCTCGCGCAGCGGCTGAACCTGGCCTTCGTCGACAGCGACGAGGAAGTCGAGCGTTCTGCGGGACTTGGAATCGAGACGATTTTTGCCCGTTTCGGCGAATCGGGTTTCCGGGAACGGGAGCGGCAGGCGATTCTGTGTCTGGTCGGCCGAAGGAAGACCGTTCTCGCCACCGGTGGCGGGAGCGTCTGCGACGAACAGGTTCGCCAGGCGCTGACCGATCAGGGCTTCACGATCTGGCTCGACGCCTCGCCCGAGAGGCTTGCCGAGCGCCTGGGCTCGGCGAAAGGAAGGCCGCTGCTTTCCGGAAATCCCGTCCGAGCCACGCTGGAGACTCTGTCGAACGCCCGGCGGCCTTTTTATGCTTTGGCTCATCGGCGAATCGACACGGAAACGCTCGATCCCGACCAGGTGATCGACCGGATCGTCCTGGCACTGCCTGAAGAGACCGCCCGATGATCCGCTTCGACCGCCTCGGCTACCCGATCCTGATCGAAGACGGGTTGATCGACAAATGGCCGTTGCCGGACGGGAAGCTGTTCCTGGTCACCGATCGCAATGTCGAGGCCGCTGGCTGGCCAGACCGGCTGCGCGGCAACTTCGTTGGCCGCTACAGTCTTCCGCCCGGCGAAGCGGGCAAGAGCCTCAGCGAGCTCGAAAGGCTCATCGAGGCGATGCTCGATTGCGCAATGGGCAGGACCGACCATGTCGTCGCCGTCGGCGGCGGCGCGGTGAGCGATGTCGCCGGATTTGCCGCCGCCGTGATGAAGCGCGGCTGCGCCTGGATCGCGGTTCCGACCACCCTCCTTGCCCAGGCCGACAGCGCCATCGGCGGAAAGACGGGCGTGAACACCCGCCACGGCAAGAATCTCATCGGCGCCATCCACGCTCCCTCGCTCGTCCTGATCGACCCGCAAAGCCTTTCGACTCTCGATCCGAGGCAGATCCGATCGGGCTATGCCGAGGTCGTGAAATATGGGCTGATCGCCAATCCGGACTTCTTCGGCTGGTGCGAGGCGAATGGCGAAGCGCTGATCGAAGGCGATTCCGCGGCCCGGCTGAAGGCGATCGCCACCTGCATCGAGGAGAAAGCGCGCCATGTCGCCGGCGACGAGCGGGACCTGAGCGGCCAGCGGGCGCTTCTGAACTTCGGCCATTCCTTCGGCCATGCAATCGAGGCCGAAACCGACCTTCTCCACGGGGAAGCGGTCTCGATCGGAATGGCGATGGCGTTCCAGAAGTCAGTGGAACTGGGCTTTTGTGCAGGAGAGGATTCGGCCCGGGCGATTCGCCATCTCGAAAGTTCGGGCCTTCCAGTGCGCTGCAATGTGGATCCCGAGACCCTCGAGGCGCGGATGAGCCACGACAAGAAAGGCGGAGCGATGATCCTCACCCGCGGGATCGGACAGGCCTTCCTTGCACCGGCGCCCGCCTGGACGGGAATGCCACGGATATAATTCAGGCGCCGCCCCCGCCCGAAGCAACGGACGCCGCTTCCGAAGCCGCTTCGAATGCAAGGAGGATCGAACGGTGGCGGGCCGGAAATTGGCGGGCATCGGCAAAGACGTCCAGCCCGGGCCAGTCGCCCGGATCGTCGCGTCGCCCGGCCAGGTAGTCGGCAAGCGAGTCGCGGGCGCCGGCAAGCTCCCTGGCCGACCGCCCGATCGCCTGCCCCCCCATCAAGGCCGCGGAGGCCTGGCCAAGGGCACAGGCACGAACCTCCTGTCCGATCTCGCTCACCCGGCCTTCGTCGTCGGTGACGACGTCGACAATCACCCGGCTACCGCAGACCGGCGAGCTTCGCTCGACGCTCGCCTGGGGAGATTCGAGCCGCTGGTGGTTGGGGATCGAGGCGGCGAGCCGCAATATGTCCCGACTGTAGAGATTGCTGGTCACGACACCGATATAGGATCGAGCCTCGAGCGGCGATAGGCCAGGGTCGGTCAGGCAGGCTCAGGCGCGCCGCCAGCTGGTCCCGTCCGGCCCGTCCTCGAGAAGGACATTCTCGGCCTTCAGCGCATCGCGGATCCTGTCGGCAGTCTCGAAATCGCGGGCTTTCTTGGCCTCGGTCCGTTCAGTGATCAACGCCTCGATCCGATCGTCCCCCTCGCCCCGGAACCAGGCCGATGCCGGCGTCTCCAACAAGCCGAGCAGGGCCGCGCTCGCTCGCAAGGTGGCGCCGTCGGCAAGCGCCGACAGCCTTGCCAGGGCAAGCGGCGTGTTGAGGTCGTCGGCAAGCGCCTCGACCACTGCGGGATCCACTTCGCCGGGCTTTTCGTCGCCTGCCGTTCGATACAGCCGGTCGAGCGTTGCCTTGCTCTGGGCGATCAGCTGCGACGACCAGTCCAGCGGCTGCCGATACTGGGCCGAGAGCAGGGCCAGTCGCAACGTCTCGCCGCGATGACCCTGTTCAAGCAATTCGCCGACGGTGACGACGTTGCCGAGGCTCTTCGACATCTTCTCGCTGCCTGCCATCGAGAGAAAGCCGTTATGAACCCAGTAACGGGCGAGCGGTGCCCCCTGATGGGCACAGCGGCTCTGCGCGAGTTCATTCTCGTGATGCGGGAAGATCAGATCCAGCCCCCCGCCATGAATGTCGATCGTTTCGCCCAGATGGCGCCGGATCATCGCCGAACATTCGATATGCCAGCCCGGACGTCCCCTCCCCCACGGACTGTCCCAGCCGATCATGTCATCCGGCGACGGCTTCCATAGAACGAAATCGGCCGGATCCTTCTTGTAGGCAGCCACTTCCACCCGGGCGCCAGCGATCATCGCCTCGCGGTCACGCCGGCCGAGCGCTCCATAAGAGGCGTCGCTGGGCACATGGAACAGGACGTGCGCCTGCGCCTCATAGGCATTGCCGGAAGCGATCAGCTGCTCGATCATCGCGATCATATGGTCGACATTCTCGGTCGCATGGGGAGCGATGGTCGGCTCCTCGACTCCAAGTGCACCCATGTCCTCGACATAATGGCGTTCGAAGCGCTTCGCGATCGAAGCGGGATCAACCCCGCCATCGCGCGCCGCCTCGATGATCTTGTCATCGACGTCGGTAACGTTTCGAGCATAGAGGACGCTGTCGCGTCCATAGACGTGGCGAAGCAGGCGGACGAGCACGTCGAAGACGACGGCCGGGCGTGCATTGCCGATATGGGCGCGGTTATAGACCGTCGGACCGCACACATAGAGCGTCACCCGATCCGGATCGGCGGGGGTGAAGACCCGCTTTTCGCGGGCCATCGTGTCGTGAAGCCTGATCTCGGTCACTGGGCGTCGGCTGCCTCGTCTTCGGCTTGATCGTCTTCACGTGCAGGACCGCGGCGGGCTTCGACCAGGTCGACGATCGCTACTCCGCTGGCGTGGAGAAGCGGGTAGCTCCGCGATTTGGCCATCCAGTCCGGCCGCTCGGCTGCCCGGCCCCAGACCGTATCGTAGAGGAGATTGGCAGCGAGGTAGAGGAGGGTCGCAACGAGAAGTCCCTTGATCGCGCCGAAACCGCCGCCAAGCAGCCGGTCGATCGGGCCGACGACCGATTTTCGAACCCGGTCCCCGAGCCTTCGTGAAGCGAGTTTGCCGGCAAGAAAGACAATCCCGAAGACCAGAATGAAGGCGAGGACGGAAGCACCGGAAATCGTTCCCACCGGCCCGAGGAGCAAGGCGCTGGCCGGCTCGTGGAGATAGCGAAGGGCTATGATCGCAAGCACCCAGGCGAACAGGGAAAGCAATTCGAAGACAAAGCCCCGGAGCAATCCGAAGACCAGCCCGGCACCCACGAGCAGGATGACGATGATGTCGAGAGCGGTCAGTCCCATAAGCCAACGGGCTAGACGCGCCCCAGCAGATGGTCAACGAGTTGTCCGAGGGTCGAAAAGCCGGTGAGCGCGAGCGGGCCTTTTTCCCGAGCAATCGCCGCCGGGACAAGGGCACGCTCGAAACCCAGTTTCGAGGCCTCCTTGATCCGTGGAGCGGCCTGGGCAACCGGCCGAAGCTCGCCCGAAAGGGCCACTTCCCCGAAAGCCAGCATGTCCGCCGGCACCGGCCGTTCCGAAAGCGCCGAAATCAGTGCTGCAGCAACGGCAAGATCGGCCGCCGGATCGGTAACCCGATAGCCGCCGGCGACATTCAGATAGAC
>CAYOJN010000020.1:10216-17911 GCA_964404245.1 uncultured Sphingosinicella sp. | reverse complement strand
AGCAGCACCAGCGGCGCTGAGCCGGCGTACGCGGGATTGCCGAGATACCGAATGAACTCCGGAGCAAACAGTCCAAGCGCAAGCGACGAGACGATGGCGAAGCCGAAAAAAGCCTCAAACAGCCGCGCGAGTTGACCAGGCGTATTGGGGTGCTGGTGATGCTTCATGACCAGCGGCGTCAGAGCACCCTGAACGCCAACGATGCCTAGGGTGGCGATGCCCGCGATCTGTGCTGCCAACGTGTAGAGCCCCACGTCCTCAAGGCTCGACACGCCGTTCAAGATGAGGCGGCTGGCGTAAACGCTGAGGAATAGGGAGATGCCCGCCGGCACCAGAGGGAGGGAGAAACGCAGCAACTCCTGCAGCCGTTGCCGGTCGATCTTGAGTGCGAAGCTGCGTCGAAGGCCGTAAACACCCAAGGCAACCGCAAGTGCCGCTCCCAAGGCTTGGCCGAGTACCACCCCCACTAGAGGCGGATTCATCAGAACACCAAGACCGAGAGAAAGGGCCAGGCTCAAGAAGCTGAACACGAGGCTTATCAGCACATACTCGGCGGTGCGGAATTCCCAGCGGCATTGATTCTGCAGGAAGTAGAAGAGGCAGTTGAATGCCATCAGGAACAGCGCGATCCTGAACGCCGGAAGGAAGCTGATATCGCTGAAGATCAATCGGCACAGCGGCTCTGCAAGCAATTGGCCGAGCAGCAGAAATCCGGCCAGCATCATCAGAAGGAAAGTCCAGGCCGAACTAGCGATCGCCTTCTTCTGAGCCAAGGGGGCCGGCGTGTAGAAACGAGCGACCCCTTGCGCGATCTCAAGTGGCACTAGGATGGCCACAAGCGCGGCCACTGTGACGATCATGCTAAGCGCGCCGTATTCCCGCGGGGTGAGAATGAAGGGGAGGACCAACAACGCCACGACCAAGGTCGCTCGCGACAGGATCGTAGCCGTTCCATAGGCCATGCTCTGGCCCACGGCCTGGTCCATCATTCCGCCTTCGCGCGCGCTCATTGCACCGGGTCGGCGTCGCCGCCCTGGATGAGTCGGCACGGGGCGCCGGCAGCCCGGCTGCCCGGGGGGAGATCGGTAAGGACGATGCTGCCGGCGCCTACCACGCAGCCATCTCCTATAGTCACCCCCTTCGCGACGATTGTGTTGGGTCCGATGTAGCATCGGTCACCGATCCGAGTAGGCGCTCGCTCAATTTCGGCCGTTCCGCCGGACGTCGCCCAGGCGACGCTGTCGTGGCTGTAGATCTGGACCCCCGCAGAGATCGAGCAATAGGCTCCGATCCTGAGCCCACCCGAACCGTCGAGGACCACACCCGGACCGATCCAGCTTTGTTCGCCCACTGTGACGCTACCGATGACTAAGGCACTGTCGTAGATAGATGCGCCTTCGCCGAACCCAAGGGCCTTGGCCTTTTCCCACCGATCGACCACATAATCGCCGAAAGGGAGCGTGCGGTTGTAGCGAGCATCCACTGCCTCGCGCCGTTGGCGCCAAACGGCCTTCAACTGCTCGAGCAGACTAGCCATGTTCGAGCGTTTCCAAGAACTGTTCAAAGCTGAGTAGCGACCAAATCAGGAGCCGCCGGTTCTTTTCACCGCTGAGATGCCCGTTCAGCAGGCGTTCCACCGTGTTCTGGTCCAGGTAATCGTAGATACGCGCTTTCCGGTTCATCAGGGTACCACGGACGAATTCGATGCTATCGCCCTTGAACCAACTGGCGTCGGGTGCGGAGAAGCCCTGCTTCTCGGCCGTCGCGATCTCCTGCGGGATGAGCCCGCCCATGACGTTCCGCAAGATCTGCTTGCCGTCACGCGTCTTAGAGAAATAGCGCGCCGTCTTATCGCCGGGATCATTCTCGTTGATCCGTACCACGTCCGCCAGATTGTTGAGCTTTAGCCGCACCGGAACCCGCATCGCAAAATCGACCAGGTCGTTGTCGAGGAAGGGCAGGCGCGTCTCGAGTCCGTGGGCCATGCTGAGCTTGTCTTCGACGACCAGCAGTCCGTGCAGGAAGGTCTTCGCTTCGAAGTAGAGCGAATGGTTGATGTAGCCTTCCGGGCTGTCGAGGCCCTCCTCGTGTGGTTTCAGAACGTCGCGAAAAATGTCACGAGTGGAAACGTCAGCAACATCTTTCCACACGGGCGCGAACAGGTCCCGGCGCTCACCGTCATCGAGCATGCGCTGCCAGAAGCCGTAGTACTTGTCGACGTACGCCTCAAAGCTATCGTTCACCACGGCGCGATAGTAGCGCCACGGATATCCGCCAAAAAGTTCGTCGCCGCCAGCCCCACTGAGCACGACCTTGACGAACTTCGAAGCCAAGCGGGCGACGTAGTAATTCGGATAACTCTGTCCGACGCGGGGTTCTTCGAGATGCCAGGCAAGGTGCGGCATGGCACGCTCCATGTCCCCGGCCTTGAGTACCATCTCATAATGTTCGGTCTTGAAGGCGTAGGACATCGCCTCGGCCCTGGTCCGTTCGTCGAACGCCAACTCAATACCCGACGCGGAGCTTAGGTCGAACCCGCAAGTGAAGGTCTTGAGATAGGGAAAGGACTGAGCGGCCACCGCCGTTATAGAGCCGGAATCCATCCCGCCGCTTAGATAGCTTCCCAGTTCAACGTCGGCGACAAGCTGCCGTGAGACCGCTTGGCGGAATAAGCGGCTCAGTTCTTCATGGTAGGCCCGGTCGTCAGCCGGCGCTTCTGGCTCGCGGAAGTCAAAGTCCCAATACTGCGTGGGTCTCAGGCTGGGTGACGATTGGCGGAGATCGAGAGTCGCATAGTGGCCGGGGCGAAGCAGTTCCACACCCTTCAGCAGTGTGCGATCGGTGAAAATGTTCTGGAAGGTGAAGTACTCGAATAGCGCGGAGCGATCCAACTCCAGAGCGACATCAGGCATGGCCCTGATCGCCTTCTGTTCGGAGGCGAAAGCCAGGCGGCGGCCATCCTGCCAAACATAGAGCGGCTTGATCCCGTAGCGGTCGCGCGCGAGCAGCAGTTGCCGCTTCTTACGGTCCCACAGCGCCAGTGCGAACATCCCGTTGAAGCGTTCGAGCGCTGCCGGACCCCAGTGGACCAGCGCATTAAGGACGACCTCGGTGTCGCACCGGGAGCGAAACCAATACCCAAGTGTCTCCAGTTCGGCCTGCAGTTCACGGAAATTGTAGAGTTCGCCGTTGTAGGTCAGCAGGTAACGATGATCCGAACTGGCCATGGGTTGGTGGCCGGCGGGAGACGGATCGATGATCGCCAGACGGCGGTGACCGAGGCCCACATTGCCCTCGATCCAGTGACCATCTCCGTCGGGTCCGCGATGTGCGACGGCATCTGTCATGCGCTGCAGAACGGCCGGGGAAACCGGCGCGCCGTCGAGATTAAGGATACCCGCTATGCCACACATCGGCCTGACTCAGATCGCCTGCAGCGTCGTGATGACATGATCATAATCGTCGTCATTCATGCGGTTGTGCAGCGGGATCGCCATACTATTGCGGTCGCACTCGCGTGCGCCCGGAAAATCGTCTGGAGAAAAGCCGAACCGGTCCCGGTAATACCCGAGCATATGCACGGCATGGGTGCCGGGGCGGGTCGAGATGCCGCGAGCCTGGAGATGCTCCATAAGAACATTTCGTGACATCGGCGCCGTAGCGGGATCGACATAAGTGACGAACGCCTGCCACGCATGCTGGCCGTCCCCGGTCAGGGGCATGCGCAGCCATTCGATTCCTCCGAGGCGTTCGTGGTATTGCTCCGCTCGGCGTTGCCGCTCCTCAATGAAGGTATCGAGCTTCCGCAACTGAACCCGCCCGACTGCGCCCTGGAGGTCGGTCATCCGGTAGTTGAAGCCCAGCAGATTGAAGTCCGGGAGCAGATAGGGACGGGGGCCAGCATGACGCTGCTCCTCCGAGATTGAAGCACCGTGATTGCGGAGCATGGCCATGTGCTCGGCCAACGCAGCATCATTGGTGGTGACCATCCCACCTTCGCCGGTCGTGATAGTTTTTCGAGGATGGAAAGAGAACGCGGCCGCGTCGCCAAGTCCCCCTGCAGAGGTACCCCGCAACGAGGCCCCTGCGGCGCAAGCAGCGTCTTCCACGATTCTGACATTGGCCGGCACGCGTGATCGGATGGCGTCGATATCCGCACACAGTCCGAACATGTGAACAGGAATGATGGCCTTGGTCCTGCTCGTGACCCGTCGCGCGACATCTTCCGGATCGAGGTTAAAGGTTGCGGGATCGACATCGGCGAACACAGGCGTGGCGCCACAGTAGAGCACCACATTCGCCGTCGCGATCCACGTGAACGCTGGAACTATCACTTCATCACCAGGCCCAATTTCCATGGCCGCGAGAATGAGGTGCAGGCCCGTCGTACAACTGGTGATGGCCAATGCGTGGTCGACGCCATGGCGTTCGGCGAAATCCCTCTCGAAAGCCGCGACCTCCGGGCCCTGAGTAAGCCAGCCCGACAGGATCGGGCCTCGACAGGCTTGCCACTCTTCGTCGCCTGTCTGCGGCAAGGCGATCTGAATCATGCGTCGGTCGTTCACGCCTGGATTCCCATACGATCGCGCCGCACTTCGACTTCCCCCTGGTGCGCCGCTCGCCATGCGATTAGCCTTTCAAGCCCCTCCCGCAGATCGATCTCGGCTGTGAAACCGATCTCTGTGGCCGCTCGGACAGGATCGCCAATTCGGTTGCGCACGAGGGTAGCCGTGCTGCGCGGCGCGTAGTTGATGGGGCAGGTCGAACCGGTCAACTCAAGGAGAAGCTCGGCCAATTCTCGGAGCGATGTACGTCGCCCTGTTCCAACGTTGTAGTAGCGATCCGTTGCCTCAGCCTGCATCGCGCGAACATTCGCCAAAGCGCAGTCTTCCACGGCAACGAAGTCGAACGCTTCGGAGCCGTCGCCGAGGATGGTCGGGCTCACTCCGCGGTCAATGGCGTCTAACATCTTCATGATCACCGCAATGTATGCGCCACGATAATCCTGCCGCGATCCGTAAACATTCATGTAGCGCAGGCCGACGTAATCGAGACCGTAGCGGTGATGGAAAGCCCGCAACATTGCTTCACCGCAGATCTTCGTGGCGCCATAGAAATTTTGATTGTTGAACGGATGATCCTCACTCATCGGTTCGGTGACGGCGTCACCGTAAACTGAAGCGGATGAGGAATAGACGAGTCGCTTCACCCCTTTCTTCACACAAGCGTCCATGACGTTGAACGTGCCTTGCACGTTGACGTCGAATGCGCTCCGTGGGAACTCGTGGCACTGGAGCAGCCAAAGGGCGGCGAAGTGAAAGACGCCGTCGGCCCCATCTAACGCCGCCTCGAGTATGTCGGTCTGCAGAATGTCTCCACCGATATCGAACACGCGGACGCGCGGATCCTTCAGTGCGCCAGCAAGGTTCTCGATGCGGCCTCGCACGAAGTTGTCGTAGATCAGGATCTCACCGACGTCCTCCTGCAGGAGCCGGTCGGCGGTATGCGATCCGATCAGACCGGCTCCACCGATCAACACCAGCTTCCTGCCTTCAAGTTTCATATCTGTTCAATCGCCTTCGGGTTCTTTGTTCGCGCGTGTGGAGAAAGAAGATGGATAAAGCCCGCAAGCCGCGATGGCCGTAAGGCCTCGACGCAGCACCGGCAGACTTGACCACAGATGCCCAGCAGCGCCGGGCCGACCAGCGCTAACATCAGTGCGTCGTTCCTTCAGCCAAGGACTGCACGATACGATCCTGCAATACCTCGCCCAGGTACGGGTGCATCGGCAGGCTCAGCACTTTTCGCGCGGCCGCTTCTGCAAGGGGGAGCGGGCCGTGAATGCATCGGCCGCGATAGGCGGGCTGATGGCTGAGAGGTGCCGGATAATGAACCGCAGTGGGAATACCGTCAGCTTGCAAGGTTTGTCGCACTCGCTCGCGATCGTTCACGAACACAGTATACTGCCCGAAGACGCTGGTTCGGTCCGCCCGCTGAACGACCCGCGCAATGCCCCGTTCGTCGAGCAGGGCGTTGTACCGCGCACCTATTTCAAGCCGCTGTTCGACCTCCCACTCGAAGCGATTGAGCTTCGCGAGGATGACGGCGCATTGAAGCGTGTCCATACGTCCGCCAAGACCGATGCGAGTGTGATGGTACCGGCTCGATTGCCCATGGACCCGAATCTCCCGGGCGGCACCAGCTAGGGCATCGTCATCAGTAAACAGCGCCCCGCCGTCTCCATAACAGCCGAGAGGCTTTGACGGAAAGAAGCTGGTGCATCCAATAGTTGAGAGTGACCCGCTACGTCGCCCTCGGTACTCGGCACCGAAGCTTTGAGCTCCGTCCTCGATCACTGCAATGCCGTCTCGTTCGGCTATTGCGTTGATTTGCTCCATGTCAGGCGGCTGACCATAGAGACTAACCGGAATAATGGCCTTGGTTCGCTCTGACACCGCTTCCGCTATTGCAGTCGGATCGATGTTGCAGGTGTCGGGTTCGATGTCGACCAGCACCGGGGTGGCGCCGGACAGCACTACCACCTCGGCGGTCGCCGCAAATGTGAATGCGGGTACGATTACCTCGTCCCCTTGTCCTATCCCCAGCGCCATCAGGGAGATCAACAGCGCGTCCGTGCCACTCCCGGTCGAAACACAATGACCGGTTCCGGCGAAGGCGGCGAGCGCCTCCTCCATCGCCGCAACCTCGGGTCCCATGATGAAGCTTCCACCATCAAGAACGCGGGCAATTCGCGCATCGATATCTGCCTTAAGGTCACGGTATTGCGACTGAAGATCGATGAAGGGGATCATTCCGCAAGACACCGCAATAGATCGCCATCTAACCGGTATAGCTCTCGAGTTACCGGGCACGAGGCTTCGGCTTGGCCTTTTAGAGGGAGGTCCAACTTCTCGCCTCTCCGGCTGACCCAGCCCCTTTGGCGTGCTGGTACTCCAATGACCAGTCCGAAGTCCCGCACATCGCTCGTCACGACAGCGCCCGCCGCGACGAGCGCGTAGCGACCGACGGTGACGCCACATACGATGGTGCAGTTTGCCCCCAAGGTGGCGCCGGTACGAACAAGCGTCGGACGGTACTCATCTTTGCGCTCTACATGAGCGCGAGGATTGAGGACGTTAGTGAATACCGCGCTCGGCCCTACGAACACGTCGTCCTCGAGTGTCACGCCATCATAAACAGACACATTGTTCTGTATCTTGCACCGTGCCCCGATTTGGACCCTGCCGCCGATGTAGACGTTTTGCCCAAGCACGACATCACGGCCGAGCCGCGCGCCGCCGCAAACGTGAACGAAGTGCCAAATGCGCGCGCCTGCGCCGACTTCCGCGCCCTCGTCGATGATTGCGCTTTCGTGCTTGTAGAAGCTCATCATACCCGCCGGAGGGCGAGCGGGTGGCAGTCGCCCGAGACCGCAAGCGGCGAGGAAGTCCGGATCGCTGCAACGGCATCAATTGCCGCACGGCTGTCCTCGAGACCAAAGCCTTTCCCGTCGAGAATGAGTTCGTAGCTGCGATCGTGCAAGTCGCCGAAGCCACCGGAGAACTCCATCTCCTTTCCATCCACAGTTATCGAACGAAAGGTTCGCTGGCCCGCGCGCTGTGCGTTGTCCGGGAGGTCGGCTGCGTCAACCGAAAGGAACCATCGTACCCGCGCATGCTCATACTCGAGCCAACC
>CAYOJN010000020.1:4391-10116 GCA_964404245.1 uncultured Sphingosinicella sp. | reverse complement strand
CTGCGTCAACCGAAAGGAACCATCGTACCCGCGCATGCTCATACTCGAGCCAACCCGAAGCACGCTGGGGTTCGGAAATATGCACTTTGTTCTCTTGCAAATTTCCAAAGATGAAATGCAGCATATCGAAAAAATGAACGCCAATGTTCGTAGCAATTCCACCGGATTTCCGCTCGTCCCCTTTCCAAGAATAGAGATACCATTTCCCACGTGAAGTGACGTAGGTAAGGTCAACTTCGTATTTATGGTCTTGGTCTCCCTTTACTTTCTCACGCAAGGCCAGAATGGCGGGATGTACACGCAACTGGAGAATCGTGCTTACCCTATGGCCGGAGGTAGCTTCGGCTTCGATAAGGCCATCGATATTCCAGGGATTAAGCACTAAAGGCTTCTCGCAAATCGCGTCAGCACCCGAACGCAGTGCAAACCGAATGTGTGAATCGTGCAGGTAGTTTGGCGAGCAGATCGAAACGAAATCGACTTTGTCGCGATTGCCGTCTCGCCTGAGCTTGTCGATATGGCGGTCGAAGCGCTCAAACTCCGTGAAGAAAGCGCTTTCAGGAAAGAAGCTATCTATAACTCCCACACTGTCGCTCGGGTCGAAAGCGGCAACGAGCGTGTTTCCCGTGGCCCGAATGGCCTGCATGTGACGCGGTGCAATGTAGCCGGCGGCGCCGATAAGCGCGAAACTCCGTTGCTTTGTATCGCCACCCGTCACGAAAGGATTCCCCGCCTCAATCTGTGTCCGCCTCGCGACGCTCTATCAGAGCGCTGTCTCTTGCCAAGTCGGGACTCCTGATGCTGTGTGCCGGGCCAATGCGCCCGACCGCTATCATCTCCATCAACTCCTCGTGGAACGTCATCAACTTCCGGAGCGGCATAGTTGACGCGCTGCGAGTTGCGGGCTGGCGCATCGTGGTGCTCACGCCAAGCGATGAATGGAGCAGCCGCTTGGAAGAGATTGGAGCAGAGCACGTGGCCGTGGCAATGGACAGCCGGGGGCTGTCGCCGCGGCAGGATCTTGCGCTGTTGTTTCGCTATCGTAGGGAACTCAAGCGGCTGAATCCCCAGATCTTCCTGGGATATACTGCCAAACCGAACATCTGGGGTTCGCTCGCCGCCCACTCGCTCGGCATTCCGGTCATCAACAATGTATCGGGTCTTGGGACAGCCTTCCTGGCTTCAGGGATTCTGCAGCGGATCGTCATGATGCTTTACCGCGTCGCGCTTCGCGGGTCGCGGGTGGTCTTCTTTCAGAATGCAGATGACAAGGAGCTTTTCCTCGCCAGCGGATTGGTGCGGTCGGAACAGGCGAGACTTCTGCCGGGTTCGGGAATAGACGTGGATTATTTCGATCCGGCTTCGTTTCCTCTCCGCGCTATCGGACCATTCACATTCCTCTTTGTTGGCCGACTCATCGGTCAAAAAGGTATCTACGAATTCGTCGAGGCAGCCCGGATGGTCCGGCGCGAGATGCCTGATGTCCAGTTCAAAGTGTTAGGCTTTCTCGACGCAGAGAACCGCTCCGCGGTCACCCGCGAAGAGGTAACCGCATGGCAGAGAGAGGGCTCCATCGAGTACCTCGGATCTGCCGAGGACGTGCGCCCCTATATTGCTGACGCTGACTGCGTCGTCCTGCCATCATGGCGTGAAGGGCTTCCACGTACGCTGCTGGAAGGTGCAGCGATGGCGCGGCCGCTTATCGCCACTGCCGTGCCCGGCTGCCGTCAGGTGGTAAGTCACGAAGTTAACGGACTTCTCTGCGCACCTCGAAACCCAGCATCGCTCGCACAGGCAATGGTTCAGATGCTTGGCCTCAGCGACTACGAGCGTGCCGCCATGGGCGACGCTGGGCGTCTACGTGTCAAGCAAGACTTTACGGAGAGCGCCGTGGTCGGATCTTATCTGAGCGCCATAGAAGAAGCTTTCACTCGGCGGTAATGTGTCTCACAGCTCGTTTGCTTGTCTCCGGTCCGGAGCGACCCGCGCGAAGGTTCAGGTTCGCCATTAAAGCGCAGCAGATCGCAAACACCACGCTTATGGCCACCGTTCTCAACGGGTAATCGACGGTGCTATGGGCGAGTATCGCTGCAGAAGCGATCGTCGCCGCGCGCGCGAAGTGGCTCGGCTCCTCGGATCGCCAGATTTGCATCGTCTGCCGCAACCACCACAGAAGAAACAGCAGGGTCAGAACCACGCCAGGAAGTCCCGCCTCCAGGAACAACTCGATATAGTCGCTGTGGGCATGGTTCATGTACGTAGTCGTGACCTGTTCGGGAATTTCGTACATGGGATATATGACGCCGAAAGTTCCGATCCCGGATCCAAAAGGCAAGTGGTCTATCGCCGCCGCCAATGTCGTTTGGAACGACGTGTATCGTGAGATCGAACTTGTATAAGCTGCGTCTCCGAACAGGTTGTTGTCGAACCAGCCGGAAAATACGGTTCCAACTGATGCGACCACGATTAGGCCGAGTACCGGGACAGCCCATCTCGGAAGCCTTTTTGCGGGACGGAGCATCATCGCGCTTGCGATCGCCACGGGTAGCATGAGGCCCAGGCCGGCGAGAGATCCGTTGATGACGAGGCCTACAGCGACAAGCCCTAGCGCGCTCAACAACATGACGAATCCGGGACCGCCTTGGCCTTTCCGCCCGCTCCTCCTGCGGCGGTCATCGCGATTCGAGCTTGCATAGAGCGCCGCAAGGAAAGGCAGTGTGACAACAAGCAGGGTGGCCATATGGTTCGCATTGGCGAAAAAGCCCACCATTACGCCGTAGTTGGTGATGCGGTAGAAGTACCATGCGGAGTTCATGCCGCCGCTGATTTGCAGCGCGCCTATCAGCACCGACAGCGCAGTGACGCCGACTATCGTCCAAGCCAGCCTAGCCGGATTATCAATTTTGAACCGCACGAGCCAAAGAAGTACGGCCGCGGCCGGAAGCAGCCAGAGCAATGAGGCGATGGTTGCGTAAGGAGACAGCGAGAGGGGTAGCCAGGGCAAGGCTTCTCCTAACAATTCGAATCCGGCCCTTGCTGCATCTCGTCCTGGAAGAGCGCTCCACACTTCAGGAGGAAGGGGGAGCAACTGCACGAAGCCCAAGAGAAATAGGGCGGCCGCCAGACCCAAAAGCTGCTTTTCGGGTTGGCTCATTTTAGCAGCGTGTCGCGACGCTAATGCCCACACGAGAAGTGGAATGGCTAGGACCTGGAGCAGGACGTTAGCCCAAAGTCCCGCCGCGCTCGCGCCGCCGAGTAGTAGGCAGGCAAAGAGATAGGTCGGCAAAGCCCAGCTTCGTAGAGCGTTCATTACTGTCCAGCCTTCGCGATCCGAAAGTTGCTTATCGTCGCGCGCTGGTCCTTTGGAAACTCACCGAACTTCCCGGCTAGCCGCAGCCATTGCGCAGAACAGCGCTCCGGCACTACGAATGGCGCTGAAAAGGCTTGCGAGGAGACGTCTAGGCCCTCGATCGGCAGAGTGACCAAGGCGCTCCCACCTGATTGGCAGGCAATCGTCCACGCGAGACGACCGCCATCGCCGCTGGCGCTCCCATCGGCATCGAACGACAGCCGATATTCGCCAGGAGCGAGGGTCAACAGTTGGCTTCCGAGAACCGCATCTCTTCGCCCATAAAACTCGACATAAAGAGCTCTACCGCTGGCTGACATTTCTGCGAGGCCTTCCGGGGAAGCCTCTAAGTTCCAATTAAATGGGGGCGGACCTGGCAACCCTTGGAAATCCGCGTCGTAAATGAGGGACGAGGTGGCATCCACTCCAGCAAGTTGGGACCAAACTCGGTGGGCGCGAGCGATTTGCCCCTGTGACACGAGCTGCCCGAGCATCAGGGTTTGCCAGCGAGGGGCTTGGCCATATGCGCTCGGCTGCACAGGCCCTGCAAGGCTGAAGATCGTATCGGGATCCGCCCCTTGTCGAGCCAAGGCTTCGAGCAGTTGCGACCGCATGGCGCCGTCAGCCTCAACTACTCGCAAGATGGATTGCCGAGCAGCCGGAGAGCTCGACAACTTGGCCAGTTCCTCAATAAGAAGGGAGCCGGAATTCGGCATCAGACGGCTGAGAACGGCCACCGTGAGAGCCGCTTCCTCTACGCGATTTTCCTCAATCTGCTCTGCGAGCCTTAGCAGGTGAGCCTGTCGCGATCGTGGGTTCCGCGAGATTACCTCGTCGAGGAGTTGCCCGGCGTTTTCGGCCTTATGCGGATGTTCGGCGTCCTGAAGTGCCAGGAGCAGCGGTTCATCCGCAAGAGGCGCGCGCTTAAGCAGCGCGGCTATGTTATCCCTCGCCGCCTCCTGCGTCTCCTGTCTTGCGTTTGTCCCGGATGCGACGACTGCCTCAGGATGGTTAGGAGCAAGTGCTGCGGCAAGATCGGGCCGCACTTCTACGAGTGCAGCAGCGAGGGTAACGCGCACCACCAGCCAACAAAGAACGACGGCGAGCACCAATGCCACGAACTGCAGTGGGCGTCTCATCGCAGTTGTGCTTTGGAGCTCCGCTGCCCCACTATCAGCCGACATTCTGGTCCGGCCACCGCTGTTCCGCTTCCTCATTCGCTGGTCATTCCGTGCGGTCCGCGCGTGATGGCCCGCTCTGCCCTCTTGCTGAAAGATACCAGCGCTGCTGGCCTTCTATGCACAAGGCCGTCAACACCCCGCTGTCGTAAGCGCCGGTGTCGATGCAGATACGGTTCGGCCTCTCATCGACTTCCGCTACGATTGTGTGCCCATGCACGACCACGACGCCATGATCACTTTCGTGGCTAAGGAAGGGCTCGCGTATCCATCGGAGGTCCAAGTGGCTCTGATCTTGCAGCTCGACATCGGGGCGGATGCCCGCGTGAACGAATAGGTAGCTCCCGAACCGGAAAGTATCGGCAAAACTTTCGATGAATTCGATGTGCTCGCGCGGAACGGCCTGCCGGAGGCATTTGATTGCGTCGGCAGGTTTCATGCGGGCCAGGTCTTTTGGATTCAGGCCGTAGCTCCTGACGCATTCCGCGCCACCGAAGCTCAACCAGTCTTTGAAAACTTCAGTCTCTCCGTCGAGAACACGAAGAAGCACCTCTTCATGGTTCCCGATAATGAAGATCGGCTTCGCAAATGAAGGAGAATAAGCACGCAGGCGTTCGACCACTCCGGCTGAATCGGGGCCTCGATCAATGAGATCACCAAGGAAAACGACGTAAGTATCAATCTGTGGTCGCGCCTGAGCATCGGCCTCGATGTAACCCAGCAACTCGTCGAGCAAATCGAGCCGACCATGGATATCGCCGATAGCGTATGCTCGGCGCCCGGACAGTCCTTCCGGAGGAGCTTCGTTGGGGCGAGGTGACTTCCGGAAAAAACGCATGTTTAGGCTGCCTTACCGGACCTGCTGCGACTACAAAGTTGTAGCCGCCAACTAGCGGTGAGGGGAGGAGGGTGCAAGGTGCTCGCGCACCCTAGGTATGGCAGCTTGGGTAGGCTAGCGAACTCCGCTTCCTGTGATGACGGTACGGACGGTGCCGGCAATTATCAAGAGGTCCAGCCAAAGAGAGAAGTTCTTGATGTAGTAGAAGTCGTAGTGCAGCTTACTTGAAACATCGTCCACATCGGTAACGTGGCCTTGCTTAACCTGCGCCCAGCCGGTGATGCCCGGTCGTACGATATGGCGATAGCGATAGAACGGCAGTTCCGCTTCGTACCAACGGGATAGCGGGAGTGCTTCCGG
>CAYOJN010000020.1:0-4291 GCA_964404245.1 uncultured Sphingosinicella sp. | reverse complement strand
TAATTGCCACGCCAAGGATCATGAACAATGGCAATAGAAGTGGAAGCGAGACCGCTGCAACTACGACATCAACGATGCGCTTAATCTTTGCGTAGACGATGCCTGGAATGAGCGATCCGAAGTTGTTCTCCGACAAATGTTCAATTGCCACGCGGCCGGTGAGAGACTCCTCCATTTGCTTTACATGCATGACAAGTTTCCCTGCCAATGCGTGGTCAGCTAAGAATCGTTCCCAGCGGTCATCAAGCGCTGCATGCAAGTCAGCTACGATGACGTCGACATGTCGACCTTCGGCTGGCTCTCGGCTTAAGTCTATCCATGATACGGATTGGATCGCCATAAGGCTTCGCGTGTTTCCAAATGGAAGGAACCCGATAGTGAGGCTCTGCCGCTGCTGCTTGAAATAGAGGACATAATACCACGAAACGCATAGCAAGAAGCTCGTTAGAAAATGTAATCTGCTATAGTCCAAGCGAGCGAAGAAAAACGCCAACAAGACCAGCCCGTAAGATCCTGCAAAAGCTGGGAAGATGGGATAGGAGCCGCGAACGCCGGGGTACTGAGACAGGCGGCGATAAGCAAAATGCCCGATGATCAACCCCGCAGCTGTTCCTGCAAGAGAGTTCTGGAGGCCACGCCAGCCAAGTTCCTCTATCTCGAGCCACACGCGTGTCGTCCACGGCAGGAGGCCGGCTATCAGCAACCCCATCCCTAACTGGAAGTCAGCGCGCCTCCAGATTGAGCGACTTGCCGCTCTGCGAGATTCATTCTGCGTAGTCACGGTCCCTGCTGCACACATCATGAGCCAGTCAGACGCCCCATTGCGTCATGAAGCTCGCGAAGGCCAGAGCGCAGGTTTCTGCTGCGGCGAGCCGGTTGTCCGCATGGCCATGGTGGGATAAGCGACCTGCGACTCTAAATCCTCCCGAGGTTAAATGACTTTTCTCATTACTGGAGCTGCGGGCTTTATTGGTTTCCACGTCGCCAAGCGGCTGATGGAGCGAGGTGAGCACGTCCTCGGCATCGACAACGTGAACGATTATTATAGTGTCGAATTAAAGAGGAGGCGGGTTCACGAACTTAGGAGCCGATTCGGTAAGTTGTACCGGTTCATCGAGGCCGACTTTGCCAATTTTAGCACCCTCACAGCCGCTCTTGAGGGCGCGGAATTTGACCGCATCGTCCACTTGGGAGCTCAGGCAGGTGTTCGGTACTCGATTGAGAACCCCCATGCCTATGTCCACTCGAACTTAGTAGGTCATGTCAACTTACTCGAACTGGCGCGCCATCGAGGTTCCAGCCATATGGTCTACGCTTCATCCTCGTCCGTGTACGGCGGCAACAAATCTTTGCCATTTCGCGTTGAAGACAGAGTCGATCATCCGCTTTCGCTGTACGCGGCGACCAAGAAATCTGACGAGTTGATGAGTGAAACTTATGCGCACCTGTACCGGTTGCCGCTAACGGGGCTGCGTTTCTTCACGGTCTATGGGCCATGGGGCCGGCCCGACATGGCCATGTGGATTTTTACCAAAGCCATTCTGGCTGGCGAGCCCATCCAGGTATTTGGTGAAGGCAACATGCGCCGCGATTTTACGTACATCGACGATATTGTGACCGGCCTCGTCGCCGCGCTCGACAGCCCTCCTCCAGACGACGGCCAACCTAAGGCCGGGGGAAGCTTGAACCCGCACCGGCTTTACAACATTGGCAACAATAATTCTGAAGAGCTGAGCAAAATGATAAAGCTCCTTGAGGAGGCGTGCGGTCGTGAGGCCGTTCGCCACTTGCTGCCGATGCAGCCAGGCGATGTCCGCGATACCTTTGCTGATATCAGTGCCATCCAGAACGACCATGGCTTTGAGCCCGCAACGCCGATCGAGATTGGCATTCCTCGCTTTGTCGAGTGGTATCGCAGCTATCACGCCCGCTGAGGCTCGGTTCAGAGCGTCCAGTGCTCAATGTCTGGGAAGTGCCGGTCCCGGTAGAGGCCTTTGAGATCCGCGAGGAGGCCGTTCCTTCCCACCAGACCGACTAGCTGCTGATCGTCTAAAGCAGCGTAGGCATCGTGCGGAACGGCAACGATCACAGTGTCGTAGCTACGCTGCAGCGCTCCCCTATCAAGTGCCACACCGTACTCGGCTGAGGCCTCTTCGCTTGAGGCGAGGGGGTCGTGAACGGTCACCTCATGACCCAGTTCGGTCATCTGCCGGATCACGTCGATCACTCGGCTGTTGCGCAAGTCGGGAACGTTCTCTTTGAACGTGAGCCCCATGACCAGCACTGAGCCTGCAGCACCGCGCTTCTCATGGATGCACTGGGCGACCCAGCTTCCCATAGCATCGTTGATCGTCCGGCCAGCGAGTATGACTCTCGGCTCGATCCCGAGTTGTTCGGCGCGGTAGCTCAGGTAATACGGGTCAACACCTATACAGTGGCCGCCAACGAGACCTGGTTGGAAATTCAAAAAGTTCCATTTGGTGCCTGCGGCATCCAGGACGTCCCAGACCGAGATATCGAGCTTCGCGAAAATCTGGGTGATTTCATTCATGAAGGCGATGTTGATGTCACGTTGCGCGTTCTCGATCACCTTGGCCGCTTCGGCGACTTTGATCGATCGTGCTTCAAAGACGCCGGCCTCTGTTACTCGCCCATAAACGTGGGCCAACCGCTGCGTGATCTCTTTATTCTCGCCTGCGATTACCTTCACGATGCGATCAACAGTGTGTTCGCGATCCCCCGGATTGATACGTTCTGGCGAGTATCCAAGGAAGAAGTCGCGCCCTCTCTTCAACCCTGAAGCCTCTTCCAGCAACGGACCGCAGATGTCCTCGGTAACTCCAGGGTAGACGGTGCTCTCGTAAACGACGATCGGTAGTCGGGAGGGATCGAGCAATCGGGCTACCGCTCTTGTCGCTCCCATGACTGCGTCAAGGTTCGGCTGGCGATCCTCATCGACTGGCGTGGGAACGGTGACGATGTAGATATCAGCCCCGTGACACCCCCTTAAGTCATCAGTGACTTGCAACGTGGAGCCGGCAAGTGCTTCCGACGACACCTCGTTCGTCCGATCATGGTATTGCCTTAATTGATCTATCCGTTCGGCATCAATGTCGAGGCCGGTGACCGTGAACTTGCGAGCTAGCGCTACCGCCAATGGAAGTCCGACGTAGCCAAGACCAACTACCACGATATGGGAGGGTGATTGCGTGCTCATGAAGTCCTGTCGCAAGGAAGAGGGAAGGGAAGGGAAGAGAAGAGAAGAGAAGATCTGCCCGCGGAGAACTTCTGAAGACAGCTCGCGCTCCGCAAGGCCAGATCTACACTACCTGAGTGATTTATCTTTCGACTACCTCAACTTCCATTTCAGGCTCTGAAGCTGAAATGGCAGTGCATCTAGTGATTGCCTGCTTTATTTCGTCCGGTAGTCTGCTCCACATAGTGGCATCCACAACGAGTTGCCTGGGATTGGATCGATCTAGAATCAACGCCCCTTGCTCTGCTGCGACCAAGGCTTGGTTGCAGCGCTGGAGCAACTCGTCGCTGGATGGCTCGCCTACAGCCTGCGGCCCATTCGGCCCCTTAGGCGCCTCTATTACTTCGCCAAAGGAGACGCCGGCGTAGTGCACCGTAAGTCCCGCGAACAAGAAAGCGTACAACCCCGCTACCGGGATACGGGCGAGCGGCCATTTGTAGGCCAGGACAAGTGGCACGAACGCCGCAACGAGAAGAACGACCCCGAGCGTGACGGCAGTGATGCTAGACATGGCGGTCAGATAGCGGCCAGATCAGCAGATGGCGATAGACGAATTCGGTCCGGCAGGAGCGGCCCGACCTCCCCGTGCCACCTTGATTGGGGCAGGGGCAGGATCCTTCGTCGGTGCCTAGCGTGTCTGTCGGACGTCGCCCTGCTATGCAGATGGGGTTCGCGCCCGTTGTCCTGTGGGGAAGTCGTTCATTGCGAACTCTGCGATCCAACGAGCAACTTCTTCGGGCGGCTTCACCGACGCCGGATCTTCCCCAGGGTAAGCTTGTGCTCTCATGTCCGTCCGCGTCGCGCCCGGGTCAAGGATGGCAACCCGGATACTCGACAGTCGTGCAACTTCTTGCGAGTAGCAGTCGAGCAAAGTGTCGAACGCTGCTTTGCTGGCTCCATACGCGCCCCAATACGCCCGAGGCTCTCCGCCGACGCTGCTGGTGAGACCGAGGACGCGCCCGCCTTCCTGGCTGCGCTTCAGCAGCGGATCGAACGCAGCGAGTAGCGCCTGGGTCGCAAGTACGTTCAACGTAA
>CAYOJN010000019.1:0-18051 GCA_964404245.1 uncultured Sphingosinicella sp. | reverse complement strand
GGCCTGCCCGAACGGATGAACATGAAGCTGGTCGAACCGCTTCGAGAATTGTTCAAGGACGAGGTCCGCGACCTTGGCCGGGAACTGGGACTTCCGGAAGCCTTTGTCGGCCGTCATCCCTTCCCCGGGCCTGGCCTCGCGATCCGGATTCCGGGAGAGGTCACGAAGGAGAAATGCGATATATTGCGAAAGGCGGATACCATCTATCTCGAGGAAATCCGCAATGCCGGCCTCTACGACGCGATCTGGCAGGCCTTCGCGGTCCTCCTTCCGGTCCGGACCGTCGGAGTGATGGGTGACCACCGCACCTATGATCATGTCTGCGCCCTTCGCGCGGTCACCTCGACCGATGGAATGACGGCGGACATCTACCCGTTCGACTCCGCTTTCCTGAGCCGGGTTGCGACCCGGATCGTCAACGAAGTGAAGGGTATCAACCGGGTCGTCTACGATTATACCTCCAAACCGCCCGGAACGATCGAGTGGGAGTGAGCCCGGGGACGAAGTCGGCGTCGGCCTGATCGTTCCAAACCTTCTGTCGCAGAACTCGCACGCTTCAGCGCAATGCTCAGAGGGGAGGGAACGCCGGTCGGAAGCCCGCGTTCGCCGAGTGCCGGTCGTGGATTGTTCCCGATTAGAGCCGACAGCCCCAAAGGCTGCCCGCCTCGACCGGTGCGAGTGCGTCCTGGTGAGGGCGGAATCTTTCCGCATCGTCCGGGCGCCTGCCAACTCAGGGTTGGTAAGCTGAAAAAAGGGGAGTGTTGATGTCGAACGAAAGAAAAGGCTTCCGCCCAACTGGATTTCTGATGGGCGCGTCGCTTTGCCTCGCCTCGCTTGCAACCGTGCCGATTCCGGCCGTCGCCCAGCAGGCCTGTCAGGCCGGGCAACCGGGTTGCGTCCTTCCGGTCGGCGATCCGCCGCCACCGCCGGTGACGACGACCACGACCACGACGGCTCCGACCTATGTCGACGACAGGGGTGGAATCGGCTGGTGGCCGATCCTGCTCGGTCTCGCTGCACTCGGCGCCGCGCTCTATTTCTTCGTCCTCGATGACGATGACGACGATGTGCCGGTAAGCCCCTGAGGCACTCCATGAAGGTGCCGGCGGTGCCGGCTCATTCGGCCGGTGGCGAGCCGGGAAGCAACAGGAGGATAGCTTGAAAAAGACCAGAATGGCTGCCGGCGTCTTCGCGGCAACATGCATCTCCATCTTTGCGGCCGGAAGCGCTAGTGCGCAGACTGCCGACGGTTCTGAACTTCGCGGCGCAACCGCCCGGGTCGAACTGGCTGGTGGGGTCGTCAACAACGTCAACTTTCATCCCGATGGGACTGCGACGATCGTCGGGCGGTCGGGAAATAGCGTGAATGCCAACTGGTATGTTCAGGGACAGCAATTGTGCCTGCAGACCAGCAGCGCGCGCGAATGCTGGGCCTATCAGGGCCCGTTCCGGAACGGACAGAGCCTCAGCCTGACCAGCGATTGCGGTTCCAGCTCGCGCTGGACTGCAAGCTCGGTCCAGGAACCCGCTGCCCCAAGCCGAGCCGGCGAACGCGGCTGACAATCTGAGGCGGATCCCTGAATAGCCGGTCCCGGGTCAACGGGGCCGGCTTTTTCATGTCCAGGCTACCGGATCCCTGCTCCAACTGAACATTTCGGAACGATAGCAACAGGTTTTCGTTTTGAATGAAACGGATGCGCGCGACGGGCGGAGATTGTTCTTCTGCTATTGGCGCTCTGGCGCATCCCGACAGGGAGTAGAGACGATGAAGCAAGCCGGCGTCGCCTTGCGGCGAAGCCCGTCCGTTCGCGCCATCTTCAACCAGGCCGGCGCTCGGCGACGACTCAGACTTTCGGCCCTTCTAGCGACCGCGCTCGCCTTCACTGCATCGGGCGCGGCGGCGAGCGACCACTCGTCGTCGACGGCTGCGGCGGCGAGCATGATATATGTCGATACCGCGCTCGCGCCGAGCGCGGCGGTGCAGTCCCGACGTGGCGAATCGCGAGTTGGGGCCCAGCGCCATCCGCTCTATCGCCAGCTTCGCTCCGCACTGAACGATTATCGCTCGTCATGGGGCATGTTGCCGCCGATCGAGGTGCCCCAGGGACCGGTGCTGAAAGCGGGCGCTTCGGGTGATCGGGTCGATCGGCTTCGCGAGCGGCTCGGGCTCTACCCGTTCGGAAGTTATGATTCAGAGGTCGAGCAGAAGGTCCGGGACTTCCAGGTCGCGCACGGACTTCCGGACGACGGCATTGCCGGCCGCCAGACGATCGAGGCGCTCAATCGGGGCGCCGGACATTATGAGCGACTGATTCAGGCCAATCTGGAGCGCGCAGCGGCTCTTCCGGCCAATCCGGGGCGTCGCTACGTGCTCGTCGATGCCGCTTCGGCCATGCTCTGGATGTACGAGGATGGCCAGCCGGTGGATTCGATGCGGGTGATCGTCGGCAAGCCGAGTGAACAGACGCCGATGCTCGCCGCCTATCTGCGCTATGCCGTGCTCAACCCCTATTGGAACGTTCCGCCCGATCTGGTCAGGCGGAACATCGCCCCCAATGCCCGCAAGCTCGGTTCGAGCTGGCTGGAGGCTCGCGGCTACGAAACCCTTTCCGGCTGGGAGAGAGATGCTCAGCCGGTCGACCCCTCGACGATCGACTGGGAAGCCGTTGCCAAGGGCGACGTGGACGTGCGGGTCCGGCAGCGGCCTGGCTCCGGCAACATGATGGGCGAAGCCAAGTTCATGATTTCGGATGATCTCGGAATCTTCCTCCATGACACGCCGAACCGCGCCTTGTTCGATGAACCGGATCGAAGGCTCAGTTCCGGCTGCATCCGCCTGGAGGATGTCGAGCGCCTCGCGGAATGGCTGTTCGACGGCCAGGCCCGGCCGGACCCGAGCGAGCCCGAATTCAGGGTCGATCTTCCGGAACCGGTGCCGGTGCTGGTCACCTACCTGACGACTTCACCGGCCGAGGACGGGCTCGTCTTCCGCAACGATATTTACGGCCGTGACAACATGACCGCGCAAGGGCTGGCGCCCTGACGACCAGGCCGCCGGGCCATTGGAGTGAAACATCGGCTGATCAGCGCGTCAGTTTCTCACCCGCTTCGGTCTTTCGGACCAGCAGGTCCGAGAGGCCGAAGTCGGGACCGAGACGCTTCTGCTGACGTTTCAAACCCTGGACGATCGTTGGAAGTCCAACCGTGTCTGCCCAGAACATCGGGCCACCGCGATAGACTGGCCATCCATAACCATAGACCCAGACGACATCGATGTCGCTCGCCCGCTGTGCCATTCCCTCTTCCAGGATCTTCGCCCCTTCATTGACCATCGTATAGAGAGTGCGTTCGATGATTTCCTCGTCGGAAATCTCGCGCGGTTCGACTCCCGCCTTCGAGCGGAATTCCTCGATGATCTCCTGCACCTTGGGTGAGGGGGAGGGGCGGCGCTTGTCGTCATAGTCATAGAAGCCGGCAGCCGTCTTCTGGCCCCAGCGGTCGATGGCGCAAAGGGCGTCCCTGACGGACTCGATCCGGTTCGGATCGCGGTGCCAGCCTATGTCGACCCCGGCCAGATCGGCCATCTGAAACGGCCCCATCGGCATTCCGAAATCGACATGGACCTTGTCGATCTGCTGTGGGGTGGCTCCCTCGATCAAGAGCTGGCTCGCCTGGACCTGGCGCGGCATCAGCATCCGGTTACCAATGAAGCCGTGACAGACTCCCGCGACTACGGCCACCTTTCGGATCCGCTTCGCGGCCTGCATCGCCGTGACGAGGACGTCCGGCGCCGTCTTCGCTCCGCGGACGATCTCCAGAAGCTTCATGACGTTGGCGGGGGAAAAGAAATGGAGGCCCAGCACGTCGTTCGGCCGGGACGTCGTTGAAGCAATCTCGTCAATGTCGAGATAGGAGGTATTTGACGCCAGGATTGCGCCCGGTTTTGCGATCCGGTCGAGCTTTGCGAAAATCTCCTTCTTCACGTCCATATTCTCGAACACCGCCTCGATGATGAGGTCGCAATCGGCGAGCTGTTCCATGTCGAGCGTCGGGGTCAGGAGCCCCATCGCGGCTTCCACCTGCTCCGCACTCATCCGTCCCTTTGCTGCGGTCGCTTCATAATTCTTGCGCATCGTTCCGACGCCCCGATCGAGCGCCGACTGATCGGTTTCGACAATCGTCACCGGGATTCCGGCGGACAGGAAGTTCATCGAGATTCCGCCGCCCATCGTCCCTGCGCCGATCACTCCGATCTTGAGGATTTCACGAGCCTTGGTGTCGTCCGGAAGGCCATCGATCTTCGCTGCCTTGCGCTCGGCGAAGAAGAAATATTGCTGAGCCCTGGCCTGGGTCCCGCTCATCAACTCCATGAACAATCGGCGCTCGTCCTGGACGCCCTGGTCATAGGGCTTTGCGACGGCTGCCTCGATCGCCCGGATATTATATTCGGGGGCGTCGAAGCCCCGGAACTTGCGGGCGTTCGCCTTTCGGAACTCGTCGAACAAGCCCGGATTGGAGCGCGCCTCTTCAAGCCTGTCGTCCCGTTCGCTGCTTTTGGGGATGGGACGGACAGCCTTCACTTCGTCGGCAAAAGCGACCGCATGCTGCTCCAGCTCGCCCTCGATGAGGCGATCGACCAGGCCGAACTCATGAGCTTCCCGGGCCGAGATCGGATTGCCGGTCGCGGCCATCTCGAGTGCCTTTTCCACTCCGGCCACACGCGGCAGCCGCTGAGTTCCGCCGGCGCCGGGAAGGAGCCCGAGCTTGACTTCGGGAACCCCCAGTTTGGCAGACGGAACAGCGACCCGGTAGTGACTTGCAAGAGCGACTTCGAGGCCGCCACCGAAAGCGGTTCCGTGAATGGCCGAAACGACCGGCTTGGTACAATTTTCGATGATGTCGACGACCATCGGAAGCATCGGCATCTGCATCGGCTTTCCGAATTCGGTGATGTCCGCTCCGGCAAAGAAGGTCTGGCCCTCGCACAGGATCACCACAGCCTTCACGCCGTCGTCGCCATCGGCTTCCTTGATGGCGTCGACCAGGCCCTCGCGGACGGCATGGCCAAGCGCGTTCACCGGTGGATTGTTGCTCGTGACGATCAGAATGTCGCCTCGGCGCCGGGTAGAAATCGGGCTCATTTCACGTCTCCCTCATTGCCTGGGTCGATGGCCTGTCCTTCCGTGAACGTCAACCGCCGGCTCCGATTTCGGGGCTGGAAGCGACTCGGATTGCAACGCGTCGAATTTCCGACCATCGTTACGGGACCGGATGACCCCCTTTCATCACCTCCTCATCAACAATCTTGTCGCGAACATCACTAATTTCACGGTGTGGTTCGCGCTGACCTTCTGGGTCTTCCTCGAGACCCGGTCCGTCTTTGCCACGGGAATGATTGCCGGCTTTTACCTCGCTCTGACCGCCAGCCTGGCGATATGGCTTGGAAGCCTTGTCGACCATTATCGCAAGAAACGGGTGATGCTGGCTTCCAGCCTGCTTTCCTTCCTTCTCTATGCTGCCGCTCTGGCCCTGTCTGTCTCACTGCCCGAAGAGGTCTTTGCCGATATTGGCCGGCTTGCGATCTGGTTCCTCATAATGACGACATTGCTGGGAGTGACCGCGGGAAATCTGCGGGCCATCGCCTTGCCAACCCTGGTCACCCTGCTCGTGCCCGCGGAGCGACGTGATCGGGCGAACGGGCTGGTCGGAATGGCGACCGGGATCGGCTTTCTCACCACCTCGGCGATCAGCGGTCTCCTCGTTGCCTGGGGAGGGATCGTCCTTGCGCTGCTCTTCGCCCTGTCGCTGACCGTGATCGTCTTCGTCCATCTCCTCTTCGTCACTTTCGAGGAGCCGGAGACGAAGGGAGGGAAGGAGAATCGCCGGAGGGTCGACCTTGCCGGGACGATCCGGGTGATTGCTGCAGTCCCGGGCCTGTTCGCCCTCATCTTCTTTGCCACCTTCAACAATCTTCTCGGCGGAGTCTTCATGGCATTGATGGATGCCTACGGACTCTCCTTGATGTCGGTTCAGGCCTGGGGTCTGCTCTGGGCTGGCGTATCGTGCGCCTTCATCCTCAGCGGTCTCGTCATCTCGCGCTTCGGGCTGGGCAGGAACCCGCTTCGAACCCTGTTCCTGGTCAACCTCATGATGTGGGCGGTCGCTGCAACCTTCACCCTTCAATCCTCGATCCTCCTTCTGGCGGCAGGCTGCGCGATCTGGATGTTCCTCGGGCCCTATGCCGAAGCCTCGGAGCAGACGACGTTGCAGAAGGTCGTTCCCTATCAGCGTCAGGGCAGGGTATTCGGCTTCGCCCAGGCGGTGGAACAGGCTGCCTCGCCGATGACGGCCTTCCTTATCGCCCCGGCCGCCCAGTTCCTTTTCATCCCCCTGATGACGGATGGAGCGGGCGCCGCACTGATCGGCGACTGGTTCGGGCGCGGTCCTGAGCGGGGAATGGCCCTCGTCTTCACTATCGCCGGATTGATCGGGATCCTGCTTACCCTGGCCGCCTTCCAGTCGCGCTATTATCGGCAGCTGTCCGCTGCCTATGCCGACGGGCCCGAACACGCGCCTGTTGACTGAAGGGACGCTTCAGAACGCCCGGGTGCCCGCTCAGACGGAGGTCAGGCCATATTCCTGCCGGTTGCAGGGGTGCGAGGCCGACAATCCTCCGTCGACGACCAGGGCATGGCCGTTCACATAGCTTGATTCGGACGAGGCCAGATAGAGCGCTGCGTCCGCAATCTCCTCGGGCTCGCCGCCTCTCTTCAACGGGTTGAGATGGCCGATCCTTCTTTCCTTCCCGGCCACGCGCGCCATTTCATAAAAGGGCCTGGTCATCCCGGTTTCGATGAGACCGGGGCAGATGGCGTTGACCCGGATGTTGGATCCGGCAAGCTGGGTCGCTGCCACCCGGACCAACTGGATCACTCCGGCCTTCGAAGCCGAATAAGCCGGACCGCCGGCGCCGGAGCGAAGGCCAGCCACCGATGCAGTGCAGATGATCGAGCCGCCGCCCGCTTCTTTCATGACCGGGGCGGAATGCTTGATGGCCAGGAACGGGCCGATCAGATTGACCCGCAATATCTCCTGCCAGTCCTCTGCGGTCTGCTCGAAGATCGAGGCAAGGCCTCCGGAGATGCCGGCATTGGCGAAAAAGATGTCGAGCCCGCCGAAATGGACGTCGGCGGCGCTGACCAGCCCCTGGACGTCCTGGTCCAGCCCGGCATCGGCGGTGAGTGCAAAGGCATTCTCGCCGATCAGTTCGGCGGTTTCGTCGCTGCCCTGAAGATCGGCGACGATAACCCTTGCGCCTTCGGCCGCGAAGGCGCGCGCCGTTGCCCGTCCGATCCCCGAACCTGCGCCGGTGACAATGGCGACCTTTCCAGCGAGCCTCACAGTCCCACGCCCACAGTGCTTCCGCCGTCGACGATGACCGTCTGTCCGGTCATGAAGGTCGAAGCATCCGAAGCGAGGAAGACGGCCGCTCCGGCAATCTCCTCCGGCTCGCCGATCCGCCGCATCGGGGTGTGCAGGGTTACCGCTTCGAGAGTCTTCGGATTTTCCCACAAGGCGCGGGCGAAATCGGTTCGAACCAGCCCCGGTGCGATGCAATTGACCCGGACCTGGTGCGGGCCGAACTCGGCGGCAAGATTGCGGGCCAGCTGGAAGTCGGCTGCCTTGGAAATATTATAGGCGCCGATTACCGGCGACCCGGTCAGTCCGCCGATCGAGCTGACGATGATGACCGAACCCTGGCGGCGCCCGATCATCTCGTCCGCTACCATCTGGATCAGCCAGTGATTGGCGATGACATTATTGTCGAGGATCTTTCGGAACTGCTCGTCCGAGATCCCACCCATCGGCCCGTAATAGGGATTGGAGGCAGCGTTGCAGACGAGGATGTCGACCTTTCCGAACCGGTTTCGGGTTTCATCCACCAGATTCTGAAGCGCTTCCTTCGAGGAGATGTTGGCCGGAACCGCGATCGCCGATCCCGGATTTCTGTCATTGATCGCTGCAGCCGTTTCGTCGCAGCTTTCGGTCTTTCGTGAGGAGATCACGACCCTGGCCCCCTGATCGGCCATGGCCTCGGCGATCGCACGCCCTATCCCGCGCGAGCTTCCGGTAATGATCGCGACCTTGCCGGTCAGATCGAAAAGCGACATTTGAGCTCCTTTGCTGATCAGGGGTCGGGCGCCGCGGCTAACTCAGTCGTCCACCCGGTGCCTGGCATATTCGATCCTGGCGATGGCCCGGGCATGGACTTCGTCGGGCCCGTCGGCGAGGCGAAGGGTGCGGATCCCGGCATAGTTTTTGGCAAGCTCGAAATCCTGGGAGACGCCGGCGCCGCCATGGGCCTGGATGGAATCGTCGATGATCCTGAGGGCCATGTTCGGGGCATGGACCTTGATCATTGCGATTTCACCCGCCGCCGCCTTGTTTCCGGCCTTGTCCATCAGGTCCGCGGCCTTCAGGCAGAGAAGGCGCGAGCATTCGATGTCGATCCTGGCCGAGGCGATCCGCTGCTCCCAGATGCTATGGGCCGAAAGCGGCTTTCCGAAGGCGACCCGGCTCTGAAGCCGCTTCACCATCGCCGTAAGTGCTTCCTCGGCAACGCCGATCGTCCGCATGCAATGATGGATCCGCCCCGGACCGAGACGGCCCTGGGCAATCTCGAAGCCCCGGCCCTCGCCAAGAAGCATGTTCGACGCCGGAATTCGAACGTCCTTCAGCTCGACCTCCATATGGCCGTGCGGAGCGTCGTCATAACCGAAGACGGTCAGAGCCCGCTCGACCGTGATTCCGGGCAGGTCGAGCGGCACCAGGACCATCGACTGCTGGTGATGGCGGTGAGCATCCGGGTCGGTCTTGCCCATCAGGATTGCGATCCTGCAGCGCGGGTCGCCGGCGCCTGAAGACCACCATTTGCGCCCGTTGATGACGTAATCATCGCCGTCACGCCTGATCTCGCACTGGATGTTCGTCGCGTCCGAAGAGGCGACTGCGGGCTCCGTCATGAGGAAGGCGGACCGGATTTCTCCATTCATCAGCGGCCGAAGCCATTCCTCCTTCTGCTCGCGAGTGCCGTAGCGAAGGAGCACCTCCATATTGCCGGTGTCGGGCGCCGAGCAGTTGAACACTTCCGAGGCCCAGCCGATCCGGCCCATTTCCTCGGCACAGAGCGCATATTCAAGGTTGGTGAGCTGTGTGCCTTCGAAAGCGAAGCTTTCATCGACATGGCCAAGCGCGGGGGCCGGCGGCATGAACAGGTTCCAGAGGCCGGCTTCGCGCGCTACGGGCTTCAAATCCTCAATGACCTGGATCGGCGCCCAGCGGTCGCCCGTCTCGAGCTGGGCCTTATAGTCCCCAGTCCTGGGCCGAATCCGCTTTTCGACAAACTCGCGCACCTGGTCGCGATAGAAACGCTGTCGTTCCGTAAGGTCAAAGTCCATCCGGCCTGCTTTCTGTCCTGATCCCAGGAAGACGCTGCCAGAAATGGCGGATTTGCGCCAGTGGCGCTCCTTGAAATGACCGCGATCAACCTATCCGTTCGGGCCTTCCAGTCAGGCGTTTCGGGGCGCCGAAGAGGTTGCTCCATTTTGCGGCTCGGGCGTCGAAGGCAAGGTGAAGGAAAATATCGCTCCGCCCTCGGGCCGGTTTGCGGCCCGGATCTGCCCGCCATGGGCCTCTATGATCGTCCTGGAAATGGGAAGGCCGATCCCCATGCCTTCGCGCTTGGTCGTGAAGAATTGCGAGAACAGGTTTGCGCTTCTTGCGGGATCGAATCCGGTCCCGGTATCGGCGATCTTCACTTCGACGAGGTCGCCGGCAATCCGGTTCGTCGAAATCCGCACTTCACGCTTCGGGCTCTCTTCCATCGCCTCGATCGCATTGCGGATCAGGTTGATCAGAACCTGCTGGATCTGCACCTTGTCCACCCACACCCACTGGGCGCTCCGGTCGAGCTCGATCATCTGCCTCACGCCCTGCAGTCCCGCATCGACGAAGGCGAGGACATTGGCTTCCTGGATCAATGACGGAAGATGGGCAGGCCCGGCCGATGTTGCCCCGCGGATGATCAATTCCCTCAGGCGCCGGACGATCTGGCCGGCCCGGATCGTGCTCGACCCGGCAGCATCCAGCGCCTCGATCAGCGGATTTGACTCGCCCGAGCGGGCGGCGATCCGGCGGGCGCCATTGATGAAATTGGTTGCCGCGGTCAGCGGCTGGTTCAGCTCATGGGCAAGGGTCGATGCCATGCTCCCCATCGCATTGCGCCTGGAAACATGGACCAGCTCCGATTGCAGTCGGAGCAGATCGGCTTCTGCCTTGCGCTGCTTCGACACGTCCCGGATTGCGCCGATCGCCCGGCGCGCAATGCCATCCGAATCGCGGACGATCAGGGCCTGGTCATACAAGTGCACATAATCGCCGTTCGCGGCTCGCAATCGATATTCAACGCTCCACCGGTCGCGATCACTGGCGATGATCCGTTCCAGCCCCTCGACCAACCTGTCCCGGTCTTCGGGATGGATCCGCTCTTCCCACCAGGACAGGGACGTCGGCTGCGGCTGGGCCGGATAGCCCAGCGATTCGGCGCCCGAATCCCGCCAGCGGATTTCGTGCTTCACCAGGTCCAGGTCATAAATGGAATCGTCGGTTGCGCGGATGGCCAGCCGGTATCGTTCCTCCGCTTCCGCAAGACCAAGGGTCGCTACCTTGCGATCGTGAATATCTTCGGTGAAACCGTACCAGCCGACGACCCGGCCGTCCCGGTCCCGGCGTGGCCCGGAAAGGGCCCGATAATGACGATGATCGCCGCCGGGGGTCTGCATCCGGAATTCGACGTGGAGCGGTTTGCCCGCTTTGATCGATCTGGACCAGGCTTCCGAAACCCTCTCGCGATCGTCCGGGTGAACGGCCGGGCCCAGCGCGTCGGCGGGAAGCCCGGTGACTTCGGTGAATCGGTGGCTGATGGAAAGGATGCGTCCTGTCGAATCCGCGGTCCACACGATCAGGCCCGCCAGCTCCACGGCATGGCGATAAACCTCGTCGCTCCCGACGATTTCGAGAAGGTTTGCGGGAGCGAGGTCCGGGTCGGGCCCCGGCCCGGTCTTCCCCCCGCCCGTATCGCCGCCCGCGGACAAGGTCAGGCTTCCGGGCTTGCGCCGCTGGGTTCCAGTCCTGCTTCCAGAGCCAGGGTCAGCGCTTCCGCAAGGCTTGCAACCTGAAGCCGGTCCATCATGTTGCCTCGGTGCATTTCCACAGTCCGAAGGCTGATTCCCAGCCGCTGGGCGATCAGCTTGTTCGATTCGCCGGCAAGAAGGGCCTGGAGTACTTCACGCTCCCGGGTCGTCAGCAGGTCCACGCGCTGATGGGCGTCGCGCCTTTTCCGTCCCTGCGCCTCGCGGTCGGCCAGGATCTCCATTCCCTGGCCCAGCGAATGGTGAAGCGTTTCCTCGGTGAAAGGCTTCTCGATAAAATCGATCGCGCCCTGCTTCATCGCCCGAACCGCAACCGGAATGTCGCCATGGCCGGTCATCACGATCACCGGCCAGTCGACCATTCGCTCGGCCATTTCGCTGATCACCGCGAAACCGTCCATTCCCGGCATCCGAAGATCCAGCAGGACACAGCCGGGATCGAGGTCGGGAAGCGCGTCGATGAAATCGGCCCCGCTTGCGAAGGGATGGGATCGAATCTGGTCGGCGGAGAGCATGAAGCTCAACGATCGACGGACGTCGCGGTCGTCGTCGACGACATAAACGGTCTTGTTGTTGCTGATATTCGTCATCACCTGTCCTGAAGAGCCAGTTGGGAAGCTGGCCGAACACGGCCCGATCGGGGCACCATGAAGTTCGGTTCGTTCGCTCAAATATAGGAAGCTGCACCCCATTTCGCAAAGTGGTCGATGCCGCTGGCCCTTTGGCCGCTGGGCGCCGCAGCAGGTTCCAGCCGTTCCGCGTGCGAATTGTCAGGAACATATGACGTTCGATCCTGTTGGGCCGCTCAAGGAGGCGATATGGCCAGCCTGAGCGCGTCAACGGAACCGAGTGAAGTCATCGCCGAGCAGGGGGAGGTGATCGTCGAAGGTCCCTACGGCGTTGCCGTGACCCTGACCCCCGATGCGGCGGAAGAAACCGCCCGAAGGCTGCGCGCCGCGGCTGCTCAGGCCAGGCAGCAAGGTCGCAGGGCAGTGGAGGATGAATCGGACCAGGGCGAGTCCGATCTTCCTGCTACGGGATCTGATTGACCCATCTTCCAATGTTCACTCGGCCATGGCGTTCCCGAACAGGCTTTCCGGACTCGCTTCGGACTGGAGCTGGTCCATCCCGCACTGGCCGGGTGCCTTGTCCGGACGCCAGCGAAGGAACCTTGTGCCATGACGGAACCGCTGGCCGGTGACGTGATCATATTGGACTTCGGCAACCAGTTCGTGGCGAAGTGGCTTCCATTCGCCGGTCCGCTCGGTCGCCCACCGGCTCGGTCCGCCTGGTGAACCGCCGGTAAAGCCGGGAGGCCCCACCAGCGCTTCCAGCCTGCGGGTGAGTTCCGGCTTTTCCGCGGCCGGGATCGACGAGGTATAGCCGACATGATCGAGCAGCCCCTCGTCATTATACAGTCCAAGAAGAAGGGATCCGACCTCGTCGCTTCGGCTTCCATAACGAAATCCGCCGACGACGCAGTCGGCCGTTCGAAGCCTCTTGACCTTGATCATCGTCCGCTCGCCGGGTTCGTAGGCGCCGTCACGATGCTTGGCGACGACTCCGTCCAGCCCGCTCCCGGTTTCGGACAGCCAGCGAAGGGCGACGTCCCGGTTCGGGCTGAAGGGTGACACCAGGACCTGGTCGCGGGCCTTTCCAAGGTCGAGGAGGTCGAGCGTCTGGCGCCGCCGCCACAGGGGCGCCTGAAGGTAGGAGGTCTCCTTGTGGAACAGAAGGTCGAACAGGATCAGCTTCGACGGAGTCTGTTCGGCGAGCCGGCGGATCCGACTTTCTGCAGGATGAAGTCGCATCTGAAGCGCCTCGAACGACAAGGTGTCGCCGTCCGGAACGACCAGCTCGCCGTCCAGGATGAATCGGTCGGCGTCCAGCGCGAGAAGGGCTTCGACCATTTCGGGAAAATAGCGGCCAAGGGGCTTGCCGGATTTCGACTGGAGGTGGATCTCGTCGCCGTCCCGGAAGACGAGGCAGCGAAAGCCATCCCATTTAGGCTCGAACTGCCAGCCCTCGCCTTCGGGCAGAGTCTTTTGCAGCCGGGCTTCCATCGGCGGCAGTGGCGGGGAAATCCCAAGCCTCTCCAGCATCGTCCTGCCTCCTCATAGTCTGCTGGAAAGACTCCCGGGCTTCGGCGCGGTTCCGGCACGCTTCGTCGAACCCGGAATGAGCATTCACCAATTCTTGGTCTGGCCGAGGGAAGGTTCGAAGCGGTTCAGTCCCGGCCAGTCGCCCGCGCTTTCTGCGGCGAACGAGCGCCGGGGCGGGACGAAACGCGAAAAGGCAGGGAACAGGTCGTTGAGACACAAGGCAAAAATCCCTAGCTTCAAGGACTGACACCGGGGAGGGAACCAATGTCATTGTCGCGTAGACAGTTCATCGAGGCAGGCGCCGCAACCGGGGCGCTGGTGGCGATTTCGACCCCGCTCATCGCTGCGGTCACGCAGAATTCTGGGTCCGCTCCGGCCGCTGCTCCAGCGCCCGTTCCGGCCCGTCCGCGGGTGATGGTCGATCCGATCGTCGACTCGCGGCTCGTCGCCCGGGCCCGAATGGCGTTCGATCGTCACCGCTCGCAGATCCGCCACGGCGAGATTGTCGGGATTACCGATTTCTCCCGCGCGTCGGGTGAGCAGCGCTTCTTCCTTCTCGACACGAACAGCGGGCGGGTCACCCGCCACCTTGTCTCGCATGGGCGCGGCTCCGATCCCGCCCATACCGGCTTTCTTCAGCATTTCTCGAACCGGATCGGTTCCGAGGCAACCTCCGACGGTGCCTATCTCACCAGCAATTATTATCACGGCAAATATGGCCGCTCGATGCGGCTCCGTGGCCTCGACCCAAGCAACAACAATGCCGAGACCCGGGCCATCGTCGTCCACACAGCCTGGTATGCGGAACCGAACATGGTCCGCGAAACCGGCCGTCTTGGCCGAAGCGAAGGCTGCTTCGCCTTTCCTCATCAAAGCCTGAAGGAAGTGCTCGATCGGCTCGGCCCCGGCCACTTCCTCTACGCCGACCGGATCGCGTGAACCGGCCCTTTCCAGAGGGACTCTAGCTACCGTGGCGCTTTAGCCGGGTCACTGCGGGCCCGTGGATCACGTCGCCGTCAAGGGTGAAGCGCGATCCATGGCATGGGCAATCCCAGCTTCGATCGGTCTCGTTCCAGCCCACAAGGCAGCCCATATGGGTGCAGACGGCAGAGACGGCATGCAATGACCCGTCCTCATCGCGAAAACCGGCGACATGGTCCCCGTCCACCTTCAGGATCGCGGCTTCGCCGGTTTTCAGCTCGTCGAAGCTGTGAAGCTTGCGCGCCAGATAGCCGCCGACCAGATGGGACGCGACTTCGACATTGCCCTTGATGAATTCTGCTGCTCCGGCGACCGGCTTCACTCGCCGCGAATCGAACAGCTTCAGCCAGGGATTGTCGCGCCCGGTGATGATGTCGGTCAGGACAAGCGCAGCGGCAGTCCCGTTGGATATGCCCCAGGCATTGAAGCCGGTGGCGACCAGGCAGGCATTTTTCAGGTGCGAAGACCAGCCGACGAAGGGCGCATGGTCCATCGGCGTATAATCCTCATTGGTCCAGCGATAGTCCGCTCCGACCTCGAAATGCTCGGCTGCAAAGCGCTCCAGCTCGGCGAAACTGGCCAGCTCGTCGTCGACATGGCCATGTTTGAAGGCGGTCCCCGCGAAGATCATCCAGGAACGGCCTTCATCGTCGCGATGGCCTCGGAACGAATAGCGGGGCGTTTCGGCATTGATGTACATGCCATCCGGGACTCGCGCCGGATCGGCCTGACCCATGATCACCGGGTGAACGTGCGGATGGTTTTCGGCGTAGAACAGGCCGGTCTGCCCAAGTGGAAGATGGGTTGCCATCACCACATGGCCGGCCTTGATCGATCCCTGCTCGGTGGTGATCCGGTCCGAAACCCAGTCGATCACCCGGGACTGTTCGAAGACCTGGCAGCCGTCACCGGGAAGGGTTGCCGCAAGCCCCTTCACATATCTGACCGGGTGGAACTGCGCCTGGTCGTCCCAGCGCATCGCGGCGAGAACGTCGAAGGGAAGGCCGATGTCCCGGCTCAACGAGGCAGGAAGGCCGAGTGACCGGGCAAGCTCGGTTTCGGCCTCCAGGTTCGAAACCTCCTTCTCCTCATTGGTGAAGGTGAAGGCGGACTTTCGCTCAAGATTGCAGTCGATGCCATGTTTCCTGGACAGGTCGATTATGGTCCGAAGCCCGGTCTCGTTGGCCTCGGCATAGATCCTTGCGCCGTCCCGCCCGAACTTGCGGTCGATGGTCGTGTAGGCGACATTGTGCTGGGATGTGATCTTGGCCGTTGACTTGCCGGTCACTTCCTCACCGATCCGGCGAGCCTCGACCAGAGCGACTTTCAGCCCCCGATCCTTCAGGAACCGCGCCGTGGTCGTCCCGACGATCCCGCCGCCGATGATTGCGACGTCGACTTCAAGTTCGCCGCTGAGAGACGGATAGTCCGCGCTCGCCTGCTTGGGGTTCCAGTAGGACTGGCCGCGATTCTGACGGTTCATGGACGAAGGCTCCGGCTGGCTTTGGCTCAGCCTCGTCAACCGTCCTCGTCAGCGGCTGTTCCCCATCGCTGGGCTACTGGGCGCTTGCGAGCGCCGTTCCGGTCGCCGCCCGGTTCAGCGCCTGTCGAACCGGAGCGTCGCGGCCATAGAGATCGTCATAGGTGACGATATTGCCGTCGCTGGTCGCCGCAGCGGTGAAATAGGCGATATAGACCGGCACCGGCGAAGCGAGCGGGGTCTGCCGGTTCTTTCCCGTCGCGATTGCGGAGTCGATCCTGGCCCGGTCCCACTCACCGGTCGGCTCCAGAAGGACGGCCGCGAAATCGCGGACATTCTGGGTCCGGATGCAGCCATGGCTGAAGGCGCGGACGCTTCGGTTGAACAGCGACTGAGCGGGCGTGTCGTGAAGGAAGATGGCGTGATCGTTCGGCATTTCGATCTTCAGCCGGCCAAGCGCGTTGTTCGGCCCCGGCGGCTGGCGGACGCTGACATGGTTGCCGTTGCGAGTGACTTCATAGCCCCGCATCGATCCCATCGTTCGGACGATGCTCTGCGGAACATGCCACCAGGGATTGAAGGTGATCGCCGTCGCATCGGCCATCAGTTGCGGGGTTGGGGTCTTTCGGGCCCCGACGACCGTCCGATGACGGGCGACGACCTGGCCCTGATCCACGACCGCCGCAGTGAAGGCGGGGACGTTGACGATGACATGCCGGTCCCCAAGCTCGCGGGGAAGCCAACGCCACCGCTCCATGTTGGTTCGAATCAGGTTTCGCCGGGCTTCGTCGCCAGGCTCGGTCGCCGCAAGCGCCGCTCTCAGTCCCTGATACTGGCTGTGGGTCGGGTGAAGGGCGTCCAGAGTAGCCGCGACTCGCCCTTCGCGCATCACGCTGGCAAGAAGCAGCTGCTGCTCGTTGCCGTTGATGGACGTGTCCGGCATGTGCCAGTCGACCCGGCCATTGCCCCGGACATGCCCCCCGCTGAGATCGGCGCTCAGCTTCAGGAAAGCCTGGGTTGCCGCCTGGCTCCATCCTTGCTCGTCTCCGGCGTCGATCGCCGACCGGAGCGAAGCGGGATCATAAGCGGCAGGGTCCAGGCCTTCGCGGTCGATCTGCTCGATATAGGCCAGGAGCTCCATCGCCGCGGACCGGCGCCAGACGGAGGCCGGCTGCGGCGGCAGCTCCACCGGCTGCTGATAGGACAATCGAGGCGCCGATTGCGCCAGGGCGGCCGTCTGGATGGCGCCCGGCATGGTCGGCGAGGCAAGGAGCAGCGCAAGAGCTGTGGCACGAAGTTGACGGATCATGCTCACCTTTTACCGGAGGCGGGCGCCAGGCACCAGCCGCCATTGTGCTAGTTTCACCGCCGTGACGAAGCGGGCCTCAGCGGCTGGCCGCAACCGGATTGCGATTCACCCAGCCGAAATAGGCGCTGACCAGGACCAGGATCGCGTGAAGCCAGATGTCGTTGCCATAAAGGGGAACCAGGCCGAACAGGGTCTCGAGGCCGGGAATGAATCCTGCGATCGTCAGTAAGGCATAGATGATCGCGACCGACCGGGCATAGGTGACTGACGCCGCCAGCGATCGTGACGCGGCCAGTCCCCAGACCCCGAACAGGGCATGGACGAGATTGTGGGCTTCGTTGATCGGGAAGAGGCCGAACAACTGGCCGTTGGTTCCCATCGTTTCCGGGTGACCCGGGTGAAGCGGCTCGACGAGGGCCGGGATAAAGCCGGCAATGCCGATGGCGACGAAAACGATCCCGAAGACCAGGGCGAAAGTGCGTGTGCTCATCATCGCTCTCCTGAAATGCCTGAGAGGACGCTTACTCGGCCAGCGGAACGTAGCAGTCTTTGCGCCCTTGAGAAGTCGTTCCGGCCCTGCAGCCGGTCCGGGTCAGGCGCCGTCCAGGATCTCGTCCTGCTCGCTTCGGGCTTCGGCCTCGTTCATTCCCGACCGGCGCGAGACCGTAGCGGTCGTTGCAACGTCCATGCTGACATTGCCCAGGGTCCGGATGATGTCGGGGATCACTTCGACGGCGATCAGGAGCGCAAGCGGCTCGATCGGAACGCCCATCACCAGGCAGACCGGAGCGATCGAGGTGACGAAGCTGGCCTGGCCGGGAATGCCTGCAGCACCCATCGTCGTCGTCGCGGCGGCGGCTACCCCAAGCGCCATCTGGAGCGGGGTCAGCTCGATTCCGAACCAGTAGGCAATATAGATGGCGACGGCGAGGTTCATCGCCGGGCCGGTGGCGCGGAAGACGGCGACGG
>CAYOJN010000018.1:0-18572 GCA_964404245.1 uncultured Sphingosinicella sp. | reverse complement strand
GTCCCGCGCCCTCAGGTCGCGAACGCCGCCGCGCGTATCGATCTGGTCGGGCTGTCGCGCGAAGCTATTCGGGCCACCCTCGACCTGGCCGGCCTCGACGAGCGACAGTCCAGGCTTCGTTCCAAGCAACTCTGGCACCAGATCTACAACAGAGGTGCAACGACCTTCGATTCGATGAGCGACATCGCCAAGCCGCAGCGCGGCTGGTTCGCCGAGCGCTTCGTGGTCGGCCGTCCGGAAGTCGTGGTTCAGCAGGTGTCCACCGATGGCACCCGCAAGTGGCTGCTCAAGACCCGCGACGGCCATGATTTCGAAATGGTCTTCATTCCCGATGCGGATCGAGGAACGCTGTGCGTTTCGAGCCAGGTCGGCTGCACCCTCAATTGCCGTTTCTGTCATACCGGAACGATGCGCCTGGTGCGCAACCTCACTTCGGGTGAGATCGTTGGCCAGGTGATGCTCGCCAGAGATGCACTCGGCGAGTGGCCGAGCCAGCCTGAAGGCCGGATGCTGTCGAATATCGTTATGATGGGCATGGGCGAGCCGCTCTACAATTTCGAGCAGGTGCGCGATGCATTGAAGATCGTCATGGACGGCGACGGGCTGGGCCTTTCGCGCCGGCGGATCACGCTTTCCACATCGGGTGTCGTTCCGATGATGGCGCGCGCAGGCGAGGAGATCGGAGTCAATCTTGCGGTCTCGCTTCATGCGGTGAACAAGGAGGTTCGCGACGAGATCGTGCCCCTCAACCGCAAATATGGGATCGACGAACTGCTCGCCGCCTGCGCGGCCTATCCCGGCGCCAACAACGCCCGTCGGATCACGTTCGAATATGTGATGCTGAAGGACAAGAATGACAGCGACGAGGATGCGCGCGAATTGGTCCGGTTGATCCGGCAGTACCGGCTGCCGGCCAAGGTCAACCTCATCCCCTTCAATCCGTGGCCCGGGACGCCTTATGAATGTTCGGACGAGGAACGGATCCGGCGCTTTTCGGAAATCATCTTCGAGGCCGGGATTTCCGCTCCGATCCGCCGCCCCCGTGGCCGCGACATCATGGCTGCCTGCGGCCAGCTCAAATCCGCCGCCGAGAAGAAGAGCAGGGCTGAGCTCGACCGGATCGCCGAAGAGAAACAGGCCGCGCTCGGCTGATCTTTCCGGTCTCGATCGGGGGCGTTAACGATCGTTTCGCCCGAAACTTGACCCCGTCGCTCCCGATATGTTCATTGCCTCCACGATCAGGGGATGAACGAATGTCCATGTGGCTTCTCGACAAAATGCTGCGCAAGCTGGTTCAGCGCGGCGAGCTCAACGTCATCGATCACAATGGACGGACCTATCGCTATGGATCGAGTGATCCCGACCATGGCCCGATCACCGTCCGGCTGACCGACCGCGGCGCTGCCATGCATATCGCCAGGGATCCCCGGCTGGGCGCCGGCGAAGCCTATATGGATGGTCGAATGGTGGTCGAGCCACCGCACGAAATTCGCGATCTTCTGCTGTTTGCCCGCTACAATGCGCCGTGGGAGAAACCGGGCGCGCTGAGGCCCAAAGGCCTGCTTCGCCGAGCGGCGGCGGGGGTGGTCGGCCGGGTCGACCAGATCAACTGGCGCACCCGGTCGGCGCGCAACGCCGAGCATACCTACAATCTTACCCGCCGCCTCTACGAGCTGTTCCTCGACGAGGACCGGCAATATACGATGGCCTATTACCGGGACCCGTCGAACAGCCTTGAAAAGGCTCAGCTCGACAAGAAGGCCCACATTGCCGCCAAGCTTCATCTGAAGCCCGGAATGAAGGTGCTTGATATCGGCTGCGGCTGGGGCGGGCTCGCGCTCTACCTGAACCGCCATTATGACGTGGACGTGCTCGGTGTCGCTCTTGCGCCCGACCAGATCGCCTTCGCGAGGGAGCGAGCGCAGGCGGCCGGAGTCTCCGACCGGGTGAAATTCGAACTATTGGATTATCGCGACGTCCAGGGCACTTTCGACCGGATCACCAGCGTCGGCCTGATCGAGCATCTGGGGACGCCGCATTATCCTACCTTCTTCAAACACGCCCACCGGCTGCTCAAGGAAGACGGGGTGATGTTCTCCCACTGCTGCGGGCGAATGGGACCGCCGGCCGGAACGACCGACGCCTGGACCCGTAAATATATCTTTCCGGGAGGCTACATCCCGGCCTTGTCGGAGCTGGTCACCCAGGCCGAACAAAGCCGCTTCATCGTCTCCGACGTCGAAGCGATGCGCTACCATTATGCCCACACGCTCGAGCAATGGTATCATCGCACCAATGCCGCCCGCGATGAAATCGTCCAGCTCTATGACGAGCGCTTTTTCCGGATGTGGCAATTCTATCTGGCCGGCGCCGAAGCCGCCTTCCGCTATGGCGGCCTGGTCAACTGGCAGATCCAGTATCTGAAGCGGCGCGATGCGATCCCGATGACCCGGGACGCCATGGTCGAAGAAGAAGAACGGCTTCGGAACAGCGAAGAGCCGCCGGCCTGGCATCTGGCCGCGGAATAGGATCGCCTGTGCGGCCAGGCCCGCCCCGCCTGAGCAACCCATCGCCGCCAGATGACCAGGATCGGTCCAGGCGAGCCCCTGTTTCCGGATCGGCGAGCGCGGTGTAAGGCAACGCCTTTGCACGGGTGGCCGGAGCATCGGGGGCATGCAGGAAGGCGAGTTCCGACGAACTGGGGGAGAAAAACGGCCCTGGTGGGAGCATCCCTGGCTGCTCGCTGGCCTGGTACTCGCAAGCGCTGTCCCGTTAATGTGGCCGGACATTCCGCCCTTGCTCGATCTACTCGGCCATATGGGTCGCTACCGGGTTCAGCTCGGCCTCGAAGAATCGGAAAGCCTCCAGCTTTATTATGACTTCGAATGGTCGCTGATCGGTAATCTCGGGATCGATCTCCTGATCGAGATACTTGCACCGATGATCGGGCTCGAGCCGGCTGTGAAGCTGATCATCCTGCTGATTCCGCCCCTTACCGTTACCGGGCTCCTCTGGACCGCCTATGAAGTCCACGGTCGGGTTCCGCCGACGGCCTTTTTCGCGATCCCCTTTTCCTACAATTTTCCCTTCCTGTTCGGCTTTGCCAATTTTTCCCTGTCGATGGCGCTTGCGCTTGTCGCCTTCGCCTACTGGCTTCGACTTGGCCGGCTCGGCCATGTCTGGCTTCGAGCCGCTCTGTTCGTTCCGATTTCTGCCGGCTTGTGGGTGGTCCACGCCTTCGGCTGGGGCACTCTTGGAGTGCTGGCCTTCTCATCCGAGCTCGTTCGCCAGTTCGACCGAGGCCACAACCTCCTCTCCTCGGCCGTCCGGTCGGGAATTCACTGCCTTTCACTGACTCCGCCCGTCGCCCTCGTGCTCGCCTGGCGAAGCGAAGCCGCCGGGGTCACGGCCGACTGGTTCAACATGGAGGCGAAGTTTCGGTGGGTTCGAATGGTCCTTCGCGACCGCTGGGAGTATTTCGATCAGGCATCCCTGCTGGTCGTTGTCGGCCTGCTCTGCGCCGCCTTGATGTTCAGGCGAATGGAATATTCCCGCAATCTCGCTGCCTCGGCCCTGTTCCTCACCATCGTCTTCATTCTCCTGCCCAGGATCGTCTTCGGTTCGGCCTATGCCGACATGCGGCTTGCGCCTTATCTCTTCGCCATCGGCCTGATTGCGATCCGATTTCCCGCGGATGCGGGGGAAAGGCTGGTCCGAGGACTGGCCATCCTTGCACTCGTCTTCGTCGGAGTCCGGCTCGGTGGCAATCTGATCAGCACGACGCTCTATGACCGAAGCTATGATCGCGAACTTGAGGCACTGAACCATGTGCCTGAAGGGGCCCGAATGGTCAGTTTCGTCGGCCGGCCATGTGTCGAACCCTGGGCCATGTCGCGCCTGCTCCATCTTCCGGGCCTGGCAATCGTCAGGCGCGATGCCTTCTCCAACGATCAGTGGACGATGGCCGGCGCTCAGCTTCTCCAGGTTCGCTACCAGGCTGGCTGGCCCTTCAATCGCGACCCCAGCCAGATTGTCACCGAGCGGCGCTGCGGCGGCGAGTCGTGGAGGCCGATCGGCCTTGCCCTTGCGACCTTCCCGCGCGACGCGTTCGACTATGTCTGGCTGATCGACCCTCCGGCGTTCGACCCTGCCGCTGCGACGGACCTGGAGCCGATCTGGCGAAGCGATCGTAGCGGCCTCTATCGGGTGGAGAAGATTGCGAAAAGCGACACGCCCGCAGGAAGCGAGACCCGTCCCACAAGGTGACGCTCTAAAGCGAAAATGGATCGAAACAGCCGGTTCAGCGGTGCCGGAGGAACATTGTCGTCGCTTTCGCGCCGACCGGCGATCTTGCCGGCCAGTCGAACCGTCGCCGCCAATGGAAAAAGCAGGCTGTTGAAATAGCCGATCCGGTCCACTTTCAATCCGGCAGCCTCGGCTGTCTTTCGAAGGCTGGCTCGGGAATAGCGCCTCTTGTGATGATGCGCCTCGTCATGCGCGCTCCACATCCACTGATAGGCCGGCACCGTGACGAGGATCCGGCCGCCCGGAGCGAGCTTCGTCGCGATGCTTCTCAACGCCGCTTCGTCGCCATCGACATGTTCGAGAACGTCGAGCAGGGCGATCAGATGATAATGGCCTGGAGGGACGCCGGGCAGTTCGGGGAGCGCTGAATCCCCCACTGAATGGCCAAGACGGCGGCTCGCAATCGCCCGGGCGGCGCTATCCAGCTCGATCGCGTCGAGGCGGCCGAAGCGGCGCAGCATATCGAGATTGTGACCCGTGCCGCAGCCGATCTCGAGCAAGCGGGCACCGGCCGGAAGTCGGATTTCCCGTTCGATGAGGTCGGACAGGATCTGCCGGCGAGCGACATACCACCAATGGACCTGATCCTGCTCTGCCATCCGGTCGAAGACAGCCCGTTCCATCAGCCCTCCACTTCTTCGTCGAAGCCGATCTTGCTTCGTACCACATAGAGGGGACGGCGCTTGGTCTCGATCAGGATCCGGCCGACATATTCGCCGAGGACACCGAGTGAGATGAGTTGGAGAGCACCGAAGAAGAGGATCGCCACCATCAGCGAGGGATAGCCGGCGACGTCGCTTCCGAAGAACATCGTCTTCCCAACCACCCAGACGGCGTAGAGAAGGGTGAAGAAGGCAATCACCAGGCCGATATAGGACCAGATCCGAAGCGGCATCGTCGAGGCAGAGGTGATTCCGTCGAGCGCGAGAGTCCATAATTTCCAGTAGCGGAACTTGCTTGTGCCGACCGATCGCGGCGCGCGCTGATATTCGACCGCCGCCTGGCGAAAGCCTGACCAGGCGAACAGGCCCTTCATGAAACGGTTGCGCTCGGGCATTTTGCGGATGATCTCGACGACCGAGCGGTCGAGAAGCCGGAAGTCGCCGGCATGTTCGGGAATCTTGTCCGACGACAGATAATTGTGGGCTCGGTAATAGAGATCGGCGGTCAGGCGCTTGGGCAGGCTGTCGCTCTCGCGATCGTTACGGACTCCATAGACAACTTCGAAACCATCGCGCCACTTGGCGACCATTTCGCCGATCACTTCCGGCGGGTCCTGGAGGTCGACATCGATCGGGATGACGGCCTCGCCATCGGCATGATCGAGGCCTGCGGTCAGCGCCGCCTCCTTGCCGAAATTGCGGGACAGGGAGACCGCCCGAACCCGCTGGTCATCCTGGTTCGCCTTGAGGATTGCGGCGAGAGTCAGGTCCTCGCTTCCATCATCGATGAACAGGATCTCCCAGCTGTCGGGCGGCGACAGAATATGATCCAGGATTGGAGCGACCCTGGCCACGAATGGCCCGATCGCGTCTTCCTCGTCCTTGACCGGAACGATGATCGAAAGGGTAGGTCGGATCGCCATCAGGCGAAGACCCAACGGCGGTTGAGCATGAAGGTGAGCAGCGGAGTTACGAACAGGATCGGAAGAACCGGCCACCAGGTCGGCCCACCCAGCTGCTTGACCAGTAGCCAGACGAAGAATTGGTTGGCGACGAAACCGATTCCGTTCACGGTGAAGAAGCGGAGAGTCCGCACATGGCTGTTGTCGCGCGAACCATGGCCGCGGAAACTGAACCGGCTATGCAGAACATAGCCCAGGCCGGTGAAGAGAATGAAATTCAGAGTGAGCGACAACATCGGCTCGACTCCGAACGGGGTCGCGAGAATCCAGTAGCCTGCCGCGACGAGCACGGTCAGGAGCATCCCGGTGAGCCCGAAGCGCACCAGCTGACCCCATATCTCGCCGTCACTCCTGTTCAGCTTCATGTTCCGAGACTGCCCTGGCTTGCCCTTTGGGTCCGAGCGACTAATGCGCCTTGAAGGGGTTGAAAAGCAAAGAAGCATGAGCGCCACAGCCATTCGGGAGCGGTTCGACCGATGGATCAGGCCATGGCGGCTCTGGCTGCTGCTGACCTGGCTTGCCGTCTGCGCCTGGCTGCTTTTCGATCGATGGGGTGTGATCCGGATCTTCGCCCTCGGTGATACCGACGACAATCTCAGGATGGTTCAGGTTCGCGCCTGGCTACAGGGGCAGGACTGGTACGACCTTCGTCAGTATCGGCTCAATCCACCCGTCGGCGCCGACATTCACTGGTCGAGGCTTGTCGACCTTCCGCTCGCTGGGCTGAAACTTCTACTCACCCCCTTTCTGGGCGGCCGAGCGGCCGAGATGTGGGCGGCTGCGCTTGCTCCGCTACTGCCGATGCTGGTGGCGATGACGGCGCTGTCCCTCACTGCTCGGCGCCTGATCGACGGGCGCGCCTATCTCATCGCCCTTGGCCTTCTCGTCTTCGCCGGCTCGGCGATGGGCATGTGGAGACCGCTGAGACTCGACCATCATGGCTGGCAGCTGGCCATGCTTGCCTGGGCGGTGGCCGGGCTTGCGGATCCCGACCGCCGGCGAGGCGGATTGACGCTTGGAATAGCGACTTCGCTTTCCCTCACGATCGGGCTCGAGATGCTGCCCTATCTCGCTCTTGCGGGCGGAATCACGATTTTTCGCTGGATCATCGACGGCGATGAGGCGCCAAGGTCGGCAACTTATGGCCTCGCCCTCGCCGGTGGCTGTTCGCTTGGCTTCCTGATCTTCGCGTCGCAGGCTAATCGGGTTCCGGTTTGCGATGCCCTGTCGCCGGTCTGGCTGTCGGCCATGGTGATGGCGGGCGCGATCGCCTTCCTTCTCGCCTGTCTGCCAGCCACCCGATGGACTTACCGGCTTGGTGCCGCTGCCGTCGCCGGCGCCGTCCTTGCCATCGCCTTCATCCTGGTCTGGCCAGACTGTCTGGGCCGGCCCGAGGGACCTAGCCAGGAGCTCCAACGATTGTGGCTGAGCAAGGTCCGCGAAGCGATGCCGATTCACCGTCACGGCTTTCGAACCGCGGCAACCATCGTCACACTTCCGATTGCGGGGCTGGTTGGTTACGTCCTGATGCTGTGGCTCAACCGGCGGCGCCCCCGATCGCTCGTCGCCTGGGCGTCGATCGCCTCGCTCGCGTTCCTTTCCGCTGCCCTGTTGCTGTGGCAGACCCGTGCCTCCCCAGCGGCCCAGACCCTGTCCATCATCGGTGCGACGGCTCTGGTCTGGCAGGTCCTCCTCTGGCTCGGCCACCGGAATCGGCTGATCTTGAAGCTGGCGGGTGCCGCCGCAGTCTTCGTTCTCGTTTCAGGCCTTGCGACCCGCTTTCTCGACAAGCAGTTCCCGGCCGAGGTTCCGGAAGCAAGACGCGCCGTCAACCTCGCCAATGCGCGCTGCCCCACCTTGATGGCGTTGAGGCCGGTCGCCCGGCAGCCGAAAGGGACCGTCCTCACATTTGTCGATCTTGGCCCCAGGCTGATCAACGTCACCCATCACGATGCTCTTGCAGGCCCTTATCATCGCAACGCCGAGCAGATCCTGGATGTCATGCGCGCCTGGCGCGGCGACCCCGCCAATGCCTTTCGGACCGCCCAGCGCTACCGGGTGGATTATGTTCTGATCTGCCCCAACTTCTCGGAATCGACCATCTACCGGTCCGAGGCGCCGAATGGATTCTATGCGCAGCTCGTCCGGGGGCAGGTGCCCGACTGGCTGGTCCCGGTGGAGCTTCCGGAAGGTTCCCCCTATCGTCTGTGGCGAGTGGTCAGCGGAAGCTGAGTTCGATCCCGTCGACGACGAACTGGGTCGCCAGTGCAGCCAGGATAACGCCGAGCAGACGAGTGATCATCGCCTCCATCTTGTTCCCGAGAAGGCGCATCAAGGGCCCAGCCATCAGCAGTGCCAGAAGGGTCAGAAGAAGGGTGGCTACCAGGGCCCCAAGAACGAGTAGTGATTCATTCAGGCCGTCGCTCCGGGCCATCAGAAGCATGACGGAAGCGATCGATCCTGGTCCTGCAATCATCGGAATCGCCATCGGGAAGACCGAAACGTCCTCCGCTTCGCTGGCATTCACTTCCTGAGCCCGGTTTTCCCGCCTCTCGGTTCGCTTTTCGAACACCATGTCGATGGCGATCAGGAACAGCATGATCCCACCGGCGATCCGAAAGGCGCTTAACGAGATTCCCAGCGCCCGAAGCAGGTCTTCGCCGAGAAGGCCGAAGAAGAGCAGGATCCCGGAAGCGATCAGAACCGAGCGAATAGCCATTGATCGGCGGTGAACGGGACTGGCGCCGCTGGTCAGGCTTGCGAAGATCGGTGCGCAGCCCGGGGGATCGATCACCACCAGGAAGGTCACCAGTGCTGAAACGAAAAGCTCGGTCACAGTCCCTGCGGCTCGGCAAGTCCTGCGCGTGCATGCGCAGCGACCAGAGTGTTGCGCAGAAGCACCGCGATCGTCATCGGCCCCACGCCGCCCGGTACAGGAGTGATGGCTCCAGCAACCCCGGCCGCCGATTCAAAGTGGACATCCCCGACCAGTCGCCCATCCACCCGGTTGATCCCGACGTCGATGACGGTTGAGCCCTCCTTGAGCCAGCCTCCCTTGACGAGCTCGGGTCGACCGACCGCCGCAACGACGATGTCGGCGCGCTTCACCACCTCGGCCAGATTTCGGGTCCGGCTGTGGGCGATGGTGACGGTGCAATTCTCACCGAGAAGCAACTGGGCCATTGGCTTGCCGACGATGTTGGAACGGCCGATCACGACCGCTTCCAGGCCGGAAAGCTCCCCCAGCCGATCCTTGAGCAGGATCAGGCATCCAAGCGGCGTGCACGGCACCAGTGCCTTGTCGCCGATCGCCAGCCGGCCGGCATTGAGCGGGTGGAAGCCATCCACGTCCTTGGCGGGATCGATCGTCTCGATCACCCTTTTCTCGTCGACATGGGCTGGAAGCGGCAGCTGGACGAGGATCCCGTCCACTCGCTCGTCGGCATTGAGCTTCCGGACCAGGGCGACAAGATCCCCTTCGTCGACGTCGGCGGGGAGACGGTGTTCGAAACTTTCCATCCCGGCCGCAACCGTCGCCTTGCCCTTGGACCGGACATAGACCTGGCTTGCCGGATCTTCACCGACCAGAACCACGGCCAGACCAGGTTTGCGTCTGGAGACGGCGACGAATTGCGGCACTTCGGCAGCGACGCGCTCGCGGAGCGTCGAGGCGAAAGCCTTTCCGTCAATCCGCTCGGCGCCCATCGATTCAGTAGCTCGACAAGGCAAGGTCCGCAGCCACTCCGCCGAGCAGTGTGCGAAGGGCGAAAAGGATGAGCAGGACCACCATTGGCGAGAAATCGATGCCCCCGAAGTCCGGCAATACCCGCCGGATCGGCCGGTAGAGCGGATCGGTCAGCCGTTCGAGCGCATAGAGCAGCGAACGAACGAAATCATTGTGCGTGTTGATCACGTTGAAGGCCACCAGCCAGCTCAATATGGCCTGGCCGATGATGATGATCGTCAGGAGCCAGAGCAGCATGTCGATGATCTGGAAGAGGGCGAGCAGCATGGAGTCTCCAAGGTGACGGACGCGCCAGTCCTGTAGCGGCGCTGCAGGACAGGGGCAATGCCGTCGGAAAGCGCCGCCGCTTCGGCGCGGGCGAGGAAAACGCCTGGATCAGGGAGCGAATCTCGGTGGTTCGGCCTCGGTGAGGAGGATCGAGAAATAGCCGCGGGCGTCGGCCCATTCACGGACCACGGTCCAGCCACCGGCTCGGAGCAGGATTCGGCTGTCGCGATGGCCATATTTGTGGCTGTTCTCGGTGTGGATCGTCGACCCGGCCTTGAAGGCGAAGACCGCCCCGGCGGCCGTGAATCGAAGGTCGCGAAGCGCTTCCAGGTGCATTTCGATCCGACTGAACTCGTCGTTCCAGATCGCCCGGTGCCGGAAATGTTCGACCGGAATGTCGCCATCCAGCTCCGAATTGATGCGGTGAAGAAGATTGAGGTTGAACTGTGCCGTGAGCCCCGCGCTGTCGTCATAGGCCCGGAGCAGGATTTCCACGTCCTTGATCCGGTCGATGCCGATGACCATCCGGGAACCGGCGCCAAGCGTCGATTTCATCGTTCGGAGCAAGTCGACCGCGCTTTCGGGCACGAAGTTTCCGATCGTCGATCCGGGAAAGAAGCCGAGCCTGGGAAGGCCCGCAACCTCGGCTGGAATCGCCAGAGGGCGAGCGAAATCCGCTTCGACCGGGTGGATCACAAGAGCTGGAAAGCGGTCCTTCAGCGCTTTCGCGGAGGAGCGAAGAAAATCGCCGCTGATATCGATTGCAACATAGGCCGACGGTTGAAGCGCATGAAGGAGGATCGGGGTCTTGGCGGATGATCCGGAGCCGAATTCGACAATGGCCTGACCAGCAGCGATCTCTTCCGCAAGATCGGCGCTGATATGGTTCAACAGATCCGTCTCGGTGCGGGTCGGATAATATTCCGGCAGCCGGGTTATCGCTTCGAACAGCTCAGAACCCCGTCTGTCATAGAGCCAGCGGGCAGGAATGGCCGGGATCGGCGCCTTGAGTCCGGCAAGGACATCGGCTCGGAATTGCGGGTCAGCTTCCGCCCGCTGAGCTTTCGCCTTCACCTGTCCAGGTCCTTCGCCAGCCTGAGCCCGGCGAACATCCATCTTTGCTGCGGATAATAGAAATTGCGGTAGGTTGAACGCAGATGGCCGCGCGGTGTGGCACAGCATCCGCCTCGAAGAACCATCTGCGAAGACATGAACTTGCCATTATATTCGCCCGCTGCCCCCGCGAGCGGGCGGAAGCAGGGATAGGGGAGAAAGGCGCTGCCGGTCCAGCACCAGGCGTCGCCGAACCAGCCACCTGCTCCGGTTGGTCGGACCGCTCCGGCCCGGTCGAGTTGATTGCCGCCCTCGGCATCCGCACCAGCCGCCGCAGCCTCCCATTCGAATTCGGTCGGAAGGCGTGCGCCGGCCCAGCGGGCGAAGGCGTCGGCCTCATAATGAGAGATGTGACAGACCGGCTCCGCCGGGTCGATCGGCTTCGATCCGTCGAGGCCGAAACGCTTCCAGCCCTGGTCGGAACGACTCCAGTAAAGCGGCGCCTCTACCCTGTTCGACACGGCCCAGGTCCAGCCCTCCGAAAGCCAGAGCAGCGGATTGGAATAGCCGCCATCCGACATGAAGCTCAGCCATTCGCCATTGGTGACGAGGCGATTGGCCAATGCATGGGGATGGAGAAAGTGACGATGAACCGGGCCTTCGCAATCGAAGGCAAAACCTGCGCCGTCGTGGCCGACCGATACAGGCCCGCTACGCCCTTCGACCCAGTCGAGCGGAGCAGGCTCGGCGAGCATCGGGACGGGCTGGTCTCCCCAGATCGAGGGCAGGAGCGGATTGGCCGCAAAGGCAGCGAGGAGGTCCATCAGCATCAGCTCCTGGTGCTGCTGCTCATGGGCGAGGCCGAGTTCGACAAGATGGAGCGCGGACTGGCTCAGCGACGGGAAGGCCGCGAGGATCCGGTCATCGACGGCACGCCGCCAGTCGACGATCTCGGCCAGGGTCGGCCGGCTCAACATCCCTCGCCGGTTGCGCGCCATGCGCTCGCCTTCTCCTTCATAATAGGAGTTGAAGAGCGGTGCCCATTCGTCGCGGTGGCGGTCAAAGCCGGGTAGGTGTTCGCGAAGAACGAAGGTTTCCAAGAACCAGGTCGTATGGCCCAGATGCCACTTTGCCGGCGACGCCTCTTCCATTGGCTGGATCGTGGCATCGGCATCGGAAAGCGGCGCGGTGATATCGAGACTGAGCTGCCTGGTCGTACGATAGGCCTGCTGGAGCCGATCGACCGGTGGAGCATCTGAGCGGGTAGCCATCCGCGCCGCTTATACAGCCAATTCGGGCTGGTTAGCGAGAGCGAGTCGCTCCGGGCTCCCATAACGTGTCGCCGCCATGGCCTGCAGCGATGAACCGGGCCATGACGAACAAATGGTCGGACAGGCGGTTCAGATAGGCAAGGGCGAGTGGATTGATCGGCATGAGCAATGCGGCCGCAACGGCCGAGCGCTCGGCGCGCCTGACGACTGTTCGGGCAATATGAAGATGGGCCGACCCGCTGCCACCACCGGGAAGAATGAAGCTCCGAAGCGGTGACAGCGTGGAATTCATGCTGTCGATCTCGGCTTCCAGGCGGTCGATCTGCGGCTGGATGATCCGCAGAACCCTATCGCTCGGCTCGAAATCGTCGCCCGGAGTGGCAATATCGGCGCCCAGGTCGAACAATTCGTTCTGAACCCGCAGAAGCTTCGCTCGAGCCTCCGGATCTTCAACATGAAGCAAGGCGATGCCGATGGCACAATTGGCCTCGTCGACATCGCCGACGGCCTGGCTGCGCGGATTGGCCTTCGAAACCCGGCTGCCGTCTGCAAGGCCCATGTCCCCGGAATCGCCGGTGCGGGTGTAGATCTTGTTGAGCTTGACCACGGCCCGGTTCAGCCGCTGCCTGCAAGAAGAATCAGGAGGACGGCAATCAGGATCGCCACCGCCTGGAACATGACCCTTTTCTGCATCAGCTCCTGCGAGCGCCGGCCGCTAATGTCCTTCTGTTGAGCCATCCCGATCACCCCCCTGATCAGGACGTAAAGGGTCGCACCGGCAGCAAGAACGAGAAGGATGACAAGGAGGGTCTGCATCCGTCCATTTAGGCTTCGTCGAGAATATATCCAGCCGGCATTTCCCTGCTTCGAAGCGATTTGACGAGCTCCGCGGGGTCATGGCCCGCCTCGCGAAGATCATTAAGGCCTGGCGCGGCGTGACGCTTGGCTAGCCGCCGACCGTCGAGGTCGAGGAGCAGAGGATGGTGGTGATAGACCGGCGAGCGCAGGCCGAGAAGCGCCTGAAGAAGCCGATGGACATGAGTCGATGATCGAAGGTCGGCGCCGCGGACCACATCGCTGACGCCCTGCGTGGAATCGTCGATCGTGACCGCCAGATGGTAGCTGGCCGGAGCGTCCTTGCGGGCGATCACCACATCCCCAAAGGTTTCGGGTGATGCCGGCACCAGGCGGTCGCCCTCATACCAGTGGAGCGGGCCTGCCTGAGCGCACGCGCGAACCATGTCGAGGCGCCAGGCATGCGGGCGAGCCTTCGATCGGGACGTCCGCTCGGTCGCCGACAATCTTCGACAGGTGCCGGGATAGACTGGTCCATCCGGACCGTGTGGCGCCGATGCGCTCGCCGCAATTTCTGCGGCCGCTTCGGCGCGAGTACAAAAGCAGGGATAGACGAGATCGTCGCGCCTCAGCTGCTCGAGCGCGTCGGCATACAGGTCCAGCCGTTCCGACTGATAGGCAATCTCCCCATCCCATTGAAGGCCGAGCCACAACAGATCCTCGATGATGGAATCGACATGTTCGGGACGGGCACGGCCCGGATCGATATCCTCGATCCTGAGCAGGAAGGCACCGTTTCGCGCCCGGGCGAAATCATGGGCCTGAAGCGCGGACCAGGCGTGGCCGAGATGAAGCTTTCCGGTTGGGCTTGGAGCGAAGCGGGTTACGACTTGCATTCAGCGCTTGACCGAAAGTCGCCGTTCATGGTGTCATGACTTCGTCACGTCTGGAAGCAATAACGTGATCGAACAGGAGAATCCGGCCGGTCCGACTGTTTTCTTCCTTGGTCTGAGTGCGACAGGTTCGGGGGCGGCATTTCGGGAGGCTTCTCCAGGAAATGGGAGCCTTTGAACCTTGCATCATCCCGATCTCCTCAGGCATCCCGAAAGTTGCCCGGCGCTGGTGCTGAACGCTGATTATACGCCGCTCAGCTACTACCCGCTCAGCCTGTGGCCGTGGCAAACGGCAGTCAAGGCCGTGTTCCTCGAGCGGGTCGACATCGTCGCCCTCTATCAACGCAAGGTGCATAGCCCCAGCTTCGAAATGAGCCTTCCGAGTGTCATTGCCCTTCGGCAATATGTCCGCCCGAGCGAGCATCCCGCCTTCACCCGGTTCAACCTCTTTCTTCGCGACCGTTTTTCCTGCCAATATTGCGGATCGCCAGCCGAGCTGACGTTCGACCATGTCGTTCCGCGGGCTCAGGGAGGTAGAACGACCTGGGAAAATGTCGCCACCGCCTGCGCGCCGTGCAACCTGCGCAAGGGCGGTAGAACGCCTCGTCAGGCGCACATGCATCTTCAGCGCCAGCCCTATCGGCCGACCAGCTGGCAGCTTCAGGAACATGGCCGGCGTTTCCCCCCTTATTATCTCCACGAGAGCTGGCGCGACTACCTCTACTGGGACGTCGAACTGGAAGCCTGAGGTCGAGCTCAGCGACTTTTGCGGCGCCGGGTCGGGGCGTGGAAATCGGGCTCCTTGTCACGGATCCACTCCAGGAACTTCGCGATTTCGGGATGCGCCCGCAGCGCACCAGGATCGGAATGGCTGCGCTCCAGCGCCTTGTTGTCGATCGTTGAATGGATGGTGCGATGACAGATCGGATGAACCGGGACGGTTTCCTGCCCACCCCGGCTCTTCGGTACCCGATGGTGCCACTCGACCCGCCGTCCGAGTGGCCGCTGGCAAAGGAAGCAGGATCCTTGAGCCGACCCGCTCACAGGCGGGCAAGGAACGCCCTCACTGTCGGGGCGACATCCTCGTGCGTCATCGCCATTGCAAGATTGGCGATGACGAAGCCGGTCTTGTCGCCGCAATCGTGGCGCTCGCCTTCGAAAGTGAGACCGTGGAAGGGCTGGCTGCCGATCAGTGAAGCTAAGGCATCGGTCAGCTGGATTTCGCCACCTGCCCCCCGCCCCTGGTTCTGGAGCACATTCATCACTTCGGGCTGAAGAATGTAACGCCCGACGACGGCAAGGGTCGACGGCGCCTCCTCGGGCTTCGGCTTTTCGACGAGGCCGCGGACTTCGGTCAGCCGGCCATCGCGGCTGCCAGGGGTGATGATCCCGTAGCTGGCCGTCCGCTCCTTCGGCACTTCCTGGGCGCAGATGATGTTTCCGCCGACCTTCTGGTAAGCCTCGACCATCTGGGCAAGGCAACCTGGCCGGCCGACCATCAGATCGTCTGGAAGCAGCACTGCAAAGGGCTCATCGCCAACAATCTCGCGTGCGCACCAGACGGCATGGCCCAGCCCGAGCGGCGATTGCTGCCGAACCGAGACGACCGAACCGGGCGGCATTCGTGTCATCTCGAGCGGGTCGAGTGACTTGCCGCGCCCTTCCATCACCGATTCCAGTTCGTAAGCGATATCGAAATGGTCTTCGAGCGCATCCTTGCCTCGACCGGTGACGAAGATCATCTGCTCGATCCCGGCCTCTCTGGCCTCGTCCACCGCATATTGGATCAGCGGTCGATCAACGACCGTCAGCATCTCCTTTGGGATGGCCTTGGTCGCCGGAAGGAATCGGGTGCCTAGGCCGGCAACCGGGAAAACGGCCTTTCGTACTGGTTTCATTCGGGATCATCGTCCTCGATATCAGGGTTGGGAGCTCCAGGCACCGGGACGTCACCGGGCGGCAGGTCGAAACGATCGTCCGGCCGCTCCTCGGAGCGACGAAGAAGCTCATCTACCCGCTCCGGTCGGGCAATCGGGATCGGGTTCAGCATCTGCTCGGTCGTGAGCGGTTCACTTGCCTGAGCGGATACTGGCGGCGCCGGCTGCCCCGGAGGCGGCTCGAGCGGCTCACGAAGACCGCAGGACCCGAGGGCGAGAAGCCCGATCGACAGGAAGAAACGCTTCACTCGCTCGCCTCCAAGGCTTTCTTTGCCGCTTCCACCCTTCGCTTTACGGCCGACGGCGCGGTGCCGCCATGGCTGCTTCGGCTCCGTACCGAGGCGTCGAGCGAAAGAACTTCGAAAACCGACTCGCCGATCCGAGAATCGATTTCCCGAAGCGCTTCGAGCGGAAGGTCCCAGAGCGCGCGCTCCTGCTCATCGGCGATCCGGACGACCCGACCGGTGATGTGATGCGCCTCACGGAAAGGAATCCCGGCCTCTCTCACCAGCCAGTCGGCGAGGTCGGTCGCCGTCGGATGGCCGGACGCTGCTGCCTGGCGCATCCGCTTTGCCTCGAACCGGCACGTTTCCACCATTCCAGCCATTGCTGCCAGCGACAGGATGAGCAGGTCATGGGCCTCGAACACCGGCGGTTTGTCGTCCTGCATGTCCTTGGAATAAGCGAGTGGAAGGCCCTTCATGACGGTGACCAGCGCAAGCATTGCGCCGACGATCCGGCCGCAATGGCCGCGAACGAGTTCGGCGGCGTCGGGATTGCGCTTCTGGGGCATGATCGACGATCCGGTCGAGAAGCTGTCCGAAAGGGTGAGAAAGCCGAAAGGCTGACTCGCCCAGAGGACGAACTCCTCAGCCAGACGCGACAGGTGCAACGCACATTGCGAAGCGGCCATCAGATAATCGATAGCGAAATCGCGGTCGGAAACGGAATCGAGAGAATTGGCCGTGGGACAATCGAAACCCAGCGCCAGCGCGACCGCCTGCCGGTCGATCGGGAAGCTGGTTCCGGCAAGGGCCGCAGAACCCAGGGGACACTGGTTGAGCCGCTTGCGGGCATCGGCAAAGCGCGACCGGTCGCGCCGGAGCATCTCGTAATAAGCGAGCAGATGATGGCCGAGAGTTACCGGCTGAGCCACCTGCAGGTGAGTGAAGCCGGGCATCACCGTCTCGACATGGTCTTCGGCGCGAGCGACGAGGGCGACCTGAAGCGCCCTTATGGCGCCATCCACTTCGTCGATCGAATCCCTCACCCAGAGCCTGAAATCCGTGGCCACCTGGTCGTTGCGCGAGCGAGCGGTATGAAGGCGCCCGGCCGAGGGACCGATCAGCTCGGCGAGACGATGCTCGACATGCATGTGAATGTCCTCGAGCGCGATATCCTCCTTCACGCCCGAGACCGAATATTCGTCCTCGATCCGGTCCAGTCCTTCCTCAATCGCATCGGCGTCGGCCTGAGGAATGATGCCCCGCTCTGCAAGCATCGCGACATGGGCTCTCGACGCGGCAATGTCCTGGCGCCAGAGTCGCTTGTCGAAGGGGATCGAGGCATTTATCTCGCGCATGAGGGCGGAGGGCCCATCGGCGAACCGCCCGCCCCACATGGCGTTGGAGTCTTGATCCTTGCGGCTGACGATCTTGTGTCTCCCTGGCCTAATCCTCGGCCTGATGCTGGCCGGATGCGATAGGGAAAAGGCCGAAATCCCGCAAGGCGATGCCGGGGTCGAGAGCCGTGTTCCTTCCAGTGCCGAGGCAACCGCCTTTCCGGCGGGCCGGATAGATCGTTCGAAGGCGGGATCTCCGGCGCCCGGGATCCCGTTCGAAGATTTGGACGGCCGGTCGGCCAGTCTTGCCGATTTTCGAGGGCGCCCCCTTCTGGTGAACTTGTGGGCGACCTGGTGCGCGCCCTGCGTCGTGGAAATGCCCTCGCTCGATGCTCTGGCAAAGCGGGAAGGCGATTCACTCGCCGTCGTTGCGATCAGCCAGGACTTCGGCGGGCACGACAAGGTTGCGACTTTTTTCCAGACCCACGGTTTCACCGAGCTTGAACCCTGGGTCGATGGCGAGATGCGCTTCATGACCGAGCTTGGCGCGAGCACCCTGCCGACCACGATCCTCTACGACTCGGATGGCCTGGAAGTCTGGCGAATGACCGGCCTTGCCGACTGGAAGAGCGAGGAATCGGCTCGTCTGATCGCTCAGGCCGAAACGGGCTAGTCCCGAAGCAGTTCGTTGATCGCGGTCTTTGAACGTGTTCGCGCGTCGACCCGCTTTACGATCACTGCACAGGCCAGGCCTGGGCTACCGTCCGGCGCCGGAAGAGTTCCGGGGACGACAACCGCATAGCTTGGAACCCGGCCGATGAAGATTTCGCCGGACGCTCGGTCGACGATTTTCGTCGATGCGCCGATGAACACACCCATCGACAGCACCGCGCCCTTTTCGACCACGACCCCTTCTGCGACTTCGGACCGGGCGCCGATGAAGCAATCATCCTCGATGATCACCGGGCCGGCCTGAAGCGGCTCGAGCACGCCCCCGATTCCTGCGCCCCCGGATATATGGACGTTGCGGCCGATCTGCGCACAGCTTCCGACCGTGGCCCAGGTATCGATCATCGCCGATTCCCCGACATGGGCGCCGATATTGACGAAGCTGGGCATCA
>CAYOJN010000017.1:0-18705 GCA_964404245.1 uncultured Sphingosinicella sp. | reverse complement strand
GGCTTTGACCAGCCGTTGTGGGTCCCTATGTGGGGCTTTCAACAAGGCGGATGAGCGATGGCTGACGAAGAACGCAAACCCAGGCGGCTTCAGGTCGCAACGATGCGGCCGGAAGACAGCGGCCGTGGCATTGCCCGCTTGCCGCGGGCAATGATGGCGGAACTGGGGGTTGCGGAAGGCGACGTCATCGAATTGATTGGCAAGAGGTCGACTCCCGCCCGGGTCGTCGGCCCTTATGGTGAGGATGAGGGACTCGCCATCATTCGGCTCGACGGGCTCCAGCGTGCCAATGCCGAAATTGGATCGGGCGATTTCGTCGAGATCCGGAAGGCTGAAACAAAGCCGGCCCAGCGTGTGATTTTCGCCCCGGCGCAGAAAAATTTGCGGCTTCACGGTTCTGCTCATGCGCTGAAGAGAAGCTTCGGCATGAAGCCGCTGACGGCGGGCGATATCGTCGCCACGACCGGCCAGCAGCAGATCGTCCGCGGCGACATCCCGCCGGAGCTTCGACAGATGCTTTCGGCGCCCGCCTTCTCGCTCCAGGAAATCCGGCTTCTCGTCGTCTCGACCGCTCCCAAGGGCATCGTCCATATCGATGCCAATACGGAGATCGAGCTCAGGCCCGAATATACCGAAGCCAAGGAGACCCGGCGCGCCGATGTCACCTATGACGATCTCGGCGGCATGGGTGCGACAATCGACCAGCTTCGCGAGATGGTGGAATTGCCGCTTCGTTACCCGGAAATCTTTGAACGGCTCGGGGTCGACCCGCCCAAGGGCGTTCTCCTCCACGGCCCGCCTGGAACCGGCAAAACCCGGCTCGCCCGCGCCGTCGCCAACGAAAGCGATGCCAGCTTCTTTCACATTGCCGGGCCGGAGATCATGGGCTCTGCTTATGGTGAAAGCGAAAAACGGCTTCGCGAGTTGTTCGAGGAGGCTGCGAAATCCTCGCCATCGATCGTCTTCATCGACGAGATCGATTCCATCGCGCCCAAGCGTGGACAGGTCACCGGGGAAACGGAGAAACGTCTGGTCGCCCAGCTCCTTACCCTGCTCGACGGGCTCGAACCCCGCCAGAATCTGGTTGTCATCGCCGCCACCAATCGACCCGAAGCGCTGGACGAAGCGCTTCGTCGCCCGGGCCGGTTCGACCGCGAGATCGTGATTGGCGTTCCTGACGAACATGGACGGCGGGAAATCCTCGGAATCCACACTCGCGGGATGCCGCTCGCCGATGGCGTCGATCTCAAGTCGCTCGCACGACAGACATACGGGTTCGTCGGAGCCGATCTTGCAGCCCTGGTCCGCGAGGCAGCGATCGAGGCGGTGCGTGAGATCATGCCTCAACTGAACCTGGAGGAAGGAACCATTCCGCCGGAGGTGCTGGACAATCTCTCCGTCAATTCGAACGATTTCGCCGAAGCGCTCAAGCGGGTGCAGCCTTCGGCAATGCGCGAAGTGATGGTCCAGATGCCGGATGTCGGCTGGGACGACGTCGGCGGGGTCGACGACGCTCGCGAGCGCCTTCGCGAAGGCGTGGAGCTTCCGCTCAAGCATCCCGGGGCGTTTCGCCGGCTAGGAATCCGCCCCGCCAAGGGCTTCCTCCTCTATGGACCTCCGGGGACCGGCAAGACCCTGCTCGCCAAGGCCACGGCCCGCGAGGCGGAAGCCAATTTCATCGCCACCAAGTCATCCGATCTGCTGTCCAAATGGTATGGCGAATCCGAGCAGCAGATCGCCCGCTTGTTCTCGCGCGCCCGTCAGGTGGCTCCAACCGTCATTTTCATCGATGAGTTGGACAGCCTTGTGCCGGCCCGCGGCGGTGGCCTCGGCGAGCCGCAAGTGACGGAACGGGTGGTCAACACGATCCTCTCCGAAATGGATGGCCTTGAGGAACTTCAGTCGGTCGTCGTGATCGGTGCGACCAACCGGCCCAATCTGATCGACCCGGCGCTGCTTCGACCAGGCCGCTTCGACGAACTGATCTACGTCTCCGTCCCCGATCTGGCCGGGCGCGAGCACATATTGGGGATTCACACCAAGACGATGCCGCTCTCGACGGATGTCGATCTGGGTGACCTTGCACGGCGAACCGAGCGATTTACCGGCGCCGATCTGGAAGACCTGGTCAGGCGGGCCGGCCTCTTCGCTCTTCGTGATTCGATCGAGGCCAAGGAAGTGACGATGGCGGAGTTCGAGCGAGCCCTGAAGGATACGCGGGCCTCCGTGACTCCCGAAATGGAGCGGGAATATGAGCAGATCGAGGCCCATCTGAAGCAGGACGCTCGAGGCGCGGGAAGCGGCGGAATCGGCTTCATCCAGCCTGGAATGCTCAGCCCTCGAAGCGAGAAGGAGGAGTGAATCCAAACTTTGTCCAGACGGCCATTGCGACCATGAGCAAAGCGGTGAGGATGAAGGGAAGCGGAAGGCTCAGCATATAAAGCGCAACGCCGCCCGCTGGACCGGCAACGAAGGCAACTCCGTTCACCGAAGTGACCTGGCCGGCGACCTCGTTCTGCTCGTCCGGACCCACGGCCAGCGAGGCCCCGCTGGTGAAACCGGGCCTGAACAGACCGAAGCCCAGCGACGCAAGGGCAAAGCCGATCGTCAGGGTATAGACGCCGCCGGCCATTCCGGTCATCGCCGAGCCGACAGCAGCCACCAGCGATCCCCAGAGCACCAGCTGCCGGGGCGACAATCCGAGTTGCGGGATCAGCCACCATTGAGCGAACAGCGAGGCGGCCGCTCCGGCCATCAGGACGATCGCGATCCATTGCTGGGCGTCGGTTAACGGCAGGGCCAGCCGGTCGATGACGAAGAAGCCGATCACTCCAAGCAATATCGCGTGGCCGTGGCCACCAATGGCGCCGATCAGATGCCAGGGAAGAACGCGCGGGTCGCGCCAGCTCAGCTTGACCGGCACTTCGTCCTGGGTGTTCAGCGAGGCACTCGGACCGCCGATCGACGGGTAGGCGACGATTCGTCCCTTCGCATCCTGCCGCGGCGTGTCGTCCGGAAGGCGCAATTTGAGCCAGGCGAGGACGATTGTGCCAATGAGGGCGAAAGCGAAAAGGGGCGCCGAAAGGCCGAGCGGAGCGAAGATGAAGAGCGGCGCAATGGCCGGCCCGATGATCGTGCCGAGGCCGAAGGACGAGGCGATCGCCGAAAGGGCGTTGGTTCGATCATTGCCGTCGGTCCGAGCGGCGATATAGGCCTGGACTGCAGGGGGCGAGGCTGATCCGAAGGCTCCATAGACGGTCCGGCCGAGCATGAAGACGGTGAAGACGACCATCCCGCCCGCATAGCCGGCAAGCCCCACCGCAAGCGCCACACCGCAGATCAGCATCGAAAGGATGAAGCCATAGAGGCCAAGCCTCATCAGTGCCCGACGGCCTCGCCGGTCGGCTCGGTGAGCCCAGACCGGTGCCATCACGACCCAGACGATCGCCGAAAGGCTGAAGGCGATCGCTACCCAGATGTCGGCCACCTCCAGTTCGCGACCGATCGCAGGGAGGAGCGATTGCATCGCCGTATTGCCCGCGGCCGCGACGAGCATGACACAGAAAAGCAACGCGAATCGTTCGCGAGCGAGGCCGAAGCCGTTCATGAAATTCGCTTCTCAGAGGGCAAGATACGGAAAATCCTCCGTGTTTGATGGAGCCTTACGGCCGTCATCGGGTTGTGAAGGGACAACGGAAGGTGTTCAGGCACCGCGTGCGGCCTTGCCATCGCAGCCGCGATTTGCCAACGCACCTGCTTTCCAAGGATGAGTGGAACAGGCAGATGTCGGCATCGTGGAATGAAGCGCGCAGGGAAGAACGGTTCTCGCGCCGCGCAGGCGGGCCGCTCTGGCAGTTCCTTCGCGGGTTCATCAAGCATCCGGTGATGGTGGGATCAGTAATCCCGTCATCCAAGGCCCTGATCGACAAGATGCTCGATCCGGTCGATTGGGCCAATTGCCGGCTCTTCGTCGAATATGGCCCCGGTGTTGGAACCTTCACCGAGCATGTGCTCGAGCGGATGGGGCCGGAAGCCACCTTGATCGCGATCGATACCAACGCGGATTTCACTCAGTACCTTCGGCGCAAATTCGCCGACAGCCGATTGTTCGCGGTCACGGGATCTGCCGCCGATGTCGGCCAGATCATCGCCGATTGCGGCTTCGAGCAGGCCGATTACATCCTCTCCGGCCTTCCTTTTTCTACCTTGCCCGAGGGCATCGGACCCAGGATCGCGCAGGAAACTGCGGCTGCGCTTCGACCCGGCGGGTGCTTTCTCGTCTACCAGTTCTCGCCCAAGGTTCGCGATTTCCTGGTCCCCCATTTCGACCGGGTCGAACGGGGCTTCGAATGGATCAACATCCCGCCCGCCCAGCTCTTCTGGGCCTATCGCGACTGAAGCACGAGCCGTTCAGGCCGGCGCCTACGGTCCGAGCCTTCGGCCGAAATTGATCCGCCGGGCCAGATTATAGTCCGCGGTCGCCATGATGAAAAAGCCGAGACCCCAGCGCAGGCGGTTCCACAAGGTCATGTTGGAACGATGCGCCTCGGGCAGGATTCGCTGGCTGTCGGCGACTTCGCCTTCGATGAACCGACCGATCATGGTTGCAAAAGCCGGATCGTCGACCCTCAGCATCATCTCCAGATTGAGGTAGAGGCTTCGAAGATCGAAATTGGCGGATCCTATATGGACGACATCGTCGACCCGGATCAGCTTCGTATGAAGCTTGGTCGGCTGATATTCGTATATCTCGACCCCGCGTTTCAGCGCTCGCCAATATGAGAACCGGGCCGCCCACAAGGTGGTCAGAAGGTCGGATTTGCCGGCCGTCACAAGCCTGACCCGCCCCCGTCGCGCGACCCTGTAGAGACGCCGAAGCATCGACAGGCTGGGAACGAAATAGGCCATGACCATGTCGACCCGAAAGGCCCGGAGCATGTCACGCTTGACGGATCGGGCCCACGGGCTCAACCGCCTCGTCGGGCCACCGAAGAGCCAGTGAAGTCGATCATGCTGAACACTGTGCTGGCTCAGCAACTTGCGCAGCGCCCGGATCGAGGCGCCTTCATCCTCGGCCCAGGCGAAAATCGCGTCGAAATAGCCGGCCAGGCATCTGACGCTCGGCCCTTCCACTTCGAGGCCAAGGTCCCGCCAGGCACCGGATTCCACCGTCCCGAAATATTCGTCGCCGATGTTGAAGCCCCCGACGATGGCCTTGCGGCCATCGGCCAGCGCCAGCTTCTGATGATTGCGAAGGAGATAGCGCCGCCCCCAGCGCGGAACGAATCGGCAGAACCGCGCCCCGGTCTCGTCAAGCGGCCGGAAAAAGGCCGGGCTCGCTGCCGAAGCTCCAAAGCCATCGAGGAGCATGGACACTTCCACTCCGCGTCGTGCAGCCGCTGCAAGCGCGTCGCGAACACGCCGTCCGGACTCGTCGTTGAGCCAGATATAATAAAGAATCCGAAGCGATTCCTGTGCCCCGTCGATCAGCGCTATAAGGGCGTCGAGCCGCTGCGGCCCCTCCGTGAGCAGGGTCAGCCGGTTTCCCGAAACTTCGATCGGCTCGATCATTCGATCCCTTCCGCCCATCCGGCTCGACTAACCGGGCGGGCGCGCGGTGGAAAGCCGGTAGACTTCGTCGAGGCAGGTCTCGGCGTCGTCCTTGGAGCTTTTCATTCGGCTTGCCCCCGCTCTAGAGCAGGGCCGTGCATGTTTCGCGCCTCTCATTGGTGGACTTCCGCTCCTACCCCGAAGCCCTGCTGGCCCCCGGGCCGGGTTTCGTCATTCTCACCGGCGACAATGGCGCCGGGAAGACGAACCTGCTGGAAGCCGTGTCGCTGCTGGTGCCAGGCCGGGGACTGAGAGCAGCGAGCCTGGCCGAAATGGCCCGCCGTGGCGGGGCCGGAGGCTTTGCGGTTGCGGCGAAAGCGGCCCGGATCGATATCGGTACCGGGACCCTTCCATCGGCCCCGGACCGCCGCCAGGTTCGGGTCAACGGGGTCGCCGCTTCGGCAACGAGCCTGTCCGAATGGCTCTCCGTGCTCTGGCTGACACCGGCGATGGACCGGCTCTTCGTCGAAACGGCTTCGGCGCGCCGGCGGTTTCTGGATCGATTCGTCCTCGCCCTTCACCCCGACCATGCAGCGAACGTATCGCGCTATGAGGCTGCAATGCGCTCGCGCAACAAGCTGCTTGCGGACGAAGCCCAGGCCGCCCCGGAATGGCTTGCTGCGCTCGAGACCCAGATGGCCGATCATGGCTACCGTATCGCGCAATATCGGCACCGGACGGTGGCCGCACTGGCGGAGAGGATCGAAGGCCAGTCGGAAGGCCCATTCCCCAGCGCTGGCCTGGAGCTGGCCGGTTGGCGGATGCCGCCGGGAGGCGGCGCCGAACTGGCCGAGGCACTGCGCAAGAGCCGCGGGGCGGATTCGGCGGCTGGGCGATGCCTGGTCGGGCCTCATCGCACCGACCTTGAAGTCACTCATATCGGCAAGGACCAGCCAGCGGCGCTTTGCTCGACGGGTGAGCAGAAGGCGTTGCTGATCGGCCTCGTCCTTGCCCATTCCGAGCTCGTCGCTGCCCGGACTGACCGGGCCCCGATCCTCCTGCTCGACGAAATTGCCGCCCATCTCGACCGCTCGCGCCGGGAAGCCCTGTTCGATCGCCTCCAGGGGCTGGAAAGCCAGGTTTGGATGACCGGAACGGACGCCGATCTGTTCGCCGGAATCGGTACCGAAGCGAGCTGGTTCTGCATTGCCGAAGGGCACGTGACCAAGCCCTGAAAACCCGCCCTTTTCCCTTGGGTTTCGCGGCTTCAGACACTATATCCGGCCTATGGCATCTCCTCAGAATGAAAACAGCTACGGCGCCGAATCCATCAAGGTGCTGAAAGGCCTCGATGCGGTCCGCAAACGGCCCGGAATGTATATTGGCGATACCGACGACGGCTCCGGTCTTCACCACATGGTTTTCGAAGTGTCCGACAATGCCATCGACGAGGCGCTCGCCGGCCATTGCGACCGGATCCTGATCACGCTCAATCCTGACGGGTCCTGCTCGGTCGAGGACAATGGCCGCGGAATCCCGGTGGGAATCCATTCCGAAGAGGGCGTGTCGGCAGCCGAAGTGATCATGACCCAGCTCCATGCGGGCGGGAAATTCGAGAATACGTCGGACGACAATGCCTACAAGGTGTCTGGCGGCCTTCACGGCGTCGGAGTCAGCGTCGTCAACGCCTTGTCGGAATTGCTCGAGCTGACGATCTGGCGTGACGGCAAGGAGCATTGGATGCGCTTTCGCCATGGCGATGCCGAAGCCCCGCTGAAAGTGGTCGGCGAGTCGCCTCCGGGAAAGAAGGGAACAAGGGTCACCTTCCTTCCTTCGCCTGACACGTTCAAGATCACGGAGTTCAACTTCGACACTCTTGAGCATCGCTTTCGCGAACTTGCCTTCCTGAACAGCGGCGTCCGGCTGATCCTGACCGATGCCCGTCACGAGGAGGAGAAGAGCGTCGAGCTCTATTATGAGGGAGGCATCGGCGCCTTCGTTCGCTGGCTGGATCGAGCGAAGAGCCCTTTGATCCCGGATCCGATCTCGGTCACCGGACAGAGAGACAATGTCGCCATCGAAGTGGCGCTGGAGTGGAATGACAGCTATTACGAACAGGTTCTCTGCTTCACCAACAATATCCCTCAGCGTGACGGTGGCACCCACCTCGCCGCCTTCCGGGCTGCACTGACCCGGACCCTGAACAATTATGCCGACAAGTCCGGCATGATGAAGCGGGAGAAGGTCAGCCTGACCGGCGACGACATGCGCGAAGGCCTCACCGCGATCGTCTCGGTCAAGCTGCCGGACCCGAAATTCGGCTCGCAGACGAAGGACAAGCTCGTCAGCTCCGAGGTCAGGCAACCGCTGGAAAGTTTGATGGCCGACAAGATGTCGGAATGGCTGGAGGAAAATCCCGGCCATGCCCGGACCATCATCCAGAAGATCATCGATGCAGCTGCCGCCAGGGAGGCCGCTCGAAAGGCTCGCGAAGCCAGCCGCAAGTCCGTGCTCGGGGTCTCTTCACTGCCAGGCAAGCTGGCCGACTGCCAGGAGCGGGACCCTGCTCGTTCCGAACTGTTCCTGGTCGAGGGAGACAGCGCCGGCGGATCCGCCAAGCAGGGTCGCAATCGCGAGGTCCAGGCGATCCTTCCGCTCAAGGGCAAGATTCTCAATGTCGAACGGGCGCGTTTCGATCGGATGCTCGGATCGAAGGAGGTCGGGACCCTGATCCAGGCGCTTGGGACCGGGATCGGGCGCGACGATTTCAACATCGACAAGCTTCGCTATCACAAGATCATCATCATGACTGACGCCGACGTGGACGGCGCGCACATCCGGACCCTGCTGCTGACCTTTTTCTATCGGCAGATGCCGGAGATCATCGAGCGCGGCCACCTCTACATCGCCCAGCCGCCGCTCTACAAAGTCGCGAAGGGGCGATCGGAAGTCTATCTGAAGGATGATCTCGCGCTCGATGAGTATCTGATCGAGGCCGGGGTCAACCTGATGGTTCTCGAGACCGCTGAAGGCGTGCGTTCCGGCGAGGATCTTCGAGCGCTTGCCGATCATGCGCGACGGGTGCGGTCGCTGATGGCCTATGTGTCAAAGCGCTACGATCCCGCTATCATCGAGGCCCTGGCCTTGTCGGGTTCGCTCGATCCCGTACTTGCTTCCGACGAGCGGGCCGAGGCCATCGCTCGCGCGGCCGCCTGGCTCAACGCCGGTGACGAGGAAGGGCAATGGACTGGCGAGATTGGCGCGGACGGCGATTATGTGCTCAGGCGTCTGTGGCGCGGAGTGACCGATCACCATGTCATCGATCACAAGTTCCTGGCCTCGGCCGAAGCCCGCAAGCTGCATGGCCTCGCCATAGGTGAAGCTGCAACCTATGCCGGCACGCCGCGCCTTGTCTCGTCCCGTTCAGCCGCTCAGGCCGCGGAAGCTGTCGATAGCGAAGCGGAAGGCGAGGACTCGCAGGACAGGCCGGTTCGCGAACGGGTCGTCGATCCCAGGGGGGTACTCGTGACCCGGCCGACCCAGTTGCTGGAAGCGATTCTGGCGGCAGGCCGAAAGGGGCTTTCCGTGCAGCGCTACAAGGGGCTGGGCGAAATGAATGCCGATCAGCTCTGGGATACGACCCTGGACCCTGCCAACCGCTCGCTGCTCAAGGTCGAGGTCGCTCAGGCCGACGTCGCCGACGAGATATTCACTCGGCTCATGGGGGACGTGGTCGAACCACGCCGCGAGTTCATCCAGGAAAATGCCCTGAACGTCGCCAATCTCGATGTCTGATGGTGGTCAGTCCGACCGCCATCCGATCGAAGGTCGCCTCCCGTCGTCTCCGGCAAGCTGTTGCCGTTCCGCGAGTCGGGTGAGTTCGATGAATTCTCGACGCCAATAGCTGTCCAGCCTGGAGCGCTCGGCCAACCGGCGGATGTCCGGATACTCGAAATCCTTGAAATAAGTGTCCCCCCGGAGACGCTGACCATAAGCTGCGACCGCGGCGATGAATGCCGAGTCACCCGCTGGGGCGGACGCATTTCGAAGGAGGCCGGCTCGAACCGGTTGCTCGATCAGCTGCGAACGATCGTCACCTGGAATCTTGTAGCGAAGCCTCAGATGCGCCAGTTCCCCGTTTTCGGAACCCGAAGCGGTGCGGCGATTGGCGTCATAGCGCCGCTGGGGCAACCAGCCGGGGTTCCCGGTCGGGACGATCTCGTAGAGGGCGGTAACCTGGTGGCCTGCGCCGATATCGCCGGCGTCGACCCGATCATTGGCAAAATCCTCTTCGCGAAGGGCCCGATTCTCGTAACCGATGAGCCGGTACTCGCTGACATGAGCCGGATTGAACTCGACCTGGATCTTCACGTCCTGGGCGATTGTGAACAATGTCGAGGACAATTCCTGGTCGAGCACCTTCTGAGCTTCGCGCGGGCTGTCAATATAGGCATAGTTGCCGTTCCCATGATCGGCGATCTGCTCCATCATGGCCTCATTGTAATTGCCGGTGCCGAAGCCGAGCGTGGTCAGGCTGATCCCGGCTTCGCGTTCCCGCTCAACCATCTCGACCAGGGTCTCGTCATTGGTCACTCCGACATTGAAATCGCCATCGGTGGCAAGGACGACCCGGTTGATGCCGCCTTCGATCCTGTTGGCCCTTGCTGTGCGATAAGCGAGCTGGATTCCGGCCGCGCCCGCCGTCGATCCACCCGCCTCGAGCCGCTTCAGCGCCCGCACCACTTCATCCCGATCCGAGGTCGGATTCAGGACCATCCCTGCCGATCCGGAATAAGCGACGATGGCCACCCGGTCGAGCGGCTCGAGCCGCTCGGCAAGCAGTGCCAGCGAACATTTCACAAGCGGCAGCTTGTCCGGGGAATGCATTGATCCGGATACATCGACAAGGAAGACGAGATTGGCTGGGGGACGGCTTCCGCCTGTCGTGTCGTAGCCACGAAGACCGATTCGAAGGAGCCGGCTGTTCGAATTCCAGGGCGTCGTGGTCAGGTCGACGCTGAAGTGGAACGGGCGGGACTGATCCGGGGGGGCGGGATAGTCGTAGCGAAAATAGTTCAGCATCTCCTCGGTTCGAACAGCCGCCTGGGGCGGAAGCCTGCCTTCACCGAGTATCCGTCGCACATTGGCGTAGCTGCCGGTATCGACATCGACACCAAAGGTCGAAACCGGTGCCTCCGCGACGGACCGGACCGCCGACACGTCTTCGCCGGCATAGCGTTCGCGGTCCGCTGCGGGCGCTGGAAAATAGGGACTTGGAGGGGCGATCCTCGCCGTCCGCGAGAAGCCGTTCATGACCGTCGAGGGCGGCGGCGCCGGCAAGGCCGCTGGGGACCCTCTGACCACTGCCGAATTCCGGAGGCCATAAGTATCTGCCTCGTGGAAAGCGCGAAGGAATGGCTCGCACAATGTACCGGGATCCTGTGCGTCCGCGTCCGGCTGCCTCGATTGAGCAGACAGCGGATCGAGACTCAGTGGCTGAAGTCCCGAAAGCAATAGCGAAGTGACAACTGCAAAAGCGAGTCCACGCATCCGTTCAATCCTAACTCGGCGAGGTCAATGATACATTGTAACCTGCGACGGACTGAATGATTCGTGAATGGAGGAGGGCTGCCCTTAGCTGGTCCTGCAGTCAGGATTGTAGACATAGCCCACGCCCCTCACGGTCCGAAGGCAATCGGGCTTGCTGGGCTCGGGCTCGATCTTCCGCCTGATTCGAGTGATCCTGGTGTCGATCGAACGGTCGAAAGGCTCCATCTCCTTGTTGTGGGCCAGATCGAGCAACTGATCCCGGCTCAGGACCCGTCGCGGATGTTCCGCGAAAGCCCGAAGCAGATCATATTCCATGGCCGTGAGCGGAACTTCGGTCCCATCGGCTTCGAACAGCTTCCGGCTGTCCAGGTTTAGCCGGCACTTGCCCATCTGGACCTCGCGCCCGAGGGTTGCGCTGCCGCGATCATCCTGCCTGGCCCGTCGGAGCACGGCTTTGACCCTGGCCAGCAATTCACGCGGGTTGAACGGCTTGGTGACATAGTCATCGGCGCCGACCTCGAGACCGACGATCTTGTCGAGGTCGTCGCTGTTCGCGGTGAGAAGGATGATCCCCGCCCTCCCCGAACTGCGGATTTCCCGAGCCAGGGTCAGCCCGTCATCGCCGGGCATGTTGATATCGAGAAGCGCAAGATCGATCGGCCTCGACGCCATGACTTCGCGGAGGGCCTTGCCGCCGTCGGCTTCGGTTACTGCAAGGCCGTTGCGACGCAGATATTCGGCGACGGTCTCACGCACGTCGGCATCGTCATCGACAACGACAATATGAGCGGTTTCGCTCATGCTTCGCTTCCATGGCCTGCAAGCGACGCGAGCATCGCCCTGATCCCCGCCTTGGTGAAAGGCTTTTCGAGCACCGGCCGGTTCGAGGCGCGAGCGAATTCACCAATGCTGTCGCCCATCGTGTCGCCGGTGATGAAGCCCATATGCTCGACAAGCGCAGGCTTGGTTTCGACCAGCCGGGCATGGAGTTCCGGGCCATTGAGCAAGGGCATCCGGAAATCCGAAAGAAGGATGTCGAATTCATTCCGGTCGATGAGCTGGAGCGCTTCGGCACCGTCGCCAGCCACCATCACCTCGAATCCCTCCCGCTCGACGAGTTCGCGCAGCGTTTCTGCGACATCGCTCTCATCCTCGACGATCAGGCACCGCCGCCGGGTCGGAACGGCATCGGGGATGATCGTCAGCATCTCCGTCGGCGAAACCAAGACGGCGTCACCCGGCGCGGGCGGAAGTTCGACCCTGAAATGCGCACCGCGGTCCGTCGGCTCGACATGGATAGTGCCGCCATGGGCTCCGATGATGCCCTGAGAAAAGGACAGGCCGATTCCGGTGCCGCCACCGCTGCTCTGGCGCTTGGTCGTAAAGAAAGGCTCGAAGATCCGGTGCCGGACAGAGTCCGGAATGCCGGGGCCCGTATCGCTGACGTCGATCGCCACCCGACCCTCGGGTGTTGCCGAACTCCGGATCGCCAGCAGTTTTTCGAAGGTTTCACCCTTTTCCATTGCCTGCTGGGCATTGACGATCAGGTTGACGAAAACCTGATGGAGCTGGTCCCGGTCTCCTTCCACCGGCGGCAATGCCGTGCCGAAATTCACTCGCACGGCAATTCCGGTGGTTCGAAGCGTATATTCGGTGAGGTCGAGCGCAGAGGAAATGATGTCGTTGATGTCGACCTTCGCCGGCTGCCGCTCCCGCTGCCGTGCCATCGCAAGAAAGGTCTGGACGATCAGGCCGCAACGCTCGGCTGCAGCGCTGATCCGACGGGCCCGATTCTCGAAGGGCGTTCCTTCCGCATCCTCCGCAAGCATTTCCGCCTGGCCGACGATCGCCGAAAGCGGATTGTTGAGCTCGTGACTGACGCCGGCCAGAAGGGCGCCAAGCGCGGCCAGCTTTTCAGATTGAACCAAAGCGTGGCGCGAGCTTTCCAGTTCGGCTTCCGCCCGCTTCCGGTCGGTGATGTCGAGATGAATTCCACTGACGGTATGGACCTTGCCTGACTCGTCGCGAAGAGCGGTCCCGATCGATTGAAGCCAGCGGACTTCGCCGTTCGGCCAGATGACTCGGTGTTCGAGCGCGATCTCGTTGTTCGGAAAATCATTTCGCCAGGATTCGATGACCATCCCCCAATCGTCCGGATGAATGCAGGATTTCAGGGTTCGGGTGTCGAGCTGCAGGGTCCCGTCGAGACCGTGCAGTGCCCGGGCCCGGTCGGAATACCAGGTCGCACCGGTTTGCGGATTGACTGTCCAGCTCCCGAGCTTCGCCCCTTCCACCGCGAGTTCGAGCTGGCGACGGGTGTCGGCAAGCTCCTGATCGGCCCGTTTGCGTTGAGTGATATCGAGGTGAATTCCGTTGACCGTGTGGGCGACACCGTCCTCATCGCGTGCAATGGCCCCAAGAGAATAGATCCATCTTGTCGACCCGTCGGGACAGACGATCCGATATTCGACCTCGACCCGGTCCTCGGTGAAGCCGTTCAAATAGGGCCTGGACACTTCCTCCCAATGATCCGGGTGAACGGAAGCCTTGATGACCTCGTCGGTCATCCGAATATGAGGCTCGAGGCCGTACATTTCCTTGGAGCGATCCGAATACCAGGTCGCTCGGGTCCTGAGATCGTAGGTCCAGGTGCCGAGCTTTGCTCCGGACACAGCCAGCTCCAGCCGTCGGCGAGAATCCTGGAGTTCTTCGTCGGAAGCCTTGCGAGCGGTGATGTCGGCGAGAATGCCGTGAACGCTTTGGGTGACGCCCTGTTCGTCGCGTACTGCGGCACCAAGTCCATAGACCCAGCGGATCGACCCGTCGGGCCTGATCACCCGATATTCGATCGGGAGCGGCTCGCTGGGATAGGGGTTGAGATAGGGATAAGCGAGCCGGTCCCAATCGTCGGGATGGACATGGCGTCGTATCTGGCTCGCATCCGCCAGGACGTTCTGATCGAGTTCGAGCAGCTCCATCGCCCGGTCGGAGAACCAGCCCGACCCGGTCTTGGGATCGTAGGACCAGATTCCGAGCTGGGCGCCCTGGACGGCGAGCTCGAGATCCCGGCGCACCTGGGCCAGCTCCTCGTCGGCGCGCCGTCGATCCGTGACATCGATGATGACTCCGTGGACGGCCCGAACTTGCCCGTTCTCGTCCCGCTCCGCCGCTCCAAGGCTGGACAGCCAGCGGATTTCGCCTTCCGGGCGGACTATCCGATATTCCGTGGCGACCGGGCCTTCCGGGAAACCCTCGGTTCGGTCGAAGACCAGCTGGTGGCGATCATCGGGATGGACACGCTGCCGGAACGCCTCGCCGTCGGAGAGGAAATTCTCCTCCATCCCGACGATCTCCTTTACCCGATCGGAATACCAGGAGATTCCAGTGTTGGGATCGAAGGACCAGACACCCAGCTGGGCGCCTTCCACGGCAAGCTCGAAATGCCTCCGGGTCCGCTCAAGGTCATCGGCTGCGAGCACCGTCAATCCCCCACTGGAACCGGCCTACCCGGAATTTGGAACTGAGTTTTATCTCAGCTTCGTCGTCCGCGCAGCAAGAATCCGAAACGCGCTGTAACGATTGAAACAATTTTCCGGTGCCGCTGCCATCGCCCTGTAACCGCTTCGGGTGAGAAGAGCCTTCGGCCTTCAGACTGCAGGCCGCCTGGAAGGGAGCGGAGTCATGACGACCAGTACGCGGAAGAAAGCGAGTCTTCATCTCGTCGTTGCGATCGCCGTGGCGCTGGGCTGCACGTCCGCTGCCCTTAGCGGTATCCTCGCCACCCTCTCGATCCCGGAACCCGGCGTCCAGGCGAGCGTCGCCTGAGCCTCCAGCGGCCGAGCGACTCCCCAGCCATGCCTGACCCGGAAGGAATGAAGGACGTGCTCGATCACCAGCCAGGCCGAATAAACGGAATCTGTCGCCAGGCTCTCGATGACGTCCTCGAGAAGATCGGAGACAGCTCGAGGAGCATGGCGAGCCTGCGGGTAGCGACCCGATGGACTGGACAGGTCAGTTCGGAATCCCGGATCGAAGCCTTTACCTGCACTGGGCAGGAGGTGGCGAGGAACATCACCATCTCGGTCGACGAGCCTGCCGCATTGCTTGGAGCCGATGCCGCGCCCAATCCCCAGGAACTGCTCCTGTCGGCCGTCAATGCCTGCATGGTGATGGGGTATGTAGTGCAGGCATCGATCCGGGGAATCTCGCTTCGCGACTGCCGGATCGAGGCCGAAGGCGAAGTCGATCTTCGCGGGCTGCTCGGTCTCGAGGCCGTCGCTCCGGGCTTTCGGCGCCTGAGCTATGTCGTCTATCTCGATGGCGACGGCACGAAGGCGCAGTATGAGGAAATCCACGAGGCGGTGATGAGTACATCACCCAATTTCTTCACCCTGTCCCAGCCCATCCAGATGTGCGGACGGCTGGCCTGAAGAGGCAGGCCGGACCTGTCCCCCTTCAGGGGCGAACGATCGGCAGCAGTCGAATCCGGTCGAACAAGCCGAGCCGGTCGCCATGAAAGCGGGCGAGTAAGGCCGGATCCTGTCCGTAGAGCCTTTGCATTATTGCCCGCCGCTCGATCGCGGGTGACTCTTTCAGCTTTCGATTCAGGTCCCGGTACAACTGCCTTCGCTTCCACAAGTCCCGGGCTTCACCGGCGAAAAGATCGTGAAGCGCGGACCCGGACAGATCCTGCTGATCCTTGAGAAGAATCGCGTTTCGAACCGCGTCCTGGACTCCGCTCCCGGTCCCTGGATGGATGAATCCGCCGCGGCGGCCCAGCCTTGCCACCCGGGCCCCGCCAATGCGCCAGTAGGAATCGAAGTCGCCGCCAACCGGGAGCATTCGAACGGCGATGTCCTGCGAGTGGACCTGTGTGACTTTCCACCCTCTTCGGGCAAGATAATGATCAAGCCGTGCTCCAGCCGCGTCATCGGGATGGGATCGCTCCGAAACCAGCGACTTCGCGATCAGCAGGGAGTCCTGTTCCAGGGGAAAGACCCGGATGAAACTGAGTCCGGCGCTCTGGTCGAGATTGGCATCGATTAGCACCGGCCGATCCAGGTCATGGCCGCTTTCTAGACGAACGACACGGTCAACCCGGGTATCGAACAGGAAATCGAGAAGGGAAAGATTGGCTGCGCCGCGGGCGTCGATCGCACCGTCGGCCCTGATCGTTTCGCCGCCGTCGAGGACCAGGGAGTCCTCCCGAACCGCGACGACCCGTGTTCCGAGCCGATACTGGTCCGGCTTCAGGGTCGCGATCATCTCGCGATGAATGGCTGCGGCCGAGAAGCCGCCAACGGCGCTCCGGAATTTTCGCTGCAGCCCTGGAAAGGCGATAAAATATCCCGGCCAGCGATGGTCGAGAAGCGGAAGCACCAGTGCGCGCCCCTGTTCGCCGAGAGGCCGGCCGAAGAAGGAGCGGAAGCGGCTTCCGCCGAACTCCTCCTTCTCCTCGACGATAAGAAGAGGCACGTCCGGCCGATGTCTTGCCATTGCGAGCGCTGCAAGCGAGCCCGCAAGGCCCCCGCCGGCGATGAGAATGCCTCTGCGCTTGCTCCTTGACATGACCGAAGACGTGTAGCGCAGGCGCCGCCACCTGCACCATGCCCCCCTCTTCGCCAGCCCCGTTTTGGCACCATTTCGCTATCACGGAAAAAAGACCGTGGGCGCGGCCGATCGGGACCATTGCCCGGATCGGCTTGCGGCGGCTATGGACAAATAGGGAACGAGGACCGCAATGGCCGCTTTTGTCCGCAAGATCATCCATGTCGACATGGACGCCTTTTTCGCGAGCGTCGAGCAGCGGGACAATCCGGACCTTCGCGGCAGGCCGGTGGCGGTGGGCGGCTCCTCCGCTCGAGGCGTGGTCGCGGCTGCAAGCTACGAAGCCCGAAGATACGGCGTCCGGTCGGCGATGCCTTCGATTACCGCCCGACGCCGATGCCCGGACCTGATCTTCGTCAAGCCGAGATTCGAGGCCTATCGTGAAGTGTCCCACCAGATCAGGGCCATCTTCCGTGATTACACCGACCTGGTCGAGCCACTCAGCCTCGACGAGGCCTATCTCGACGTCAGCGAGGACCTCAAGGGGATCGGGATCGCCACCCAAATCGCAACGGAGATCAGGGCACGAATCCTGGAAGAAACGAAGCTCACCGCAAGCGCCGGCGTGTCCTACAACAAGTTTCTCGCCAAGCTCGCAAGCGATCAGAACAAGCCCGACGGGCTTTGCGTGATCACGCCCGCGCAGGGCGAAGCCTTTGTTGCCATGCTTCCAGTGAGGCGCTTCCACGGGGTCGGCCCGCGAACGGCCGAAAAGATGGCCCGGCTGGGGATCGAGAGCGGCGCCGATCTTCGTGCCCGGGGCCTTTCCTTCCTTAAACAGAATTTCGGGAGCAGCGGGCCATATTATCACGATCTCGCGCGCGGCATCTGTCACCGCCAGGTCAAGCCAAACCGACCCTGGAAATCGATCGGCGCCGAAGACACCTTCTTCACTGATCTCGTCGAGGAGTCGGCGCTGGTGGCCGAACTCGCCCGGATCAGCGAGACGGTGTGGCGCCGGGTCAGCGACAAGAAGATTGTCGGACGGACGGTCACGCTCAAGGTCAAGTATCAGGATTTCCAGATCGTCACCCGGTCCCGAAGTCTCGACCGGATGGTCGCTGGCAAAGAAGAATTTTTCGACACTGGCTGCAGCCTGCTTCGGATCCTGCTGCCATCGCCGAAAGGAATCCGGCTGCTCGGCCTGACCCTCTCCAACCTGAAGCAGGACTCGGCGATCGATCGGGAACCCATAGTGCTGGAACTCCCGTTCGCCTGAGTGAAATGAGGACAGGCCCGGCCGAGGCGATGGACGGAACGGATTCGAAAGCCTAAGCTTCGCTCTTCCCCGGGGGACCGCTGAAGGCGGTTGAGATTGGGCCGATGCCCTGACCCGCTGAACCTGATCCGGCTGACACCGGCGTAGGGAGGGAGGCGGGACGCCCGCTCTCCGTCCAGCAAGGAGAGAGAAGATGGCCGATTCACCCGCAACAACCGAACTTCAGGTAACGACCGGCCCGATCCGCGGAAGTCGGAAAATCCATGTCGGTCCACTCGGCGTGGCGATGCGGGAGATCGATCTGGAGGCCGGCTCGGGCGAAGCCCCGCTTCGAGTCTATGACTGTTCCGGACCCTATACCGACCCCAATGGGCGGATCGACATCATGTCCGGTCTCCCCAAGCTTCGCCGGGACTGGATCCGGGGTCGCTGCGATGTCGAGGAAGTGCTTCCCCGCGCAGTGAGGCCTGAGGATAATGGCCAGCTCGGCCCAGATCGATCAGGGGGCGTTCAACCCTTCCCCGAGACCCGGCGACGAGTGCTTCGGGCAAGGCCGGGGGCCAATGTCACCCAGATGCATTATGCCCGTCGCGGAATCATCACGCCCGAGATGGAATATGTCGCGATCCGGGAGAATCTGGGCCGGGAACAGGCTTCCGGCCTCATCCGCGATGGCCAGGATTTCGGCGCCTGCATCCCCGATCATGTGACGGCCGAGTTCGTTCGCGACGAGGTTGCCCGAGGGCGGGCCATCATTCCCGCCAACATCAATCATCCCG
>CAYOJN010000016.1:0-20707 GCA_964404245.1 uncultured Sphingosinicella sp. | reverse complement strand
CGGGCCGGCGGCGAATATTATCCGAAGCTCCAGATCGCGGTTCCCTTCACTCCGGTGCCGGGGCGGCGGTTGCTTGCTCGCGATCCGAGCTTCGAACCTGCATTGATAGCTGCCGCCGAACGGATCGTGGAAGATAATGGGCTGTCTTCGGCCCACGCAACCTTCATCGCCCCGAACGAGGTGCAAGTGTTCGAGCGGGCCGGCTGGCTGATCCGAACCGACAGCCAGTTCCATTGGGTCAATGAGGGATACCGGTCTTTCGACGACTTCCTCGCCGCCTTGTCGTCCCGGAAGCGAAAGACGATCCGGCGCGAGCGAAGCCTTGCGCTCGAAGAGGTGGACGTCGTCCACCTCAGCGGGGCCGAGCTGAAAGAGGCACATTGGGACGCCTTCTGGGACTTCTACCAGGATACGGGCGCTCGCAAATGGGGTCATCCCTATCTGACCCGCACCTTCTTCTCGCTGCTTGGCGAGCGGCTTGCGGACAGGCTGCTGCTTATCCTCGCGCTGAGAGGCGGAAAACCCATTGCGGGTGCTCTGAACCTGATCGGGGCCGACGCCTTGTACGGCCGCTACTGGGGAACGGCCGAACCGATCAGACACCTCCATTTCGAACTGTGCTATTATCAGGCGATTGAGGCTGCGATTGCCCGGGGTCTCGACCGGGTCGAGGCTGGCGCCCAGGGAGCGCACAAGCTTGCGCGAGGCTACCGGCCGGCGCCGACCTGGTCGGCCCATTATATCGCCGACCCAGCCTTCCGGGAGGCGGTGACCCGGTTCCTCGCCGCAGAGCGCCTGGCCGTTCGGCGTGAGATGTCGGAGCTCGAAACCTTCATGCCATTTCGCAGATCCTGATCCTTCCGCCCTTGCCGATGCCGGCGCCCCTCTTATGATCCCCGCTTTCGTCGGGATCGGGGGTGAACATATGATGCGGGTCATCTGGGCGTGGATGTTTCTTCTGCTTGGAGCGGGCGCTGCCGCTGCAACGCCGCCGGCGGCACCGAATCGCCTCTTCACGGGCCAGGATCTCTTTTCACTCGAAGTAGCCAGCGATCCGCAGATCAGTCCCGATGGTCGCCGGGTTGCCTATGTCCGCCGCTCCGGCGACATCATGATCGACCGTTTCCGTCCTTCCATCTGGATCGTCGATACGGGCAGCGACCGCCAATCGCCGCTGGTCGCGGGAACCGGCGCTCACAGTCAGCCGCGCTGGTCGCCCTCGGGCGACCGAATCGCCTATATCTCGACCGCCGAGGGCGGGACGCCTCAACTGTTCGTCAAATGGATGGACGGCGGCGAATCGGTCCGGATCACCGGACTTCCCAACTCACCGAGCAGTATCGCCTGGTCGCCGGATGGCCATTATCTCGCTTACTCGATGTTCGTTCCAGACCAGGGAACGAGGTTCGGCACTGCCCCTCCGAAGCCGGAAGGGGCGCAATGGGCCGACCCGCTCCAGTTCATCACGGCCGTGACCTACCGGGCCGACGGCGCCGGCTATCTTCGGCCCGGTTACAGCCAGATCTTCCTGGTCTCCTCGGACGGCGGCGCTCCGCGCCAGCTGACATCCGGCCCGTTCAATCATGACGGCCCGATCGCCTGGACCCCCGACGGTCGGTCCGTGATCCTCAGTGCCAATCGCCGCCCGGACTGGGAGAGGGAGCCGGCCGACAGCGAAATCTTCGCTCTTGATGTCCGGACCGGTGCGATCGCGCCGCTGACTGACCGGCGGGGCCCCGACGGCAATCCTGCCGTTTCCCCCGATGGGCGTTTGATCGCCTATACGGGCTTCGACGACCAGCGGCTCGGCTATCAGAACGTGATCCTGTACGTGATGAACGCGGACGGCAGCAATCGCCGGGCGTTGACGGAGGATCTCGACTCCAGTGTCGGCGCCCCGGTCTGGTCCGCTGATAGCAAATCGGTTCATTTCAGCTATGACCGCAGCGGCATTCGGCGGGTCGCCCAAGTTGGCCTCGACGGCTCGATCCGGACCCTCGTCGAGGGACTGAGCGGCACCGAGCTGGACCGGCCCTATTCGGGCGGAGTCTTCAGTCTTGCCAGGGATGGTAGTCTGGCCTTCACCAGCGGTACCCCCACCCGCCCGGCCGATATCGCGCTGCTGCGCAAGGGTCGCCAGACCTGGTTGACCCGCCTCAACTCGGAACTCCTGGGCTTCCGAAAAATGGGCGAGGTCAGACGGATCCAGGTCTCATCGTCTCATGACGGCCGACCGATCGAGGCCTGGCTCACTCTTCCCCCCGATCATGTCGAGGGGCAGAGGGTGCCGCTGATCCTGGAGATTCATGGCGGCCCGTTCCAGGCCTATGGCCCGCACTTTTCAACCGACAACCAGCTCTATGCTTCGGGCGGCTATGCCGTGCTCTCCGTCAATCCGCGCGGTTCCACTTCTTATGGGGCCGAGTTCGCCAACCTCATTCACCATGCTTATCCTGGTCAGGACTATGACGATCTGATGAGCGCCGTCGACCACTCCATTGCCCTGGGCGTTGCCGATCCGGATCGGCTGTTCGTCACCGGAGGCTCCGGTGGCGGGGTCCTGACAGCCTGGATCATCGGCAAGACCAACCGTTTCCGGGCTGCGGCCGTCCAGAAGCCGGTGATCGACTGGGCAAGCTTTGTACTCACCGCCGACAATCCGGCTTTCTTCTCGCGCTACTGGTTCGGTGAATATCCCTGGGAAAACCCGATGGCTTTCTGGTCGAGATCGCCGCTATCCCTGGTCGGCAATGTCCGAACGCCTGCCCTCGTCGTCGTTGGAAGCGAGGATTATCGAACGCCTGCGAGCGAGGCGGAGCAATATTATACCGCGCTCCAATTGGTTGGCGTTCCTACCGCTTTGGTGAAGATCCCCGGTGTCGGCCATGGACTGGCTGCACGTCCCTCGCAAAGCGCGGCCCGGATCAGTGCAATCCTTGCCTGGTTCGGCCAATATCGGGACGGGGCGCCAGCGCCTGCAACGTCCTCGGCCGACTGACGTTCAGGCGGCCCGTCGCTCGATCGCGATTTCGGAAAGCCAGGCGCGGGCCTGGCGCTGCGCCTCCGCGATTTCGCGAGCGCTCATGTCCTCGGCGATCTCGGCCCGGCATTCCTGGGCGATGAGGCTTCCATTGAGGGCAGCAAGATTGAACCATTTATGGGCTTCGATCAGGTCGACCGGCAAGCCGCCGCTCCCCGTCGAATAAGCGACTCCGAGATCGTAGAGCGCCTGGACATTGCCGTCGGTGGCCTGTGAGATCCGGCTTTCGACCAGAAAAGCGGCTGACTTGAAACTGTGACCCATCCGAATTCCCCTTTCGGAACTGCGATGGCCCTGTTTCACACCCGATCGGCAAACAAATGGTTAACGCGCCGGTGAGGATGGTTTCCGTGCGGGCACGGCGAAATTGTCGATCAGCCGAGTTCGCCCGATTTTCGCGGCTGCAAGCAGCCTCGCCGGGCGTTGAAGATTCTTGGCGCTGTCCAGCGTCTCGGAATCGCGAAGCTCCACATAGTCCACGCTGCCGAAGCCGGCCTCGAGGAGCCGGGCTTCCGCCTCGTCGAGCACCGCCTGGATTTCCTTTCCAGCCGAAAGGGCGCTCACAGCCTCGCCCAGGACCCGCGGCAGTGACCTCGCCGATTGGCGCTCGGCGGAACTCAGATAGGCATTGCGGGAGGACAGGGCGAGGCCGTCGGCATCCCTCTGGGTTGGAACGCCGACAATCTCGATCGGCAGGTCGAGATCATCGACCATTCGCCGGATGATGGCGAGCTGCTGATAGTCCTTTTCGCCGAACAGGGCGATGTCGGGCATGACCTGATTGAACAATTTCGTCACGACCGTTGCGACGCCGTCGAAATGGCCGGGTCTTGCAGCGCCGTCCAGCACTTCGGCGATCCCGCCGCCGACGCTTACCGTGGAGGCGAAACCCTCCGGATAGACAGTTTCGACATCCGGGGCCCACAGGACGGCCACACCTGCCGTTTCCAGCATGGCGGCATCGGCCGCTTCCGACCGAGGATAAGTCGAAAGATCCTCGTTCGCGCCGAACTGCAGCGGATTGACGAAGATGGAGGCGACGACGGACCGGGCCTGGCGCCTCGCTTCAGCCACCAGTGCCATGTGACCGGCATGAAGGGCCCCCATCGTCGGGACCAACGCGACGGGACCATCGGCCCGGAGGGCTTCGACGGCTTTTCGCAGCACGTTGATCTTACGGATGGTTTGCACCGCTTTGCGGCCTTCGATAGAGGATCGCGAGGCGGCTGTTTGCGGCGCGCCGCAGGCAAGATCAAGTGTTCAGGATCCTCACGACCATGGCTGGCGCAGCGCCTCATTTCATCGTCTTCGCCAATGAGAAAGGCGGCACCGGCAAATCGACGACCGCCGTCCATACATCAGTCGCCCTTGCTGCCCAGGGACGCCGGGTGGCGGCACTCGACCTCGATACCCGGCAGCGGACGCTTGGCCGTTATCTCGACAATCGTTCGGCGACGATGAAGCGCCTGGACGTCGAGCTTCCGATGCCGCGCTACGAAACTTTCGACCCGGACAGCGATGATATCGAGCAGAGCCTGTCGCTCATGGCACAGGACGTCGAATTCGTTGTCGTCGATACGCCCGGACGTGACGATCCCAATGCACGGGCAGCGATGATCCGCGCCGATACACTGGTAACTCCGATCAATGACAGCTTCGTGGATCTCGATCTGATCGGGGAAGTGGATTCGGAGAGCTACCGGGTGAAGCGGCCAAGCTTCTATGCCGAACTGGTCTGGAACAGTCGAACCCAGCGAGCGAAGACTCATGGAGCGAGCGTCGACTGGGTGATCCTGAGGAACCGCCTTCAGCACGTGGAGGCACGAAACATGCGCCGGGTCGGGGAGGCGCTTTCCGATCTTGCCCGCCGAGTCGGCTTCCGGGTCATCCCGGGTCTTCATGAGCGCGTCATCTACCGGGAACTTTTCCCCAAGGGGCTGACCCTGCTCGACCTCCAGCAGATCGGCAATGCTGGCCAGGTGGGGATCGCCCATATCGCCGCCCGCCAGGAGCTTCGCGAGATGATTGCCGGCCTTGCTCTTCCCGAGCCGGGCGACCTTGAGCCCCAGAGGGCCGCTGGCTGATGGGACTGCTGCTCAAGCTCGGCCTGGCCGTGGTCATCGGATTCATGATCTATGGCTGGTTGAGGCGCTGGCTGAACGGATCCAGAACCATGTCCGCGGCCGAGGCCCGGGCGCTGCTCGGCGTGGGCGAAGAGGCTGGGCTCGACGAAATCCGTGACGCGCATCGCCGGCTGATCAGCCGGGTCCACCCGGATACCGGCGGCTCGACCGAGCTCGCCACCCGGGTCAATTCGGCTCGCGACATCCTTGTTGCGGAGCTGGATCGAAAGATTCCAGGTCCGTCCTGATTACCCCGTTTTCCGTTGGAGTACCGAACCGAATGAGCCACAGTTTCGATCCTACCTGTCTGCGCGAATATGACATCAGGGGAGTCATCGGGCGAACCTTGAGCCCGACCGACGCCTGGGCACTCGGTCGAACCTTTGCAACGCTCGTGCGCAGGCGCGGCGGTTCCACGGTCGCTGTCGGACGTGACGGGCGCGAATCGTCGCCGGTCCTGGAAGAAGCGCTCGTCCGCGGGCTGAACGAAAGCGGGGCCGACGTGATCAGGATCGGCCTTGGAGCGACTCCGATGCTGTATTATGCCGAGGCGGTTCTCGGAGTAGACGGTGGGATCCAGATCACCGGAAGTCACAACCCACCCGACTATAACGGCTTCAAGATGGTCATGGGCCGCTCGGCCTTTTTCGGGGCGGACATCCAGAAGGTCGGTCGAATGGCGGTGGACGGCGACTGGGAAGAGGGTTCGGGGTCCGTCAGCGACAAGGACGTTCTCGACGCTTATGTCGAACGTCTCCTCCAGGGCTTTGACGGTGCCGCCTTCCGGATCGGCTGGGATGCAGGTAATGGCGCCGCCGGACCCGCAATCGAGAAGCTGACCGCCCGGCTTCCGGGCGAGCATCAGCTCATCTACACCGACGTGGACGAGCGCTTTCCAAACCATCATCCGGATCCGACCGACGAGCGCAATCTTGAGGATCTCAAGCGCCTGATCCATGAAAAGGGTCTCGATTTCGGCTTCGCCTTTGACGGCGATGGCGACCGGATCGGCGCGGTCGACGGTGAGGGCCGGGTGGTCTGGGGGGACCAGCTTCTTGCAATCCTTGCCGAACCGGTGCTGACCGACGTTCCGGGCGCGACCATCATCGCCGACGTCAAGGCAAGTCAGGCGCTCTACGACCGAGTCGCGGAGCTTGGCGGCGAACCCTTGATGTGGAAAACGGGCCACAGTCTGATCAAGTCGAAAATGAAGGAAACAGGCGCTCCGCTTGCGGGCGAGATGAGCGGCCATATCTTTTTCGCCGATGATTATTACGGCTTCGACGACGCGCTCTATGCGGCCGTCCGCCTGATCCGGGCTGTGACCCGGCTCGGAGGGTCGCTGACCCTGCTTCGGACGTCCATGCCCGCGATGATCAACACACCCGAGCTTCGCTTCCAGGTCGACGAAAGTCGCAAGTTCGCCGTCGTCGAGGAAGTCCTCGACCGCCTCTGTACCGCTGGCGCCGATGTCAACCCGACCGATGGGGCGCGGGTGACTACCAGCGACGGGTGGTGGCTGCTCAGGGCCTCCAATACGCAGGATGTTCTCGTTGCCCGCGCCGAGGCGAAGGACGAGCCGAGTCTCGACCGGCTGATGGCTCAAATCGACGAGCAGCTTGCGCTTTCCGGAGTCAGTCGCGGTCCCCAGGCCGGCCACTGATGTCGAGGCTTCATGGCGAGGCCCTGCTCTTCTGTCTCGCCTGGGCGGGGCTTGCCGTCTATGCCGGGGTCGAAGCCGGCTGGTGGGTCGGGGTGCTCATTTCGATCGGCCTTCTGGTCGTGGTCAGTGCAGCGAGCATGCAGGTCCTCAGTCAGACCCATGACGAGCAAATGGAGCGGCACGTGCGCTGGGGGATATTGATCGTGACGGGTCTTGCCTTGCTTGCCGGTCTGAATTTGCTCGGCTGAGACTGGAGGCTCGCCCCGACCTCCGGGTGAGGTCCGGCTGCGCCTAATCGTCCTCGTCTTCGAACCCGACAAGGTTCAGTTCGCGGGCCTTGATCTGATGGGTGGTGCACCAGTGCATCAGGGCGTCCTCGCGTCCGTGAGTGATCCAGACCTCGCACGGGGCAAGCTCCCGGATCGTTGTCGTCAGTTCGAGCCAATCAGCATGATCCGAGATGATCAGGGGAAGTTCGACCAGGCGCTGGCGGGCACGCTGGCGGATTCGCATCCAGCCTGAGGCCATGGCGGTGATCGGGTCGGGAAGCCGGCGCGACCAGCGGTCATTGAGAGACCCTGGCGGGGCAAGGATGATGTGGCCCCGAAGCTCGTCCCTCGACGCAAGAATGGCAGGCCGAAGCTCGCCAAGAGCAATCCCCAGGCTGAAATAGAGATCGCATAGTCGCTGAAGGGCGCCATGAATGTAGATCGGCGAATCATGACCCCTGCACCGTAATTCGGCGATCAGACGTTGCGCCTTGCCGAGTGCATAGGCACCGACGAGGATGCAGCGGTCAGGATTGTCGTGGAGCCGCTGGAGCAGCCGATCCACTTCGTCGGCGATTGCAGGGTGCCGGAAGACCGGAAGCCCGAAAGTCGCTTCGGTGATGAAGATGTCGCAGGGCACCGGTTCGAACGGTGCGCAGGTCGGATCCGGCATCCTCTTGTAATCGCCCGAAACGACGACTCGTTCGCCTCCATGTTCAAGGACGATCTGGGCGGAGCCCAGAACATGGCCGGCCGGAACGAAGCTGATGTCCACGTCGCCGATCCGAACCGTCTCGCCATAGTCAAGGGCGGTCCCGTTCTGGACGCCGTATCGGCATTCCATGATCGCAAGCGTTTCCGGCGTGGCAAGCACCTCGCCATGGCCGCCCCGGGCATGATCGGCATGTCCGTGGGTGACCAGCGCCTTTGCCTTCGGCTGGGAAGGATCGATCCAGGCGTCAGCCGGCCTTACGTAGATGCCTTCGGAAAAAGGCTCTATCCAGGAACCGAGACGTGCCATCATGAGCTATATGGGCAGGATCAGTGCCTCGGCCAAGCGCTCGCGGCCGACTGCAAGGGAGCATGACGATGGATTTCGGTGGATTTAACTGGGCCTTGCTCACGATCATCGGCCCGATCATCCTGCTTCTTGTCCTTGCCTGGGCTCGGATACGCAATCGCCGTGACCGCGATTCCGAGGATCAGACAGAAGCCGCAACGCGTCGGAACTATGAGGAAGAGGACCGCGCCCACGGTCACGAAAGCGACAGGGTTCCCTGATCGCCCCAGCGGTTGGGCACGATGACCGGGCTACCGACACCGATCGCCGCCTGGTTCGATTCCAAGGGCTGGAAGGTGCGCCGCCACCAGCGCGAGATGCTTGCTGCGGCTCGTGAGGGGGCGAGCGCACTTCTGGTCGCTCCGACAGGTGCCGGAAAGACCCTTGCCGGGTTTCTACCAAGCCTTGCCGAGCTTGTGGAGGCGCCGTCGGATCATCTCCACACTCTCTATGTCTCACCGCTGAAGGCGCTTGCAGTCGACGTCCAGCGCAATCTTCTCACTCCGATCGGAGAGATGGAGTTGCCGATCCGGGTGGAGACGAGGACTGGAGATACGCCCGCCGATCGAAAGGCCAGGCAGCGCCTTCGTCCGCCCCAAATGCTTCTGACGACGCCCGAATCGTTGAGCCTTCTGCTCAGCCATGAAGACAGTTTTCGACTGTTCGGCGCCTTGAGCACGATCATCGTCGATGAAGTCCATGCCTTCGCTTCCAGCAAGAGGGGTGATCTTCTCGCTCTGGGACTGTCCAGATTGCAGCGAATCGCGCCGGGTCTCAGACGAGTCGGCCTTTCGGCAACGATCGCTGATGAGGAAGCCTATCAATCGTGGCTCGCGCCACATGGCGACAAGGATCAGGTCCGGCTGATTCGCGGCGATCCCGGCGCCGACCCGTCCATCAGCATCATGCTTCCCGACGATGAACGCATTCCCTGGTACGGGCATAGCGGGCGCTGGGCTGCGGCACGGGTCATGAATGAGATCGAGAACCATCGAACCACGCTCATTTTCTGCAATACCCGAAGCCTGGCCGAGCTGACCTTCCAGGATCTGTGGGCAGTGAACGATCAGGCGCTGCCAATCGGAATCCATCACGGATCGCTGGCCATCGAGGCCCGGCGCAAGGTCGAGGCGGCGGTGGCGGCGGGGAAGCTTCGTGCCCTTGTCTGCACTGCCAGCCTCGACCTTGGGGTCGACTGGGGCGACGTCGACCTCGTGATCCAGATGGGCGCGCCAAAGGGTGCCTCCCGGCTGGTCCAGCGCATCGGACGAGCGAATCACCGCCTTGACGAACCGAGCCGAGCCATCCTCGTCCCCGGCAACCGCTTCGAATATCTTGAAGGGCGGGCAGCCCTGGACTCAATCGAGGACGGGGAACTGGATCCGGAGGTCTTCCGGCCGGGCGCCCTCGACGTCCTTGCCCAGCACGTGATGGCCGTTGCCTGCGCTGCTCCTTTTCAAGAAGCTGAATTGCTCGCGGAGGTGCAGACCGCGGCGCCTTATGCAGGTCTCGACCAGCCTACCTTCGGATCGATCCTCGCCTTCGTCGAAAGTGGAGGCTATTCACTTCGGGTCTATGACCGGTTCCGGAGGCTAAGTCGCGAGGCCGATGGTCGGTGGCGGGTTTCCCATCCCCGCTTCGTCCAGCAGCACAGGATGAACGCCGGGATCATTGTCGATTCACCCCTCCTGGACGTCCGGTTCCGGAACGGCCGAAAGCTCGGAACCGTGGAAGACTATTTCGCCTCGACCCTGTCGGTCGGTGATACCTTCTTCTTCGCGGGCCTGGTGCTCGAGGTCGAACGCCTCCAGGGGAGCGAGATCCTCGTTCGGGCAACCTCGAAATCGGCTCGGATCCCCACCTATGTGGGGGTCAGGATGGCGATGACGACCCACCTTGCCGACCGGGTCAGGCATTTCCTTGCCGACTCCAGCCAGTGGCAGCGATTCCCCCAGGACGTTCGGGAATGGCTCGAAATACAGGAACGGCGCTCGGCCCTCCCGAACCCGGAGCAGCTGTTGGTCGAAACCTTTCCGCACGAGGGCCGCCATTATCTCGTCATCTACAGTTTCGAAGGATGGAACGCGCATCAATCACTGGGGATGCTGATCACCCGCCGGATGGAGTCGGCGGGCCTCAAGCCGCTTGGCTTCGTCTCGAACGATTATGCCCTGGCCTGCTATGGACTGGAGCCGATCCTCAACCCCGCTGCACTGCTCAGCGCCGATCTGCTCGAGGACGAATTCGTTCAGTGGGTCCAGGGTTCGAACCTGCTGAAGCGCGCCTTTCGCGAGGTCGCGGTCATCGGCGGGCTCGTCGAGCGTCACCATCCCGGACGCCGCAAATCCGGTCGGCAGGTGAGCTTTTCGACCGACCTGATCTTTGACGTGCTTCAGCGCTATGAGCCCGACCATCTCCTTTTGCGCGCTGCCTGGGACGATGCCCGAAGCCGGCTGACCGATGTCCGCAGGCTAGCCTCACTCCTGGAACGGGCCGTCGGCACCATGCTTCATGTCGATGTCGATCGGATCACTCCGATGGCGATCCCGCTCATGGTGATGATCGGCCGCGAGAGCGCTCCGCCCGGTGCGGCCGAGGACGCCTTGCTGATCGAGGCCGAAGCGATGATAGATCTGGCCATGGAGGCGTGAGACAGGCGGGAAAGAACGGCTTCCCGGTTTGTTTTCCCGCCAGGAGTGAATATGGATGTGACGGTCGAAATGCATTGCAGCCAATGCGGAAGTGCCAATTACAGCCTCACTGGCGGTACCAAGCCGGAGGCCCTTATCCATTGCAATGATTGCGGACGGGAGATGGGAAGCGTCGGCGCCCTTCACGACGAACTTCTTGACCGCATCGTCGCAAACGAAGCGGCGGTTCTTCGAAGGGACGTCGATCTCGACTGATCGCTCGGACCCCCAAGTACGCTTGACCGGTCGTTCCCGCTCGCCTCAATGGTCCCGATACCAATTCGGGAGCCTTTCTAATGCGTATCCTTACTGCTGCGGCCCTGGCCTCTCTACTGGCACTGCCAGCGTCAGCCTATTCCGACGTCGGGCCGGGCGACCAGCTGATCCACGAGCGGATGCTCGTTCTCGATACCCATCTCGACATTCCTTCGCGTTTCGACAGCGGCGAATGGGACTTTTCGGAGCTTCATCGCTACGAGCGGGACGGTAGCCAGACCGATCTCCCCCGGATGGAACAGGGCGGTCTCGATGGCGGCTTCTTCGTCATCTATACCGGGCAAGGCGAATTGACCCCGGCCGGTTACGCCGAGGCGCGCGACCGTGCCCTGGTCCGCGCAACGGCAATCCACCGGGTCATCGGCGAGAATCGCGACCGGCTCGGGCTGGCCCTGACCGCCGAAGATGCGGAGCGGCTTCATGAGGAAGGCAAGGCCATTGCCTTTCTCAGCATCGAGAATAGCTGGCCGCTGGGCGAGGACCTGTCGCTTCTGACCACCTTCCACAGGCTGGGTGTCCGAATGGCCGGCCCGGTTCACAGCCGGACCAACCAGCTCGCCGACAGCACCTCCGGCGAAGCCCGCTGGAAGGGCCTCTCGCCTCTCGGGCGTCAGTGGGTGCAGGAAATGAACCGGCTGGGTATCGTCATCGACGGCAGCCATGCTTCCGATTCGGCGATCGACCAGATGATCGAACTGAGCCGGGTCCCGATCGTCCTATCCCATCACGGGCCAAGCGCGCTTTACGACCATCCCCGCAACACCAGCGACGAGCGCCTCCGCCGGCTTGCCCGGTCTGGCGGAGTCATGTTCATGAACACCCTGTTTCTTGGCCCCGATGATCGGTCGGAGGAACGAAGCGCTATCGAGCGCCGGCAGCAGGACTGGCACAGGTTAAGCCCCGAAGAGCAGAGGCGTCTGCTGGCCGACAAGGCCGCACTGGACGCACGTCAGCCGCCGACAACCATCACCTTCGACATGTTCATCCAAGGCCTTCTCCATGCCGTGGCCGTCATGGGAGTCGATCATGTCGGGCTTGGCGCCGACTGGGATGGTGGCGGCGGAGTGATCGGAATGGAGGATGTGAGCCTGCTTCCGAAGATCACCGCACGGCTTCGCCGCGAAGGCTTCAGCGAGGGGGACATCGCCAAGATCATGGGAGGGAATCTGCTGAGGGTCCTTCGCCAGGTGCAAGGAGGCGTTGCCAGCTGAACTCCGGGACCAAAGGAACGTCGGACCGGAGGTGATGGCTGCTCAGCGGAAGAGTCGGCCTGTCGGCCATTGCCGGAAGCCTGACTTGAACCTAGTCTGCTCTTCCATTCGGGATCCCTGACTGATGCCGTTCCGTTCCGACGATACCAGGTCCCTGTCGACCCTGCCGATCCCGGAGGGCGGGACCGCAACGTCGGCGCGGCGTTTCGACTGGAGCCAGACCGGCCTTGGTCCAGCGGAGCAATGGCCGCCGGCGCTGAAGTCGGCGGCAAGCATCGTCCTTGGCTCCAATGTCCCGATGCTGCTTGCCTGGGGAGAGAATCTCCTCGTCATCCATAATGACAGCTATGGCGAAATGCTCGGTGAACGAAACCGGGGGCTTGGACGGCCGGTCAGCGAGGTCTGGGCCGACAATTGGAACGTGGTCGGCGAGAATATGCGCCGCGTCATGGCCGGCGAGACGGTCTATATTGAACGGGCACCGCGCCGGCTGCGACGAGCCGACGGACCGCAGACGATCTGGCTCACCGCCTGCTATAATCCAGTGCTCGACGAAAAAGGGGTGCCGGTCGGCGTCTTCGGTGTCGTCACTGCAATGGTCGACGCTCAGACGGAGCAGAAGCTTCGCGAAAGCGAGGAACGGTTTCGGCTGATCGCCGATTCCGCGCCGGTCCTGATGTGGGTTACCCAGCTCGACCGCCGGCGCAGCTTCGTAAACCGCGCTTATGTCGATTTCCTGGGGGTCTCGTTCGACGAAGCCAATGATTTCGACTGGCGAAGGATTCTTCACCCGGACGATGCCGAGCGGGTGCTTGCCGAATCCATTGCGGGCGAGGCGAGCCTCAAGCCTTTCGCGCTCGAAGGCCGCTACCGCCGCAGTGACGGAGAATGGCGCTGGATCCGTTCAATCTCTCAGCCGCGATGGGGGCCGGGCGGCGAGCATGTCGGTTTTATCGGCGTCGCCCATGATGTGACTGAAGCCCGGCTGGCTGAACAGACATTGCGTGAAATGAACGAGACGCTGGAGCGCCGGGTCGAGGAACGGACCAAGGAACTTCGATCCACTCTCAACCGGCTCAAGGCGGAAGTCACCGAACGCGAACGCGCGGAAGAGGCCTTCCGTCAGGCGCAGAAGATGGAGGCCGTGGGTCAGCTGACCGGGGGCATCGCCCATGATTTCAACAATCTCCTGACCCCGGTCATCGGCGGATTGGACTTCCTTGCCCGCAACCTCGAGGATGAGCGGCTGAAGAGGGTTGCGAATACCGCCCTCGAATCGGGCCGAAGGGGCGCGAAGCTGACCAGCCAGCTGCTCACTTTCTCGCGTCTCCAGCGGATCCAGATGGCGCCGGTACCGGTCAACAAGGTGATCGGCCAGATGCGCGAGATACTCCGTCACACGATCGGCGCGAACGTCGCCGTTCTCACCCGGCTGGATGACGAAGCCGGCCAGGCGATGTGCGACGAGAATCAGCTTGAAAATGCCATTCTCAACCTTGCGATCAATGCCCGTGACGCCATGCCGAACGGCGGCAGGCTGACCATTTCGACCCTGTCTCGTCGGATAAGCGGCGAGACCGGTCTCCCCGACGGTGATTATGTCTGCATCACCGTTGCCGATAGCGGGGAAGGAATGGAGCCCGACGTCCTTGCCCGGGCGACCGAGCCGTTCTTCTCGACCAAGCCGGTCGGCAAGGGCACGGGCCTGGGATTGGCGCAAGTCTATGGAATCGCCCGCCAGTCCGGTGGAAAGATCACGATCGAAAGCGTCCGCGGCCAGGGGACGGAAATCTGCCTGATCCTTCCCCGGGCCGAGGCGATCCCGACCGAATGCGGCTCGAGCGAATCCGGTGCGGTGGACGAGGGGACCCGATGCGGTTCCGTCCTCATCGTCGATGACGACCCGGATGTTCGTGGGTTCCTGACTGATCTGCTCGATGAGCTCGGGCATGAAGTCGAAGCCTTTGCCAGCGGTTCCGAGGCGCTCGAACGGCTCGGTTCAGTTGATCCGGACCTGGTGCTGATCGACTTCGCGATGCCGGAGATGAACGGTGCGGAACTTGCCAGCGAGATAAGACGCCGCCGCCCTTTGGTTCCGATCGTTTTCATCACTGGCTTTGCCGAAAGCGATCAGCTGGAAGCAGCGGCCGGTGGGAAGGCGCCAATCCTGCGCAAGCCGTTCGGGCTCGACGAGCTGGCTGCCGTGGTGGCCAGAAACCTGCGCGCCGACGGACTTCGATCCTCCGAAGAGTGACCTGAGTCTCTCGCCGATGGGAGCGACGGCCGGGGGCCGGAACTTCCGACGCTGGCCGGCATTGCAACCGGGTGATTGATCAGGACCCACTGGCCGTCTTTTCATGGAGCGAGGTTGCGCTTCGTCTCGGCAGCGCGGCGGCCGCAGGTCTGATCCTCGGCTTCGATCGCGAGATCCGGGGGCATGCAGCAGGACTTCGGACCCATGCCTTGGTCGCCCTGAGCGCGGCAGTGATCATGGTTTCGACCCTGATGCTGACGGCGCAGCTTCGAACGGCCGACTTTTCACCCGACCCCCTGCGGGCGATCCAGGGCCTCGCCCAGGCGCTCGGCTTCATCGCGGCCGGAGTAATCTTCGTTCGCGGGACCGACGTCCTCAACATGACCACTGCAGCCAATATCTGGGTGGCGGCTTCAATCGGAATCGCCTGCGGCTGCGGCCAGTACCGGCTCGTCATCGTTGCGGCGGTCCTCGCTCTCATCCTGCTCATCCTGCTGAGGCTGATGGAACGCCTGCTTCCGGTTCGCGAGCATCACGAAAACTGACTCGAGCGATTCAGCCGACGTTTAGGAAATCCGGGTCATAAGACCCTCATCGGCCGATCACCGGCCGATTGTTCAGGAAATCGAACCATGTCGCGAAGCCGCCTGCAGAACCCGTTCCTACTCGTCCTGCAGGGCTTCGTTGCCGGCGCAATCCTGTTCTTCGCTCTATCCCACCAGAGCAGCCAGGCCAGCCCGGCACCTGCCTGGGATAGCCGATTGGTGGTCGAAAGCCCGAACCTCGCGCGCTGATCGCGCCGACGGCTCGAACACAGGTTTCAGGGACACGGGGCGGTCTTGCAGCCGTGACGCCCATTGCGGCTGGCCGGCCCACATTCTAGGCTCCGTGGTCAATGGATATCTATCTGCCCATTGCGGGCATTTCCGTAAACGCGCTGATGATCATCGGCCTTGGCGGGCTTGTGGGGCTGCTGACCGGGATGGTTGGGGTTGGCGGCGGCTTCCTCACCACCCCAATCCTGATGTTCTATGGAATTCCGCCCGCAGTCGCCGTGGCTTCGTCGACGACTCAGATTACCGGAACCAGCATTTCCGGAGTCCTGGCCCATCGCCGCCGCCGTGGCGTCGACATGCGGATGGGCGCAGTGATCATCGTTGGCGGCATAATCGGGTCTCTTGCGGGCGGAATTGTCTTCCGTCTGCTCCAGCAAGGTGGCCAGATCGACACCGTCATCGCCATTCTCTACGTCCTTCTGCTCGGCAGCATCGGAATCATCATGGCGCGTGAATCGGGCACTGCGCTGGGCATGATCAAGCCGTCGGCCAAGTCAAAGAAGCGTGCGAAACGGCGGCACAACCCGCTGATCGCCGCACTTCCCATGCGCTGGCGTTTCTATCGGTCCGGCCTTTATATCTCCCCGCTCGCTCCGTTCGGGCTCGGCTTCATCTCCGGGCTCCTCACCGTCCTGCTCGGGATTGGCGGCGGTTTCGTGATGGTCCCGGCAATGATCTATCTGCTTGGAATGTCGGCCCAGGTTGTCGTCGGCACCTCACTGCTTCAAATCCTGTTCGTGACCGGAGCGACGACCCTGGTTCACGCAACCACTACCCGAAGCGTCGATATCGTGCTTGCCGGACTGCTCCTGCTCGGGTCAGTGATCGGCGCCCAATATGGCGCCCGCTTCGCCCAGAAGATGAAGCCGGAACTGCTTCGGATGATGCTTGCAATCCTCGTCCTTGCAGTCGCCGGGCGCATGGCGCTGCAGCTGGGCTGGCGCCCAGAAGAAATCTATACAGTTCAGCAGCTATGATCCGGGCGCTTCTCCTGTTCCTGTTAGCGCCCATGCTGCTTGGCCAGGCGCAGCCCCGACTCGTTCCCGACGTATCCCAGCGAGAAATCGAGATTCGCTACAGTTTCTCGGGTGCCGAGATCCTGCTGTTCGGCGCAATATTGTTTCCTGGCGGCCGCACTCCCGATGAAGCGGTGGACATCGCTGTCGTGCTCAGGGGACCGCCGGAGCGGATCGTGGTGCGCGAGAAACAGAAAGTGGCGGGGATCTGGATCAATGTCGAGCGAGTGAGGTTTCGCTCGGCCCCTGCCTTCTATGCGCTCGCTTCGTCTCGCCCGATCAAGGACCTGGTCGATGAACGAACTGCAGCCATTTACGAACTGGGACTCCAAAGCCTGCAATTGTCGCCCGGCGGGGGCGCTTCCACCGAGGTGATGCGGCGGTTCGAACACGGCCTGATTGATCTTCGGCAGCGCAAACAGGTCTATGCGGAATATCCCGGCGGCGTCGAGATCAGTGAGAATGTGCTGTACCGCGCCCGGATCACGGTTCCCGCGCAGGTTCCGGTGGGAACCTATACGGCTGAGACGTTCCTGATCCGGGATGGCCGGATCGTCGCCGGAGCCGCCCGTGAAATCAATATCGAAAAGCTCGGCTTCGAGCGGTTCGTGGCTGAAGCAGCAGAGCGCTGGTCGCTGGCGTACGGGATCGTTGCAGTTTTCCTGTCGCTTCTCCTTGGCTGGGGCGCGAGCGCGTTGTTCAGCCGCCGATACGCCTAGCCGTCGAAAATCAGTTGTTTACGCATTTCAGCTAGTTCGGTCTGCACTCAATCGAGGATCGAAAGGCGATCGGAATGACCGACGGAATGAATCATGGAAGTTTTCAGTCGCCCGGCGGCGACGAACGAATCGCTTCGCTTCAACCGTCGCCGCAACCGCTGCAGCGGATGGCGCCGGTCGCCCAGCACGAGGCGCTGGGGCAAATCATCGAAATCGCCGGCAGCGGTGCACTGATCGAAATTGCCGGCCGGCGCCTGTCCGAGCTTGCCAGCGATCCCGACCCAAGCGTCGCGATGTCGGGGCAGGTGGGAAGCCAGATCAAGATTGCCTGTGGCCGACGCTGGCTTCTGGCGAACGTCCGATCGCTCCGGATCACGGATTCGAATGCGGGGACGGTGGCTGCCGATATCGATTTCCTGGGTGAAGGCGACGAAGATCCGCAGACTGGCAAGCTGCTCAATTTCAAGCGCGGCGTTACCGCCTATCCGATCCCGGGAAGCAAGGTCTATCCGGTCATGGGTAGCGACCTGAAGCAGATGTTCGCTGCCGATGCGAGCCCGCACATCGAAATCGGAACCGTCTATCCGACCAAGGACGTTCGCGGCGCCCTGTTCATTGACGCCCTTCTCGGCAAGCATTTCGCCCTGCTTGGATCGACCGGCACCGGTAAGTCCACGGCGGCGGCGTTGATCATGCACCGGATCTGCGAGCAATCGCCGGAAGGCCATATCGTCATGATCGATCCGCACGGCGAATATTCGGCCGCATTCAAGGGCTATGGCGAGCTGTTCAACGTCGACAATCTCGCGATGCCCTATTGGTTGATGAATTTCGAAGAGCATTGCGAGGTGTTCATCACCTCGACGGGCGCAGAGCGGCAATGCGACATGGACATCCTGGCCAAATGTGTCCTCCAGGCGCGCTCGAGGAACCGAGCAGCCGAAGGTCTGACCAAGCTGACGGTCGATTCCCCAATTCCCTATGCGCTGTCCGACCTGACCAACGCCATCTCCCACGAAATGGGCCTTCTCAACAAGGCGACGGATACGGCGCCCTACATGCGCCTCAAGAGCAAGATCGACGAGCTGAAGGCCGATCCGCGCTATCAGTTCATGTTCTCGGGAATGCTCGTCGCCGACCAGATGGGCGCCTTCATCAGCAAGATCTTCCGCCTTCCTGCCAAGGGCAAGCCGATATCGATCATCGATGTTTCAGGAGTTCCATCCGATATCGTCTCGGTCGTCGTCGCCGTTCTGTCCCGGCTCGTCTTCGATTATGCCATCTGGTCTCGCAATGAGGTACAGCGGCCGGTGCTGCTCATTTGCGAAGAGGCCCACCGCTACGTACCGTCGGACAAGTCCTCCAGTGGCCAGGCCGTCCGAAAGATTCTGGAACGGATTGCCAAGGAAGGCCGAAAATATGGCGTTGCCCTGGGGCTCATCACCCAGCGGCCGTCGGATCTTGCGGAAGGCGTTCTGTCCCAGTGCGGAACCATCATCGCCATGCGGCTCAACAATGATCGCGACCAGGCCTTCGTGAAGAATGCAATGCCGGAAGGCTCGCGCGGCTTTCTCGATGTCATTCCGGCGCTCAGGAACCGGGAATGTATCGTCTGCGGCGAGGGCGTCTCGATCCCGATCCGGGTGGCCTTCGACGATCTTGAACGGGATCGACGCCCGGCCTCCTCCGATCCGCTCTTTTCCCAGTTGTGGCAGCATTGCGGTGACGAGGAAGCGATGGTGGGTCGGGTCGTCAAGCGCTGGCGGGCCCAGGGCCGGTAACAGCGTCCTTCCTCCATCGTGCCGGCGCGGCCGGCGGCAATCCTTCTTCACACGACTCCTCGAAACGCTGCGCTGATTGAGCGTCCGAATGGCTTGAAGAGGACCCGGCGAGGCCGGCAGTCTGACCCGACACGGACCTGCTGTTCAGGTCAGGGCGTGTTCTCGGCCATCGTCAGAGCGGCGGTCTTCTGTTCGGCCCGAGCGGCACCGACGGGTGTGGCCTTGAGCGAGCGAAGCCGGGCGCGGAAATTGGCGAGCTCGCGGCCGGAAAGCTGAGCCCTGCTCGAGAAGCGGACCGAGCGGGGATTCACGGACGAGCCGTTGCGATAAACTTCGTAGTGAAGATGCGGCCCGGTCGAAAGGCCGCTCGATCCGACATATCCGATCACCTGGCCGCGGCGGACCTTCTGGCCAGCCTGCACCGCGATCCGACTCATGTGCGAGTAGGATGTGCTGAGGCCCCCGTCATGGTTCAGCCGAACCTGACGACCATAGCCACCGGCCCACCCCGCTCGGGAGACCTTGCCATCCGTGGTTGCAACGATCGGAGTGCCGGAGGCGGCCCGGAAGTCGATTCCGCGATGCATCCTCTGATAGCCAAGAACAGGATGCATGCGCAGTCCGTAATTGGAGGTAATCCGGCCTGGCACCGGGGCTACCATGCCGCCCGTCTCGCGGCCCACTCCGGAAGCTTCGAACCACTGGTTCTGGCCGTCCAGAGTCCAGCGCAGCATTTGCAGATCTCGTCCGCTGGAGCGGTCGAGCCCAGCATAGAGAAGCTGACCGGTCTCGGTTTCACCGGTGGCGGCCCGGCGATGCTCGATGATGATGTCGAACCGGTCGCTGGAAGACAGGCCCGACGGAATGCTGATCTGGCCTGAAAGCGCCCGAATATAGGATTCGACAATCCGCGCAGGCACGCCGGCCGCCCGGGCTGAACGATAGAGGCTGTCGCCGACCCGACCCTGGATCCGAAGCGGAGTTTCGTCGACGGCGATGGGTATCCGGTCCAAACGCAATTGGCCGTTCACCCGTTCAACCTCGATCCGAAGATCGAAGCGGGCACGGAATGACAGCTTTTCTAGCGGCCTTGCCACTTGGCGATTGGGGCGGCGACCGAGCGTCAGATCGACGGTCGTTCCGGCCCGGATGTCGGTTACAGGAACGGCTTCGGCGACCAGTGCGGCAAGTGTCGCGGCTTCGTCGCGAGCAACGCCAGCCCGCTCGATCACCCGGGCAAAGCCATCGCCGCGGCCGAGCGTGGCTCGAAGCTCGATGATCGGTCGTTCAGGGGTTTCGGGAAGCGGCTGGACGACATCGGTCGGTGCCATTCTGCGGCCGGTATCGGCGCCATAAGCAAGCGGCGAGATTCCGAGCGCCCTGACTTCTTCGAACTGGATGTCGGTAAGAGGCGGCGGAGAAGCGCCTGCAATGGGTTCGAAGCCGGGGAAGAAGGACCAGGCCGCGTAGCAAAGAGCGGTGCAGGTGATCAGGCCGCGAAACCATTCACCGGAACCGATTCGCTGCCCCAGATCGACAACGAGGTCGAGCTCGCCGGCACGGTTTCGAAGATCATCCACCTTGTGGCCGAAGACCGGGCGCGGCGAAGGCCGATAGTTGCGGCCAAGGCTGACGGCGCTCGAGCCGCTGCCTGCCGCCGCCCCGATGTCGGTAAACTGATACAAGGCCGGTACAGCCCCCTTGTGCGCTTTTAACCCCCGCCGCGCACCCCGCTCGGCAGGTGGCAAGGGTTGTGAAGAAAAGAGGTT
>CAYOJN010000015.1:0-20996 GCA_964404245.1 uncultured Sphingosinicella sp. | reverse complement strand
GGCGGTTTAGCAAACCGCTGGTTTCAGCCACTCACCCACGTCTCCGGAAGGGCCGCTCGGAAAGGGGCTATATAGGCCGATATTCGAAGGTTCAACTGCCGTTACCGACTCGTTCCGGCGCATGATCGACTCGACTCGCCGCCCGTTCATTGAAGGGTCAGGCGGATCGGCGCTACTTTGGCTGGAGGAGCGTGGGGAATTGTCATGTTGAAGAGTCTCGTCAATCTCGCCGCTGCGGCGGCATTCTCGCTGGTCGCGGCACCGGTCTCGGCCCAGATCCAGACGATCGATCCCAACCAGGCCGATACCTACCAGCCTTCCTATGACGAGGAATATTACCAGGAGCCCTCCACTTACTCCTCCGAATGGTCGCCGATCGAGAACGATCCGGCGCAGACCGCGACGCCCGAAGCGCCGGATCAATCGGCTTTGGCCGGAAGCGGCGACACCGTCCCTCGCGAAGATGTATTCACTGCGGCCGAAGACGTGTTCGGCCGGGGTGCCGAGGGCCTTGGCGGCCTGATCGAGAATATCCTTCGAGACCAGGGCGAACCGGTCGCCTATATTTCCGGCCAGGAAGCCGGCGGTGCTTTCGTCTTTGGCGTCCGCTATGGCTCGGGCACGATGCGCCACCGGATCGAGGGCGACCGTGCCGTCTACTGGACCGGGCCGTCGCTCGGCTTCGATTTCGGAGCCGACGCGAGCAAGGTGTTCGTCCTGGTGTACAATCTCCACGACAGCCAGGATCTGTTCCACCGCTTCCCGGGCGCGGAGGGCCATGCCTATGTCCTGGGCGGCTTCACTGCCCAATATCTTCGCCGCGGCGACGTGGTTCTGATCCCGATCCGGCTCGGGGTCGGACTGAGGCTTGGCGTGAACGCGGGCTATATGCGCTTTTCCGAGCGCAATCGCTGGATCCCTTTCTAGTCATCCGCTTCCGGTTTCGGTCGGTCCGGCGCCGTCCCGAAGGGGCATATCTTCCTTGACTTGCGCGGTTCGAACGGGCGGAATCCGTTGGTCAGCAAGGGGGCAGCCGATGTCGGGAAAATATGATCAGTCGCCGCCGCCCGAAGCCGGGAGGATTGCGCCGAAGCCCGGCCGCCTGAACCTCGGCCATCTTGCCCAGGGGCTCAAGATCGCGGCCCTCCTTCTCTTTCTTCTGCCCTGGGTCACGATCTCCTGCGCCGAACAGACCCTGGTCCAGCTGAGTGGGCTCGACCTCGCGCGCGGATCCGCAAGCCTGATCAATCCGATCACTGGCGAACGCGTGACTCCGTCAAACGACGGGCGCGGCGATATCGCGATTCAGCTTGCTGCGCTCCTCATCGTCAGTGCCCTCGGAGCCGGATTTGCGCTTCGAAAGCGTATCGCCAGCCTGGTCACGATGAGCCTTCTGACTTTCGCCGCGGTCCTGATCGCCCACACAATTCTCTATCGACTCCCGAATCAGGCGCGCGACAAGGCCACGGAAGGAAGCGTCCAGGGCATCAGCGAGGCGCAGATCGCCAATCTGATCCGCTTCGAGGTCGAGCCCGGTTTCTGGCTGGTGCTTGCCGCCCTGGCCGCAACGATCCTGCTGGCCTGGATGAGCTGGAGGCGGGCGCCGCCCGAGCCCTGATCAGCCCCTTCCGGCGATGCCGCGGGAGGCCCCTTTCCCGCCCGTAATCCGGACCCGATCCTGTCGCGCCCTGGGTCCCTGCCCGCATCCGGACGCAAGTGACCGGCGATAGCCGCTCGGCTCAGCGTCTTTGCCGCAGCGCAGCGGAACCGCCGTCACTGCGCGGCGTTTTTCCAATGGTCTCAAGCGCAAAGGGGTAACATTGACAACAATATCCACCGCCGGATCGGCACGCTCCTCACTCGATTTCGATCACACTCTCCTTTGCTTCTCTCATCTGCGTTGGCAGTTCGTCTTTCAGAGGCCCCAGCATCTGATGAGCCGCTTCGCCGCTGAGAGGCGGACGATCTTCTGGGAAGAGCCCGAACTCGCACCTCCCGGGTCCGAGCCTGCACTGGGCGTTCGCACATGCGCCGAAACCGGCGTGATCGTCGTCACCCCGTCGCTGCCTGAGGGGATGGAGGAAGCCGGGCAGGAAACAGCGCTCCGAACCCTGCTCGATTCCTTCCTGGCCGAGGAGAGGGGGCCGTTCGTTCGCTGGTACTATACGCCGATGATGCTGCCTTTCTCGAGGCACATCGAAAGCACCTGCACGATCTATGACTGCATGGACGAGCTGGCCAATTTCCGGTTCGCGCCGCCGCAGCTGCTGCCGCTCGAACAGGAGCTGATCGACAGCGCTGATCTCGTCTTCACCGGTGGATTCAGCCTGTACGAGGCCAAGAAGCACCGCCATCCCAACGTCCATCCCTTCCCTTCCAGTGTCGACCGGGCGCATTTCGCCCAGGCCCGGGGCGACATGGAGGAGCCTGTCGATCAGAAGATCGCGCCCGGACCGCGCTTCGGCTTTTACGGAGTGGTCGATGAAAGAATGGACCTGAAGCTCCTCGCCGAGCTTGCCGACAGCCATCCCGAATGGTCGCTGGTGATCGTCGGCCCGGTCGTGAAGATCGACCTGGCCGAGCTGCCGGTACGTCCGAACATCCACTATCTGGGCGGCCGGAAATATGAGGAACTGCCAGCCTATCTCGCCGGCTGGGACGTTGCCCTCATGCCATTCGCAATGAACGAATCGACCCGGTTCATCTCACCCACCAAGACCCCGGAATATCTGGCCGGCGGCCGACCAGTCGTGTCGACAGCAATTACCGACGTCATCCGCCATTATGGCGATCTCGACGCTGTCTTCATTGCCGACGATTCGAAGGCCTTCATTCATGGCTGCGAACAGGCGCTGGCGCTTTCTCGATCCGACGACGACTGGCTTTCCCAGGTCGATGTCAAGCTGGCCAATCTGAGCTGGGACATCACCTTCGCGCGAATGAAGGGCCTCATCGCCGAAGCGGCGAGCGACGGCCCGTCCATGAGGGCGGCCCCGCCTGCCACCTATGACTATCTGATCGTCGGAGCTGGCTTTGCCGGGTCGGTCATCGCCGAACGGCTTGCGAGCCAACATGACGCCCAGGTGCTGATGATCGATCGTCGACCCCATATCGCCGGTAATGCCTTCGACGTAAAGGACGAAGCCGGAGTCCTCATCCACCAATATGGACCCCATATCTTCCACACCAATTCGGACGAGATCGTCGACTATCTGTCGAACTTCACGTCCTGGCGACCCTATGAGCACCGGGTTCTGGCCCAAGTTCGCGGCCAGCTCGTGCCGATCCCTATCAACCGGACGACACTCAACCAGCTGTTCGGCCTTGACCTGAAGACCGACGAGGAAGCCGCCGCCTATCTCGCCTCGCGAGCAGAGCCGGTGGACGAGATCAGGACATCGGAAGATGTCGTTATTTCGGCGGTCGGGCGCGAGCTCTATGAGCTCTTCTTCCGTGGATATACGCGCAAGCAATGGGGAATTGATCCGAGCGAACTGGACAAGGCCGTCACCGCCCGAATTCCGACGCGTACCAACGAAGATGATCGCTATTTCGGTGACAAGCATCAGCTGATGCCGGCCGAAGGCTATACGAAGATGTTCGAACGGATGCTTGATCATCCCAACATCACCTTGATGCTTGGAACTGATTGGCGCGAGGTGAAGGATCGGATCGACGCCGCCCATATCATTTATACCGGGCCGATCGATGAATATTTCGACTATCGATTCGGTAAACTGCCCTATCGAAGTCTTCGCTTCGAGCACAAGGTGATTGACAAGGCATGGCACCAGCCGGTCGCGGTGGTCAATTACCCGGACGAGGCAGTGCCCTATACACGGATCACTGAATATAAGCATCTGACCGGCCAGTCACATTCGAAGACCAGTGTCACGTTCGAATATCCGGCAGCCGAGGGCGATCCATATTATCCGATACCCAGACCGGAGAACCAGGCGCTGTTCAAACAATATGAGCGACTTGCCGACGCCACTGAGGGAGTCACTTTCGTCGGCCGGCTCGCCACCTACCGCTATTACAACATGGATCAGGTGGTCGGCCAGGCGCTGGCGACGTTCCGAAGGATCGACCAGCAGCGAAGATCGCTGAAGCCGGCCAACGCACAGGCCTGGACGGTGGCGGCCGAATAAGATTGGGGACTGGACGGCAGCAGATCCGGAGTTGGCTCCATGGCGGGACTATCCGCCGGCGGCAATTGTCCGGATCTGCAGTCTGAACCTCATTCCGCCGCGACGGCCGCCCTTTCCTCGGCCTGACGTATCTGGGCCATGAAGTCGTCCAGGGCATCGTCAAGGCTTCGAAGAAGGGATCCGCGACGGCTCGACAGCGCTGTGCTCCGAAGCTCACCCGACAGTGAAGTTCGGATCAGGCTGCTATCCTGTCCCATTCCCCGCGCAACGCGAAGCGCCAGTTCGTGCCAGCTGATCCGGCCCTGATTCGTGACATGCCATATCCCCTTCTCCCCATCGACCAGGAGATCGAGCACCCCGTGACACAGGTCAGGGACGAAGGTGGGAGAGACATAGCTGTTCGGACAGGCCTCGACCTCTTCCCCGCGTGCCAGCCTGTCAATCACTTGCCGGGGGAAATTATAGCGGTCCCAGGGTCCGAAAAAGGCGGCGCTCCGAACGATGAGGGCATCGTCCATTGCGGCGAGGACTCTTCGCTCCCCTTCGGCCTTGCTCTTGCCGTAGGTGCAGGAAGGGCGAACTGTCTGATGTTCGTCCTGGAAAAGTGAGCCCTTGCCATCGAAGACGAGATCCGAGGAGAAAGTAACGAGCCGGACGCCGGCGGCGTGACATTGAACGGCAAGAGTCTCCGGTCCGCGCGCATTCCAGGCAAAACAGGACTCCCGTTCGCGATCGGCATCGCCGGTCCGGACGAACCCGGCCGTGTTGATCAGCGCCCAGGGCTGATAATGGCGAAGGGCGGCAGCGACGCTTGCGGGATTGCAGATGTCGAGCTCCTGCCGATCAGTGAGGCAGAAGGGCAAGGCGCGGTCTTCACAAATGCGCGCGAAGGCCTGGCCCAGCGTACCGGTGGCCCCGGTGATGAGCAGCTTTCGCCCTCCCCAATCGAGCGGCTTGCACGACCCGCTCCAGGCATAGAGCCGCGGCGGTCGCCGCCACCATCCAGGCGAATCGAGCGCGGGGTGATCGAAGTCTTGTCCCCTCGTCAGCGCTTGGGCAGCCAAAGCGATGATGGTGGGTCGAGGCGGATCGGAACGCGTGTCGAAGGCGCCGCTGTCATAGAAGCCGTCATTGCGGGTCAGGAGCGATCGCCAGTCGACATTGCCGAACAGGGACCAGCAGGTGACGGCCCGAAGGTCCATTCCTTCGCCGCGAACCATCCGGGCACTGTTCCAGACCTCCATCAACCATCGAAGCTGCTCATCGCGGTGGCAGCCATGATGCACTTCGCCAATCACCATCGGGATCCGGTATCGCGCCCAGGCCTCGCGAAGGCGGGGGGCAATACCGACATCGGGCTCCAGCCGTTTCACTCGAACCGCTTCGGCATCGACATAGCAATCACGACCATTTCCACCGGCTTCATGCCCAGGATACAGATGATGCCGGTGATCCAGGAAGCGTTCGCTGGTCAGATAATGATTGATCCCGATCAGGTCTGGCCGCCCCTCCCCGCCCTCGAAACGCTCGATCAGCCTTGCCTCGATTCCGGCCTGGAGCAGAATGTCGAGCCAGCGGTGCCGGCCGCTCACTTTCCCGCACAACAGGTCGAGACTAAGCCATCGCCGCTCGTTCTCATGCGCGGCCTGGTAGCGCAGCGGAGCCGTCGAGAAGGTCTTCCCCAGATCCTCTGTCTGAAGTAGCCGTGCCTTGGGAACGAAGGCGCGGATCGCGGCCATCGCCTCGACGGTGCCTAGGCATTGGTTGATAAGAGCCCGAAGGAAAGCCGGATAATCGCGTCGGTGCGGATACCAGTGACCGTACAGGCCTGAAAAGCGGGCCGTCGTCAGCGGCTCGTTCACCGGCGTCCAGTCTTCTATCCAGGGATAGCGCTCGGCGACCCTGGCAGCAAAGTCGGCCAGCTTCGCCGGAAAGTCGGGATCCAGGAGACTGGTGTAGGAAGGGCCGGACCCATGATGGAGGAGCCCGCCGATCACCCGGATTCCCTGCTCTTGCAAACGCGCCAGGCGATCGTCGGTCCAGCCAAAATCGAGACGATCCGGACGATCGGGAGCGATCGCCTCCCACAGGATCGGATAGCGAAGGGTGCGGATTCCAAGCGTATCGATCAGTGCAATGTCGTCGGGTCGGTTTCTGTGTCCGGTTTCCGCACATTGATCGCGCCAGGCATCGCCGATCCTGGCGATGGTGCATTCGACCCCTCCCCACAATTCAAGTGGTGAATTCACCTTCATCCAACCGCCTTCATGGAGTGCCTCAGCACTGTTCCAACAGGAACATGGAGGGGACGCAACGGTTCCGGCTCACAGCACAAAGGCCTCGGAATTCAGTGACCTGCCGGCGCCAGCATGGCCCCGAAAGGCAGTTACTGAACGATGCCGTTCAGCATTCTGAAACGATCCTGTGAGTAAATATGGATCAGTTCTTGCGCGGGGTTCCGGTCACACGTTATGTCCGCGCGGGGAGTAGCGGGAGGGGTTTTGTCATGAGCAGACTCATCAAGGATTATGTCGACATTCCGGATCACACCTCGCTGGACGTGTTGATCGAAAGGCTGACCGAGCTTCGCGACGCGCTTCCGGAAGGTCATGAAAGCGAACTTCGAATCCGCGGCGACGAGGTCTTTGGACGCCATCTGTCCATCGCTTACTTCCGCCCGCAGACGCGCGAAGAAGCGGAATGCGAGGCGCGCTATGCCGATGCCTATCAGGAATCGCGCGAACGCGAATTGAACCGGCTTGAGGACGAGCTTGGCTATTGCGCTCTACCGCGTCGCAAGGACGCCCTGAGAGCCGTCGCCTGACCCAAGGCTAGAGGTCACCGGTTCATGTCCGTGCCGATTCTTCGGTGATGAAGCGACGGAGACGCGATCTCGCTTCTGCCTGCTGCTCGTTTGCCTGGAGGCTTTCCGAATGGGAAGGCGACAGGATCGGAACGACAAGGCACAGGCTGGACGCCGGAAGAACGTCGCGCCAATCCGCGATCAGCTTCTTGTACGCCTTTCCGACCGGCCGAATGTTCCGGTCGAGATCATAGAGGCCGACCGGATGGACGTTGCCCCTGATCTCACGAAGCGCGATGTCCCAGTCGGTCTGGTCGGTCAGCGAATACCAGGTGAAGCCGACGGTGGGGATTCCGACATTGCGGATCCTCAGCACGTTGGCCCATTCCTTCCATAGCCAGTGAACGGCTTCGTCGCCCTTCGGGCCTTCGCGCAAATTGGTTTCCGTGTGCATGACCGGAAGCCCGTAACGATCATGATATTGCCGGGTGATCTCCGAATAGCCGAACACCTCGCCTGCGGATGTCGTGTGCCCGTCGGCGAAGACCCGATGTTCGTTGGTCAGATAATAATCATTGCCGAGAATGCAGTGCTGTTTGAGCCGGTGGCTGAGAAACCAGTGATATTCTTCCTTCTTCATTCCGTGATCGAGAAGATATTCATACATCTCGCTGTCGACCCGGCGGCCATAATTCAGGTCAAGACTGAGAAACCGCCAGCTGTTGCGGATTTCGGCGGGGGCGATTGCAGCCGGGCTGTCGGCATGGAAATATTCCGATGATTCCGACTGGATGAAAATGGCGTCCGGGCGCCTTTTCAATATCTCGATCATCGCCATGACGTTCGCCTTGACGATATGCTTGAGCGCGGTGACGAAGCCGTCGTCACTGGTCATCTGCTCGTTCCACCAGCCGTAGCGGGCGGAGAAGACGGCGCAGACGAACATCTCGTTGATCGGCGTGTAAAGCTGTATCCACGGATAGCGTTCGGCAAAGGCGCCGGCATAGGTTGCGAAGAGCTGCGGGAAGTCCGGATTCTGAAAGTTGCCGATCCAGTCCGGAACTCCGAAATGGCACAGGTCCAGAATCGGGGTGATATCGCGCCGCTTGAGATCGGACAGGGTCAGATCGGAAAATTCCCAGTCGTAGCGATTGGGCGCAAGATAGGTGCGATGGAATGGCGGACCGTAACGAAGGTAGCGGATGCCGAGTTCTTCGACGCAATCGAAATCGGTGCGCCAGTGGCGGTAGTGGCCGCACGACTCCATCTGATCCACTCGGGTACGACCGTTGTCGATCGTCGGGATGCTGTTTTCGATCCCGGTTGCGAACATGAAATTGGCGATGGGTTCCTCCTTCGGATTCAGCCATTCCTTGCAGGTCAGCCGGCGAACGGCGTCTCGGCAATTCCCCTAACGCCTGGAATCGCCCTGAAGAGCCCGCCTGCCTGAGGCTGGGATTCAAGATCCGCCGGACCGAGATCGCGGCTCGCCGAAGTGATGAAGAGGTGCTCGAGATCGGGCCCACCAAAGGCGCAGCTCGTCGGCCGCTGGACCGGAACCTCAAGCTCATCGATCGTCTCGCCCGACCCAGACAGTCGGCGGATGCACCAGCCGTCCCAGAAGGCGATCCACAGGCCGCCTTCCGAATCGACGGTCATTCCGTCCGGATAGCCTTCGCCTTCCCCGAACTGCCTGAACACCCGCCGCTCCCCAACCGAGCCGTCGGCTTCAAGATCGAAAGCATAGATGCGCTGAAGCGCCGAATCGCTATGATAGAGGATCCGTCCATCCGGGCTGAAGGCAGGTCCATTGGTGACCCTGTAGCCGCTGTCGATCCGGTGCCAGCTAAGGTCCGGGTCGAGACGGTAAAGTGATCCGGCCGCCTCGACTTCGTTGCGATCCATCGTTCCCGCCCAGAAGCGGCCGGACCGATCGGTCTTGCCGTCGTTGAACCGGTTGCAAGGCCGATCGGGCTCGGGATCGCCAATCTCGCTGATCGTTCCCTGCTCGAGATCGAGCGTCAGAAAGCCATCATAGCCGGCGCCGATGAAGCCGCCTCGGGCGCTCGGGACGAGCGAACAGAGATGGCGGTCAAGCCCGACTTCCTTCGCGCCGTCGGCGATCGTCCAGCGGAACAGCCGCTGCTTCAATATGTCGACCCAGTAGAGTGCCTGGTCGCGTTCGACCCAGACGGGGCCCTCACCAAGGACGGCCTTCACGTCGGCGATACAGGTGACATGCCTGGTCATGGCTTTCGCGATAGCCGGAAAGGACTTGCGCGCAAGGGGCCGGAGACGGAAGGGAAGGCGAAGCGTCCACGGACGAAATGTGAAAGGCGTGGTCATGCACTGGCCGGAAGGCTTTATCGCCGTCGACTGGGGAACGACCAATCGCCGCGCCTACAGGATCAGTCCCGCCGGTACGTGCGACGACGAGATGGAGGATAGCCTGGGGATCCTTGCAGTCGGACCCGGGGCGTTTCCCGCGGCGATCGACATGATCCGAAGCCGCCTGGGAGATCTTCCGATGCTGATGGCCGGGATGATCGGATCGAATCGCGGCTGGATGGAGGCGCCTTATGTTTCCTGTCCTGCCGGAGTCGACGAAATCCGCGAACGCCTGGCCTGGGTCGAGCCCGGCCGGGTCGCGATCGTTCCTGGACTAGCCTTCCAGAAGGACGGCAGGGCCGATGTCATGCGGGGCGAGGAAGTCCAGATACTGGGCGCCATCGCCGCGGATCTGATCGGCTCGGACGGTACCCTCTGCCACCCCGGAACTCACAACAAATGGATCCGCATCTGCAACAATCGGATCATCGACTTCAGGACCGTCCTGACGGGCGAATTGTTCAGCCTACTTCGAGAGCACAGCATCCTTTCGGATCTTCTCGCGGAGCCGGCGCAGCCGGGACCTGACTTTGCCGCCGGGGTCAGGCACGGGCTTCACCATGACGATCTTCCAGCCGAACTTTTTTCCGTTCGTGCCCGTTCGCTTCTGCAAGGGCAGTCCGGTCAGCAGGCAGCCTCCTTCACCAGCGGATTGCTGATCGGGAACGATCTCAGGATCGGACTTGGATCGGCGGGCGAAGGCGAGATACGGGTGGTTGGCCGGCCAGAACTGACCTCGCTTTATGCTGCTGCCCTCGTCGAAGCCGGCCGGCCGGCGCGGCAGTTGGATGGCGAGACGGCTTTCCTGGCTGGAGTGAGGCTGTTGGCGGAGCAAGAATGATGAATCCCTCCCAGGTCCTGAAGCAGCGGCTTGCCCAATGTCCGCTGATTGCCATCATAAGAGGCGTGAAGCCGAACGAAGCCGAGGAAATCGGCTCGGCCCTCGTCGAGGCCGGGATCGTCATCATCGAAGTCCCTCTGAACTCGCCCGACCCGTTGGAGAGCATCGATCGTCTTTCCCGAAGCCTGGCCGACAGGGCGCTGATCGGCGCCGGCACGGTTCTCACTCCGGACGATGTCGCAAAGGTCGCCGATTCAGGCGGGAAGATCGTCGTTTCCCCCAATAGCGACCCGGCAGTGATCGAAGCGACCGTCAAGGCAGGACTGGTTTCGACGCCGGGTTTCTTCACGCCCACTGAAGGATTTCTGGCGCTGAAGGCGGGCGCCCACGGACTCAAATTCTTTCCTGCCGAAGCGGCTTCGCCGGCCGTCTTGAAGGCACAGCGCGCGGTTCTTCCAAGGGATGTCCCGCTGCTGGTCGTCGGCGGAGTGAGTGCCGGTTCGATGGGGCCCTGGATCGCTGCCGGCGCAGACGGGTTCGGCCTGGGCAGCGGGGTCTATCGCCCCGGCCAGTCTGCCGGACAGGTGTTCGAACAGGCCGCAGCCTATGTCGAGGCGCTCCAACGCCAGCACAGCGATCCGGCCGCCTGAACGCGATCGGGACCTTCGCCCCAGGTCCCGTTCAACCTACCATTCGGCGAAGCTTCCGTCCTTGTGCCGCCAGACGGGATTGCGCCAGCGGTGGCCTTGCTCGTCTGCTTCCCGGACGGCATCCTCATTGATCTCGATCCCGAGCCCGGGTCCCAGCGGTATCGGCAGGTAGCCCTCGACCGGGGTCAGTGGCGATCGATCATCGCAATAGGAATAGAGATCGGCGCCGACATTGTAATGAATCCCCAGTGACATTTCCTGAAGCGCTACATTGGGCGCGCAGGCGGCGAGCTGAAGGCAGGCGGCAAGGGCGAGCGGGCCGAGCGGGCAATGGGGGGCTACCGCCACATCATAGGCCTCCGCCATTGCAGCGATCCGCCGGCATTCGGACAGCCCCCCGGCATGCGACAGGTCCGGCTGGATGATGTCGACACAGCGCGCCTCGAACAAGGGCTTGAAGTCCCACCGGGAATAGAGCCGTTCGCCAAGCGCGATCGGAGTCGAGACGAGCTGCGCAATCTGCGCAATTCCCTCGTGATTTTCGGAAAGAAGCGGCTCTTCGATGAACAGCAGTCCGAGCGATTCGAGTGCCTTGGCGAGCTGCTTGGCCATGGGCTTGTGGACCCGGCCATGGAAGTCGAGTCCGACATCCATGCCCTCGCTTTGGGCCGCCTCTACCCTGGTTACAACCTCGTCGAACAGCTTCGGCGTCCCGATCCAGTCCAGTTCGGCGGTGGCATTCATCTTCACTGCGGAAAAACCCTGCCCTCGCCGGGCTGCGGCCGCTTCGGCGATGTCATCGGGACGATCGCCACCGATCCAGGCATAAGCGCGGACCCTGTCCCGAACCTTCCCGCCCAGCATCTCCCAGGCCGGCAGACCGAGTACCTTGCCCTTCAGATCCCAGAGCGCCTGATCGAATCCGGATAGCGCCGACATCAGAACCGGTCCGCCGCGGTAGAACCCGCCGCGATAGGCAATCTGCCAGATATCCTCGATCGCGAAGGGGTCATGACCGATGAACCGGTCCTTCAGCGCTTCGAGGGCACCGGCAACCGCCTCCGCATGGCCTTCGAGGCTTCCTTCACCCCAGCCCACGGCGCCGTCCTCAGACTCGACCCGGACGAACAGCCAGCGCGGCGCGACATAGAAACTCTCGATCCGAGCAATCTTTCTCGTCATGAATGGCTTCCTGTCATCGACTCGGTCCTGTGTTCAGCGTTCAGGATAGCCTTGTCGGCAAAAGGGGGTCCAATGCCAATCGGAATGGCCATCATAGGCTACGGCAAAATCGCCAGGGACCAGCATGTTCCGGCCATTGCGGGTAATCCCGGCTTCCAGCTCGTCGCGGTTTCCAGCCGAAACCAGAAGTCGAACCAGATTCCGTCCTTTCGCGATCATCGCGAGATGTTCGAGGTTATGGCCGGAAAGATCGACGCAGTTGTGCTTTCGACCCCGCCAAACGCGCGGCTCGAAATCGCCAGTGATGCTCTCGCGGCCGGGCTCCATGTCCTCGTCGAAAAGCCCCCGGCAGCTACCCTGGGCGAAGCGGAAGAGATTGCGCGCCTGGCCAGCCGCTGCGGACGAACCCTGTTCGCGGCCTGGCATTCTCAGAGGGCGCCTGCAGTCGAGCCGGCAAGGCAGGCACTGGCCGGCCGAAGGATCGAGACGCTCAAGATAGAGTGGCACGAGGACGTGCGTAAATGGCATCCCGGCCAGCAATGGATCTGGGAACCAGGCGGGTTCGGCGTATTCGATCCCGGGATCAATGCGCTGTCGATCGCGTCCCGAATCCTTCCCCGGCGTCTGTTCGTTCGATCGGCCGAGCTCTTGTATCCGGCCAACCGGCAGACGCCAATCGCAGCGAGAATCGTCTTTGGCGGCGAAGGCGAGATCCTGAGCGCCGACTTCGACTGGAGGCGCAGCGCAGGCGAAAGCTGGACTATTCGGGTCGAGGCCGAAGGGGGACGAACGATCGACCTGACCGACGGCGGCGAGCGCCTTCAGGTCGATGGCAGGGAAGCCGCTCTCAACGCGGGCGGCGAATATCCTTCACTCTACGAGCGCTTTGCCGAGCTGATCGAAGCCGGGGACAGCGAAGTTGACCTGGAGCCGCTGAGGATCGTCGCCGATGCCTTTCTGGTCGGCGAGCGCCGCCAGGTCGAACCCTTTGACTGAACCCGCCGAGCTCAGCTTGTGAAGAAGTGCCAGGCGATCCGGTGACGATAGACTTCGCCTGGCTCAAGCCGGATCGATCCGAATGACGGCTGGTTTGGAGTGTCCGGAAAGTCCTGCGGTTCAAGAACCACGCAATCGCCCATCCGGTAGAGCCGGCCTGACTTGCCGGCACTGGTGCCGTCGAGGAAATTGCCTGAATAGAATTGGACGCCCGGCCGGTCGGACCAGATCTCCATTGCTCGTCCTGATGGTGGATGATCCAGCCGGGCAAGACATCGGGGCGCCTTCGCCGGTTCACGGGCCACGGCCCAGCAATGGTCATAGCCGCGCCCGATCCGGATCTGGTCGTCGAAAGCGTCGCGCACCCGATCGCCAATCGCTCTAGGCGACCGGAAATCGAAAACTGTCCCTTCGACGCTTCGGAATTGGCCGGTGGGAATCGAGCCGCCATCGGTCGGCAGGTAATGATCGGCCGGGATCGTCAGAAGGTGACCCATCGCCCCTTCGCTCGATCCTTCGCCGGCCAGGTTCCAATAGGCATGGTTGGAGAGGTTGACGATCGTCGGCCGATCGCTTCTCGCCTCGTAATCGACCGACAAAGAGCCGTTGTCAGCAATTGCATAGGTCGCTGTCACGACGAGCTTTCCCGGAAAGCCCTGATCCCCGTCGGCGCTGACCAGGCGAAGAACGACCTTGCCGGTCTCGTGGCTGACAATCTCCCAATTGCGCCGGTCGAAGCCGTCCACTCCGCCGTGGAGGGCGTTGGCGCCATTGTTGGTCGGGACCTGATAGTCGCGGCCGTCGAGCGTGAAACGTCCGCCGGCAATTCGATTGGCAACCCTTCCGACCGTTGCTCCAAGATATTGGCGTGCGGACAGATATTCATCGAGGCTGGAATGACCGAGCAGAACGTCCCGACGGGCGCCGTCGCGGTCCGGGACCATGACCGACTGAAGCGAGGCTCCAAGCGTAAGGATCGTCGCCGTCACTCCTGGCTCGCTTCCCAGCCGAACCTTTTCGACGGTGCTTCCGTCCGGAAGGGCGCCGAACGGTGCTCGCTCGGAAATTTGGCTGCTGGAGTCTTCCGACACATGTTCCCCTTCGACGCGATGATCGATCAGAACCCCTGCGGGATGCTGGCTCGAAGCCTCTTAGAGCCTGTCTTGTGTTCGGCACAGGCTCTACAGGCCTTGTCGTGATCAGGTTCCTCTATCTGACCTTGGGCCTCCTCTCCCTGCTCCTCGGCGCCATCGGCCTGATCGTGCCGCTTCTGCCGACCGTGCCCTTCGTCATTCTGGCTGCCTTCTGCTTCGCCCGCTCGAGCACCAGGCTTGAGCGATGGCTGGTCGGCCATCCCAGCTTCGGAACCCACATCAGTGCCTGGCGAAGCCGCGGCGCGATCAGCCCAGCTGGGAAGAAAGCGGCCATTCTCGCCTTTGCCGTCAGCATGGTCATGGGCTTCGTCCTGCTCGCCTTGCCCTGGTCGCTGGTTCCGGCCGCAGCGGCCTTGATCGGGGGCAGCTGGATACTCAGCCGGCCTTCGGCCTGATCGTGGATCAGGACCTCAATTCCGGCCAGTCCTGAGAGAGACGATCTCGGGGTCAGCCCGACAGCTGTCTCTCCAGCACCGGCCCGACATCCAAGGCGGACTCGAACGCTCCGAAGCTTCGATGGCCAAATTCGCCGGTCCGCGTCGCGAGGAACAGGTCAGCCACCGGCGCTGGTGAAAAGCGGGCGATCAGTGTCGCCTGGAGAAGGAGAGCGATCCGCTCGGCAAAAAATCTCGCCTGGCCCTCCGCCGGGGCCGATCCGCGAAGCCGGGAGACCAGGATATCGCCTTCCTCGTCCAGCCTTCGATCCACTCCGCGCGCCGCCGAGAAAGCGTCGGCAAGAGCTTCGAGCGCGAGCGGATCGCGGTCCAGTGTTCGAAGGATGTCGAGCGCGATGACATTGCCCGAGCCTTCCCAGATCGCGTTGAGCGGGGATTCGCGAAACAGTCTCGGAAGCGGGCTCTCCTCGATGTAACCGGCGCCGCCAAGGCACTCCATGCATTCATAGACGAAATTGGGGCAGCGTTTGGTAAGCCAGAATTTAGCGGCGGCGACCGCCAGTCGGGCAAAGGCCCGTTCCTTTTCATCGGCACCATCGAAGGCGCGAGCCACCCGCATCACCAGGAGCGCCGCCGCTTCATATTCCACAGCCAGATCGGCGAGCACGGCCGTCATGGCCGGCTGATCGATCAGCCGCTTCTGGAATACCCGACGGTACTGACAGTGATGGATCGCCGAAGCGAGTGCCATGCGCATGATCCCGAGTGTCCCGGAAATCGTTCCCAGGCGGGTGTGATGGACCATTTCGACGATCGTCTTCACACCTTCACCTTCGTCACCGATCAGTTGAGCGAAGGAATCATGATATTCGATTTCGGCCGAAGCGTTGGACCGGTTGCCGAGTTTGTCCTTGAGTCGCATCAACTGGATCGAATTGCGTTCACCGTCCGGTTTGATGCGCGGGACAAGGAAACAGGACAGGCCTCCGGGCGCATAAGCGAGGGTGAGGAAGGCATCGCTCATCGGCGCCGAGCAGAACCATTTGTGCCCAATCAGCCGATAGAAATCGCTTCCACCCCCTTCGATCGGAAAGGCGTGGCTGCTGTTCGCGCGAACGTCGCTTCCGCCCTGCTTCTCGGTCATCGCCATTCCGATGGTGACGCCCTGTTTCGTATCCAGCGGTCGAAGCGCTGGATCGTAGCGGCCGCCGACCAGCTTGCGGACCCAGGGTTCGCCTGCCGGCGCCCGCCTGAGCGCTGGCACTGCCGAATAGGTCATGCTCATCGGACACATCGTTCCGGCCTCGGCCTGGGTGAACAAGGCGAGCAGGGCAGCATGGCCGACATGGCCGCCCGAGACGCCTTCCGCCCAGGCGAGATCGTGGATCCGATGCTCCATCGCGATCGTCATCAGGTCGTGATAGGCGGGATGGAACCGGACCTCGTCCAGTCTCCGGCCATGGCGGTCGAAACTCCTCAGTTCCGGAGGGTTGCGGTTCGCGACTTCACCCAGTTCGAGCACTTCGTGGGAGCCGGCAATTTGACCAAGCGACGAAAGGCGGGGACCCAGCCACTCCCCGCCCTCGCGAAGAGCGGCCTCGCTCAGCGAAGGGTCGCTCGTGAAGAGATTGCGGCCGCCAAATTCTTCCGGCTGATTGGAAACTTCGTGGGTAAGGAGAACCGTCGCCGGTGCGTGGCTGGGCATCGAGGCCCCGGTCAGATCAGAAAATAGATTGCGAGGGCGATGCAGACGATGGTGACGACCAGCCAGATGATCGGCCACCCCTCCCCTTCGCCTTCCTTTGCCGAGGCCGTCTCGAAGGGCGCCGGGGTTGTCGTCGTCGTATCATGAACGGTTTCGGTGCTGCTCTTCAGGGCAGGATTGAGCGGGGCGTCAGACGCCGGCTCGCTTCGGGGATCGCTCATCGGCCGCTCCTTGCTCATGAACAGGATGAAAAGAATGGTCCCCGCAGCCGCGAACCGTCAAGCGCCAATGGACCATGGCGAGAAGGCAGACGGTTCCGGGTTCGGCGCTGTCGCGGATGGAGGACGTCAGAGTCGCCCAATCCTCTTCCGAGGCGAATCGGGAAAAATCGGCCACCGCCATTCGAACGAAGCCGGCCGGGCTCAACCCTTCCTGTTCGGAGGCCGACTCGACCCGCTCGGCGAGGTCGGGGGCGGCCGACTGGAGCCAGGACTGGAATTGCCCGGCAAGGCCCCGAGCGGCCGCGAGCAGATCCCCGAGCATCATCAGGACTGACCGCCGGAATCGATCAGTACGCCTTCAATTTCGGACCGCCGGGCAAGGTCGCTGACATAGCGGGCTGCGGCCAGTGACCAGCTTCGAGCCTCGAGCATGTCGGCGATCCGGTCGCGAACGATGTCGAAGGGAAGGGTGCGTCCGGGAATCCGGCGATGGAGGCGAAGCACATGCCAGCCGAAGCGGGACCGGACAGGCTCCCGCCCGGTCGTTCCCTCCTTGATGGCCTCGATACCCGCCTGGACCGGGGCGGCCAGTTCACCGCGACGAATCTGCCCCAGTGAGCCGTCCTGCTGGGACGATGGGCAGGTCGAAAAGGCGCGCGCCGCCTCGGCAAAGGCCTTTGGGTCATCACCGATATTTTCGGCAATAGAGCGGGCCTGGGCTTCCGCAGCCATCCATGCCGCCTCGTCCTCGCCTTCAGGTTCAATCAATATATGGGCAGGTTCGAACAGGTCGGGGGTCCTGAACCGCTTCGTCTGCGTTTCATAATAGCGGCGACACTCCGCTTCTCCCGCTTGCTCCGGAACGACTTCGCTCTCCAGGAGAGCGCGCACCAGCGCATCATCCTCGGCTTCGATCCGGCCGGCTTCATCCTCCTCGGGATCCGCTTCGATCCCAATCCTCTTCGCCTCCTGGAGCAGAAGCTCACGCACGGCGAGCGCCCTCGCCGCTTCCACCCAGGCCGTCTCCGCGTCCGGTGCGGGATGATGCTGGATTTCCCGGGCGATAGCTTCGGGCGTGATCTCTACCCCGTTGACGCTGACTTCACCAAAGCTCGGCGGCGGTGGGATCATTGGCTCCGGGCCGCCGCCGCAGCCGCCGCTTTCGCAAGCACTCGGCATGACCGGCTGCGGTCGTTGCTCCGGATCGGCAATGTTGAGGACGTCAAGTCTTCGAGTCATGATTGCTGCCCGCTTTCCGCCTGGGCCCTGAGAACCGTGGTCCCGCCGTAGCTTGGAGCGCCACCCGCCGGGCCATGCGTAGGTGAAGGCTCGGACTTGAGCGAGCGGCGCGACCGGACGATCTGATAGCCCGGCCGGAGCAGAAACCAGATCGGCGCGCTCCAGATATGGACCAGGCGGGTGAAGGGCGTGATCAGGAACAGGGTCAGGCCAAGCACGATGTGCAACTTGTAGACCAGTGCGACGTCGGCAATCGCCTGCGGCGCGCCGGGATTCAGGGTCAATATGCCGTTGGCCCAGCTCATGAACCGGACCATCTCGCTCCCGTCTAGATGCTGCAACGTCCAGTAGGTGGTCGCAATTCCGAGCACCAGCTGAGCCCAGAGCAGGACGAGGACGATTATGTCACCGATCGACGAGCTTCGTCGGATCCGTGGATCGAACAACCGCCGGTGGAGCAGGAGGGAACAGCCGATAAAGGCAGCGATACCGGCAATTCCACCGACGATAAGCGCTGCCGTCTGCTTGAAGCCATGGCTGATCCCGAGCGACGTGAAGACGGGGATGGGCGTGAGCAAGCCAATGAAATGGCCGACCAGCAGGACCAATATGCCCATGTGAAAGAGATTGGACCCGATCATCATCTGCTTGCGGCGCAGGAACTGACTCGATTGCGAGCGCCAGCTATATTGATTGGCGTCGAACCTTAGAATGCTTCCGACGACTAAGACCGTCACTGCAAGATAGGGATACCAGCCGAAGGCCAGCTGATTGATGAAATCGGTCATGTTCCCGCCTCCCTGTTCACCGCCCGGTTGGATGCCCGGATCTTTGCGACGACCCCGGTCGGACCGCCCATTTCGTGGACTGCACCGCCGAACGACACCGGCGCTTCCTCCCATTCCTCGTCGATCCGCGCCGGATCCTCGTCAGGTTCATTTTCCTGGAGCTCGGCAAGCGCAGCCGAATCGGGCCTGATACCCGCAAGCGCAACCAGGGCATGGAAGATCCCGCCGTACGGCGAGCCGCGCTGGTCGAGGCGTTCGGCGAGCGCGGCAAAGACATGGGCAGGCTGACTCAAGGTCTCACGCGCGCCTCCGGCCGGAAGGCAGGAAGCATATTCGAGGAAGACCGGAATGAAATCCGGAAGTTCATTGGCCTCGAGATAGAAGCCGCTTTCGAGATATTGCTTGCCCAGGTCGATCATGGCCTGGCCGCGTTCACGGCTGTCGCCATGGACATGTTCGAACAGGTGAAGCGAGAGAGAGCGGGAGCGATCGAACAATTCGCTGTAGCGCGCCTGGAGATCAATCAGGTCCTCCGTCTCGAAGCTTTCGAGCAGAGGCTCGACCCGGCGACGCGCGTTTCGAGGGAGGATCGACTCGCCTGCAATGGCTTCGCGCAGTTCGCCGAGATGAGCCTTGAGCTCCTCCGATGGATAAGCCAGCAGGACTGCAAGCGTTCGCAAGGTCAGCTTCATGTCGGAATATCCATATAAGGCTTGCGGGGCGTCTTCTTTGCGCCGCCGCCGAACAGGTTGACCTTGGTCGATCCCAATGTGTTCTCCTGGAAACCGAAACCGGAGGACCCGCGGAGCACATAGGCGTCCTCGTTAAGCTCGCGGTGAGTGGTCGGAATGACGTAGCGATCCTCATAGGCGGCGAGCGCCATGATCTTGTACATCTCCTCGATCCGTTCGCGAGTGAGTCCGACACGCTCCGGGATCGACTCGTCGATCCGACCCTCGACGCTCTTGGCCCGCATATAGGCACGCATCGCAAGCATCCGCTCAAGCGCGGCAGCAATCGGCTCTTCGTCGCCGGCGGTCAGCAGGTTGGCCAGATAACGAAGCGGAATCCTGAGCGAGCGCACGTCCGGCATCCCGTCCTTAGCCGAAATCTTGCCCGCTTCGGCCGCCGACTGGATCGGCGACAAGGGCGGCACGTACCAGACCATCGGCAAGGTTCGATATTCAGGATGGAGCGGGAAGGCGATCTTCCATTCCATCGCCATCTTCCAGATCGGCGATCGGGTCGCCGCTTCGAGCCATTGCTCCGGGACTCCGTCGCGCCTCGCTTGCTCCTGGACCGCGACGTCATTGGGGTCGAGGAAGACGTCGAGCTGAGCCTGATAGAGATCCTTCGGATCCTCGACCGACGCCGCTGCCTCGATCCGGTCGGCGTCATAGAGGATCACGCCCAGATAGCGGATCCGGCCGACGCAGGTTTCCGAACAGACGGTGGGCTGCCCGGTCTCGATCCTCGGGTAGCAGAAGATGCACTTTTCGGATTTGCCGGTCGACCAGTTGTAATAGATCTTCTTGTACGGGCAGCCCGACACGCACATCCGCCAGCCGCGGCATTTCTCCTGGTCGATCAGGACGATCCCGTCCTCGGCTCTCTTGTAGATCGCGCCCGAAGGGCAGGAAGCGAGGCAGGAGGGATTGAGGCAATGTTCGCAAAGCCTCGGAAGGTACATCATGAACGTCTTTTCGAAATGGCCGTAAATCTCCTTCTCGGCCACCCCGCTGAAATTGTAATCGTGACTCCGCTTGGCAAACTCGCCGCCGAGCATGTCTTCCCAGTTGCCGCTCCATTCGATCTTGTTGAGAAGTTCGCCCGTCACCAGTGAGCGTGGCCGCGCAGTGGGCTGCGCCTGGAGTTCGGGTGCCGACTGCAACCACTCATATTCGAACGTATAGGGTTCGTAGAAATCATCGATTTCGGGAAGGTGCGGGTTGGCGAAGATCTTCGAAAGAATTCGCCACTTCGACCCCTGTCTGGGGACTATCTTCCCGTTCCTCTTCCGGACCCAGCCGCCTTTCCACCGATCCTGGTTCTCCCAGTCCTTCGGGTAACCGATGCCGGGCTTGGTCTCGACATTGTTGAACCAGACATATTCGACACCTTCGCGGTTGGTCCAAACGTTCTTGCAGGTGATCGAACAGGTGTGGCAGCCGATGCACTTGTCCAGATTGAGGACCATCGCGATCTGTGCGCGGACTTTCATTCTGCGGCCTCCCCGGTTGGAATTCTTGCGGTCCCGGTTCCCCAGTCGGCGGTCCCGCCGGCGACATTCGCGCTGTCGTCGGCTGCCTTGTCGAACCAGTTCACCTCGCTCATCTTCCGGACGATGACGAACTCGTCACGATTGGCTCCGACCGTTCCGTAATAATTGAAGCCGTAGGCAAGCTGGACATAGCCGCCGACCATGTGGGTCGGCTTCATGTTGATGCGCGTCACGCTGTTGTGAATGCCGCCGCGCTGGCCGG
>CAYOJN010000014.1:0-21945 GCA_964404245.1 uncultured Sphingosinicella sp. | reverse complement strand
CATTGCCCCAATAGGTGCCGATTCCGCCGCCACGGGAAGCGAGCCAGACATTTTCGTTCCAGGTGCCGACGATTCCGTCCAAGCTGTCGGAGACTGAATTGAGATAGCAGCTGATCGGAAGTCCGCGCCCGGTTCCCCCATTGGACAGGACCGGCGTGGCCGGCATGAACCAGAGACGCGAGATATAGTCGTAAAGGCGCTGGGCGTGATCGGCATCGTCGGCATAGGCAGAGGCGACCCGGACGAACAGGTCCTGATAGCTTTCACCCGGAAGGAGATAGCGGTCGCGCAGCGTGTCCTTGCCGAATTCGGTCAGGAGCGAATCACGTTCATGGTCGATCTTGAGCTGATAGGGGATCGGCTTGACGGACTTCGAGCCGGTGCCGGCCTCGGCTTCCGCCTTTGCGCCGCCCTTGCGGGAGGCAGGTTTGACTGGCGCTTCGGTGGCAGGCGTCACGTCGCTCGAACTCACTTCATGGCTGCCGGACAGGTCCATCTCTATACCCCTTGTTCCCATTTCGTTCCAGTGGGATTCACTCCCACCTTAGGGCTTCGTGCGGGGGAAAGGTGGGCTAATTTCGGCTTGTCCCCGATATCCACAGAGACGGTCCGGCTTCCTTGGCGGCGCAGGCCGGCCAAGGTTGTGTCCACAATTTCTAGCGGTTCCCCCTGTGAAGCGCCACTAGCGATAGTGCCTGATCCAGATTCAGACGCAAGAGGGTAAATTCCCGGTAAGGACGTCGGAACGCCGTTCGCCAAGGCGCGCCGGGCATTGTTACGGAGGCGATTCAAGCGGGCGCAGGAGGATAGTCTTAACCCCTCACTCGAATCTGGCTGAGGAACAGCACTTCGCGTCGCCGGGCGGCGGAGCCGAGGCCCTCGCCGCCCGTTCGGGCCTACCAGATCCTGACCCGGTCCTCAGGCGCGACATAGAGCGGGTCGCTCGGTTTGATGGCGAAAGCCGCATACCAGGCATCCATGTTACGAAGCGGCGCATAGGCGCGGACCATGCCCGGCGAATGGGGGCCGTTGATGATCTGCTGGCGAAGCGCATCGTCGCGAAACAGGGTCCTCCAGACTTGGGCCCAGCCGAGGAAGAATCTCTGGTCGCCGGTGAAGCCGTCGATCACCGGTGCTTCCTTGCCTTCCAGCGAGGCCAGATAGGCTTCGTGGGCGATGGTGAGACCGCCCAGGTCGCCGATATTCTCGCCCATCGTCACCCGGCCGTTGAGCCGCATGTCGGGAAGGCTGTCGAACGTGAAGGCTTCATATTGCGCACCCAGCCTGGCAGCCTGTTCCTCGAAAGCGGCCGCGTCCTGGGGCTGCCACCAGTCGCGAAGCGTTCCGGTGCCGTCTGACTTACGGCCCTGGTCGTCGAAGCCGTGGATGATCTCGTGGCCGATGACACCGCCGATCGCGCCATAATTGATCGCCGGATCAGCCTTCGGATCGAAGAAAGGCGGCTGGAGGATACCGGCCGGGAAGGTGATCGCGTTTCGAGGCGGCGAATAAGAGGCATTCACCGTCTGCGGGGTCATGTTCCATTCGCGCCGATCGACCTTCTGGCCGATCCGGCTTCGGACATCGTTCCAGGCCCAGGCCTGGACCGCCCGGGCGTTGCCGAACAGGTCGTTATTGGCGAGGCTGAGCGAGCCATAATCGTCCCAGACCTCGGGAAGGCCGATCCGGACCTCGAACGTGTCCAGCTTGGCGAGGGCCTCGGCGCGGGTGTCGGCGCTCATCCAGGTCAGGTTTTCGAGCCGGTGGCGCATGGCCTTCTTCAGGTTGTCGACGAGCTCGGCCATCTGGGCGCGCGATTCGGCCGGGAAATAGAGTCGGGCATAATCCTGGCCGATCGCGTCGCCCATCCCGCCTTCGGCAAAGGAGATTGCACGCTTCCATCGCTCGCGCTGCTCGGGCTGGCCCTGCAGGAAGCGGCTTCGGAAGTCGAACTGTGCATCGACGAAGGCCTTCGAAAGATAGGGCGCCGCCGAATCCGCGGTGTGGAAAGCCTGCCAGGCCTTGAGCGTCTCCAGGTCGGTGTCGGCGAAGACCTTGGCGATGCCGGTCAGGGCCGTATTCTGCCAGGCGACGGCGCGATCGGCCTGGTCGATTCCTGCCGACCGGAAAAACGCGCCCCACGGAAATCCGGGCGCCTGCTCTTCGAGTTCGGCAAGTGTCATCGGATTGTAGGTCTTGCTCCGGTCGCGGCTGTCGGCCCGGGTCCAATGAGCGGCGGCGATCGCGCTTTCCATGTCGACGATCGCCGAGGCGGCTTCGGCAGGCCGGTCCCAGCCGACCATGGTCAGCATCTGCTCGACATATTGAAGATAGCGCGCCTTCTGCGCTGCGAATCGTTCGTCGAGATAGAGTTCGCGGTCGGAGAGGCCAATTCCGCTCTGGTAGAGATAGAGCGCGTTCAGCTCGGGTGCGCGCATGTCGTCGAATACGGCGGCCGTAACGAAGGAGCGGCCAAATCCGCCCATCGACCGGCCCATCGCCTGTGCCATTTCAGACTTGTCGCTGATCCCGCGGATCGTCTCCAGCAGCGGCTCGAGGGGCCTTGCGCCCGCCGCCTCAACGGCCGCTTCGTCGAGGAAGCTGCGGTAGAGGGCGGCAACCTTGGCCTGGTCGCCATCGCTCTCTGGATTGCCGAGCTGATAGCTTTCGACCAATTGCCTCACCCGAGCTTCGGATAGCTCGCGGAGCAGGTGGAAGGACCCCCAGGTGGAGCGGTCGGCCGGGATATCGTTCTCGCGAAGCCATTTACCGCTGGCAAAGCCGGAAAAGTCTGTTCCCGGGCTGACCGAGCGGTCCATCCCGTCAGTGTCGAAACCCCAGGCGCCGAACCGGGGAGCGTCGGTCGTTGCGCTGCTGCTGCCAGCGATCGATGTTGAGTTCGACGGCTGCGCGCTGAGTGGCGCTGCGGCCAGTGCGGTCGTTCCGAGTGCAAGGGCAAGGGCAATCAGGCTCGGTCTGTTCATCGGTCTGGGACTCCGGTTCGAAAAAAAGCGAAAGCTGGAAAGACTTTGATCTGAAGAGACTTAGAAGCTTCCACGGCAATGGCAAAGTCCGGCCAGACCGAAGGTCGCTCCAGCTTGTCGAACCATGGCTTGAGCGCGAGCCCGCAACCGCGCAGATTTCGACGAATATTCCACTGGGAATGACGATTGCCCATCAGTCGATTCAGGGAAAAAAAGATGGACCCGGCGCTCCACGCCCACCCGCTTTCCTCTTATTGCTGGAAAGTCCTGATCGCGCTTTACGAGAAAGGGATTCGCTTCGCCTTCCATCAGGTCGAGCTCGGAGATCCGGACTCCTTCGCTTCCTTCGCCCGCTTGTGGCCGTTTGCGAAGATGCCGGTCCTGGAGCATCGCGGACAAACAATCCCGGAATCGACGGTGATCATCGAGTATCTGGATCTTCATCTCGGCGGCGAGCGGATGATTCCGGCCGATCCGGAAGCGGCGCTTGAAATCCGCCAGCTCGACCGGATTTTCGATCAGCATGTGATGGCTCCCATGCAGAAGATCGTCTTCAATCGCTTCTGCCCGCCCGAGGCCAGGAATGCATTTGACGTCATGAAGGCACGCCAGACGATCGAGACGGCCTATGAATGGCTGGAATTGCGGCTCGACGGGAGGGATTATGCGGGTGGCGAGACCTTCGGGCTCGCCGACTGTGCGGCTGCGCCTTCGCTTCATTATTCGGACAGGGTGCAGCCGATGAATGGCCGTTTCCCCTGGCTTCGTGCTTATTTGGACCGGCTCGAGCACAAGCCGAGTTTCGCCCGGGTGCTGAAGGAAGCGAAGCCTTTCGCGCACATGTTTCCGGAAGGCGAGTGACTGGAGGAACAGGGATTGGGGCCGGCACTTCGAAAAAAAGCGCCGGCCCCTCCCTCGATACGCTACGCGAGGGATTCGTAAGAACCGGAGCAAGAGACGACAGGCCTCTGGCTCGACGCTCTTTTGCACTGATTCGATTGAGTGGCTGCTGAATGCCGCCGTTATCCGTCGTTCACGATCGCCCGGCCGCGGCGGGTCGCCGGTTTCAGGCTCGAGGCATCAGGATGGTGTCGGCGGCCTCAGGCAGCGCCTCGGGATGATCCAGAGTGAAATGAAGGCCGCGGCTTTCCTTCCGCGCAAGCGCGGACCGGACGATGAGATCGGCGACGACGACGAGATTGCGAAGTTCGATCAGATTCGGCGTGACCCGGAAGTGCCCGTAATATTCCTCAATTTCCTGGCGCAGGAGAGCGACCCGGCTGAGTGCCCGCTTGAGCCTCTTCGTGGTTCGTACGATACCGACATAGTCCCACATGAAGCGGCGGATTTCCTGCCAGTTATGGTGGACGACCACCTCTTCGTCGGAATCCGTGACCCGGCTCTCATCCCAGGGCCGGATCGGCGGCGGCGCCCCGAGTTCTCCGGATTCGATCCGATTGCTGATGTCGCGCGCTGCGGCGAGCCCGAAGACCAGGCATTCCAGAACCGAATTGGAGGCGAGGCGATTGGCTCCGTGGAGACCTGACATCGTCGCCTCACCCGCGCCGTACAGCCCCTCAAGGTCGCTTCGACCGTCCAGATCCACCATCACTCCGCCACAGGTATAATGGGCGGCAGGGACCACCGGAATGGGGTCCCGGCAGATGTCGATTCCGATGTCCGGCTGGGCGAGCCGTGCAAATATGGTCGGGAAATGTTCGCGAATGAAGTCCGGTTCGCGGTGGCTGATGTCGAGATGGACGAAATCCAGCCCGAGCCGCTTCAATTCGTGGTCGATCGCTCTTGCGACGATGTCTCGCGGCGCAAGTTCTCCGCGCGGATCGAACCGTTTCATGAACCTTCGTCCGTTGGTCGGAAGGCGCAGTTTCGCACCCTCGCCCCGCATTGCTTCGGTGATCAGGAAGTTCTTCACCTCGGGATTGAACAGGCAGGTCGGATGAAACTGGGCGAATTCCATGTTCGCGACCCTGCAGCCGGCTCGCCACGCCATCGCGATTCCATCGCCGGTGCTTCCGCGCGGATTGGTCGAATATAACCAGGCCCGGCTGGCACCCCCAGTGGCGATGATTGTCGCCTTGGAGGCGAGTATCGCGACCCGACGGCTCTTCCGGTCCAGCGCGTAGACGCCCCAGACCCTCTTTTCGTCCGCTCCGGATTCGGTGTGGCGGCCGGTGACGAGGTCGATCGCGACCATGTTCGGGATGAGCTGAATGTTGGGCCGCGCTGCAGCCGCCTGTTCGAGCGCCTGCTGGACCGCCCATCCTGTCGCGTCGGCGACATGAACGACCCGGCGATGGCTGTGGCCGCCCTCGCGGCTCAAATGCCAGCGATCCGTCTCACCGGGCGTGAACGGTACGCCGAGCTCGGCGAGGCGCTCGATCGTCGCCGGTGCATTCTCGACGACATGTTCGACGGTGCGTCGGTTGTTGAGCCCGGACCCGGCGCTGATCGTGTCCTCGATATGGCTTTCGAAGGTGTCGCCCGGTTCGAGAACCGCAGCTATCCCGCCCTGGGCCCAGGCCGTGGACCCGGCGCTGATATCGCCCTTGGCAAGAACGGCCACCTTCAGTTCCGGCGAAAGATTCAGCGCTGCGCTCAGGCCGGCCGCTCCCGATCCGAGAACGACAACGTCGAAGTGCGGATCAGCCACGGCTCTTGGTCGTTCGGGTGAGATTGAGGAAGACGTCCTCCAGATCGGCCTCGCGGGTGGAAACGTCGACAATTCCGAGGCCTGCCTTCTGAAGCGCTGCAAGGACGTCGCCGGCATTCACTCGGTCCTTGCGATAGGTGATCGCCAGGGTTCGTTCGCCGGTCATCTCGATTCGATCGAAGCAGCGCGCCTCCGGGGCTGAGTCGAGATCGCGGTCGACGACGACTTCCACCACCTTTTCCTGGGCCATTCCGATCAGAGTCCGGGTGGTTTCGTTCGCGATCAGTCGGCCATGATTGATAATGGCGATCCGGTCACAAAGCTGTTCGGCCTCCTCCAGATAGTGAGTAGTGAGGACGATCGTCACTCCCCTGGAGTGGAGGGTCCGCACATACTCCCACAATTGTTGGCGAAGTTCGACGTCGACCCCGGCGGTGGGCTCGTCGAGCACCAGGATCGGCGGCGAATGGACCATCGCCTTGGCGACCAGGAGCCGCCTCTTCATTCCTCCAGAGAGGGTTCGGGAATAGGCGTCCGCTTTATCTTCGAGATGGACGGCGCGAAGCAGTTCGGACGTGATCCGCTGAGAACGCGGAACGCCGTAAAGCCCGGCCGTGATCTCCAGCGTCTCGGCTGGCGTGAAGAAGGGGTCGAACAGGATCTCCTGGGGAACGATCCCGATCGCCCTTTTCGCATTGCGGGGATGCGAATCGATGTCGAAACCCCAGATGGAGGCCGTTCCGCCACTCTTCTTCACCAGTCCTGCGAGAATATTGATCAAGGTGGACTTGCCGGCACCGTTCGGCCCGAGGAGGCCGAAAATTCCGCCTCGCGGCACGTCCAGGCTGATCCCATCAAGCGCCCTCTTGCCGCCCTTGTAGGTTTTCTGGAGATCGTTGATCGAGATTGCAGCTTCGGACATGGCCGGGGCATAGCGGCGTTGATCCGGCGCGCAAAGCGCGTCCGTGGCCCAAGGCTCGTGACAGCTCCAGCTTCAACGCGCCGCCACAGGAGATCGGACCTTTCACCCGCCCGCCAGAGCGAGTCTCCAGGCGGATTGTCTGGTCATTCCAGCCTTGCTAGAGCCGCCATCATGGCTGCAACCGATCCTTTCACACCGGAAATCGCCTACACGCCGGGCAGGCGCGTCGCGTGCGACGGCGCAACCCATATTTCGCCGGCGCTCGGCCATCCGCGGGTCTATCTGCAGATCGACGAAAAGGGCTATGTCGACTGCGGTTATTGCGACAAGCGCTTCATTCTCGAAGGCGGTCCCGCGGACGATCGAAGCCGCTGAATATCGACGGTAACGCCGCGGTCCTGATTCGAAAGGGACAGTCCGATCGGGGTAGCGCCGAGGCCGATGGCCATTATATCCATGGCATGTCCATTCCAGCCGATCCGCGCCGCTTCCTCTACCGAGATGATGCCCTTGACCCCGATTCCGCCCGTCGGCTGTCGGCCGAGGCGCTTCGAGATTGCGACGATGGCGAACTCTATCTTCAATATATCGCCACCGAGAGCTTCGCTTTTGACGATGGCCGACTGAAGACCGCCGATTTCAACACCCAGGCGGGCTTCGGCTTGCGCGGTATTTCGGGCGAAACCACAGCTTTTGCTCAGGCCAATGAGATCAGCGAAGCGGCAATTCGCCGTGCCGCCGAGACGATGACCCTGCTCGAGCCGGCGACCGCCGGGCGGCCGGCTCCGCCTCGACGCACCAATTCCCGGCTTTATACGGGTGATGATCCGATCGGCCTGATCCCCTTTTCGAAGAAGGTCGAACTCTGTCAGCAGATCGACGCTTCAGCCAGGGCCCGCGACCCGCGCGTTGCCCAGGTGTCGGTTGCCCTTGCCGCATCCTGGTCGGTGGTCGAGATTGTCCGGCCCGACGGTTTCGTCGCTCACGACGTGAGGCCACTGGTCCGGTTGAGCGTTCAGATCGTTGCCGAGCAGAACGGGCGGCGCGAATCCGGTCATCACGGGCTCGGCGGCCGCCATCTCTACGACGATCTGTTTCGTCCCGAGACCTGGAATCGGGCCATCGACATGGCGCTCGCCCAGGCGCTGGTCAATCTCGACTCCGTCGCAGCCCCGGCCGGCGAAATGAAGGTGGTGCTCGGTCCGGGCTGGCCCGGCGTACTCCTTCACGAAGCCGTTGGGCATGGACTGGAAGGCGATTTCAACCGCAAGGGAACATCGGCCTTTTCAGGGCGGATCGGCGAGAGGGTCGCTGCAAAGGGAGTCACGGTGGTGGACGACGGAGCGATTGATCGCCGCCGCGGATCCCTGACCATCGATGACGAGGGCACGCCCACCCGCCGCAACGTCCTGATCGAGGACGGCATCCTGAACGGCTATATTCAGGATCGGCTCAATGCCCGCCTGATGGGCGTCGAACCTACTGGCAATGGCCGCCGGGAAAGCTTCGCTTATGCGCCGATGCCGAGAATGACGAATACATTCATGCTCGCTGGCCAGGATGATCCCGATGAACTGGTCGCCCGCGCCGGGAACGGCATCTATGCCCGGAGCTTCGGTGGCGGACAGGTCGATATCACGTCAGGCAAGTTCGTCTTTTCCTGCACGGAAGCCTATCGAATCGAAAATGGCCGGATCACCACGCCGATCAAGGGCGCGACACTGATCGGCGACGGGCCGACAGTGCTCACCCGGGTGCTCGGGATAGGCAACGACATGGCGCTCGATGAAGGGGTCGGCATCTGCGGCAAGGGCGGCCAGTCCGTGCCTGCCGGCGTTGGTCAGCCCACACTGCTCGTCGAGGGGTTGACCGTCGGCGGGACCGCCTGACGATTGGCCGCTGATCCGGGGAGGGAAGCCGTGGGCCGGGAAGAAGAAGGAAGCAATGTGGCTGAGGCCTGGGTAAGCGAGGTGCTCGATTTCTGGTTCTCCCTTGGCTGGGAGGATTGGTGGCGCGGGAGCGAGGAATTCGACTCCGAGATCCGGGACCGGTTCGGGATCGAGTGGGCGCGCCAGTCGCGTCGACCGATCGAGGAATTTCTCGACGATGCCGATACGGCGCTCGCTGCGGTCATCCTGTTCGACCAGTTCCCCCGCAACATGTTTCGCGGCCATGCCGACCAGTTCGCGACCGATCACATGGGGCTGGCGATCGCGAAGGCAGCGATTGACCGTGGCTGGGACGATGGGATGAACGAGGCCCGGCGCGCTTTTCTCTACATGCCATTCCAGCATAGCGAAGAAGAGAAGGACCAGGTGCGATCCCTCCTTCTCTTCACTGCGCTCGGCAATGAGGAATGGCTCCATTTTGCGCGGCTGCACCATGACGTCATCAAGCGTTTCGGCCGCTTTCCGCACCGCAACGCGGTGCTTGGTCGAAAGCCGACCGCGATGGAGCGTGCAGCTGGCGACGTCGTCCCGTGGTGAGCCTTCATGGCCCTTGTTGAAGCCGCCCGCTTTGCCGACGGCTTCGAAGCCGGAATGGCGAGGGCCCGCCTCGAATCGGAAGGGATAATGAGCGTCCTGTTCGGACTGGACATGAACCCTGCCTTTGCGGGCGGGCTGTTCAATATCCAGCTGATGGTGGACGAGGAGGATCTCGCTTCAGCGACAGAGGTCCTCAGCCGCGCAGGTGAGGAAGGATCGGACTGAGATCATGGCCCGCGGCCCGCGCCTGGCGGGCGAGATCCTCGGCCGCGATTCCCTGAACGGACCGCGCTAGCGCCCACAAATAGGTCGAACGGGTTCCCGAGCGGCAGAAGGCGAGCATCTTGCCCTTCGTCGAGTCGATGGCTTGCGCCATGGCATCGATCTCGGGCGCGGCGAAGCCGCCTGCAACCGGTATGTGCCGATAGTCCAGGCCCGCTTCCGCGGCCGCTTCGGCGAGCGACGCTCCGTCCGGCTGTCCTGCTTCCTCGCCGTCGGGCCGATTGTTGACGATCAAGGTCACGCCCATCCGTGCCGCCTCGGAGACATGGGCAGGCGCGATCTGGCCGGCGACGAGAACCTTCTCGTCAAGTTTCCTGAAGCTCATTCGTCCTCCCAACCTGAAATCAGTTCGAGAAAGGTCGCGCCATAGCGATCCAGCTTGGCCGATCCGACTCCATTTATTCGAGCCAGGCCTTCAACCGTCGCCGGGCGCACTTCGGCCATTTCGCGAAGTGTGCTGTCGTGAAAGACGACATAGGGCGGCACGCCCGCTTTTAAAGCGATCTCCCGGCGGTGAGCGCGAAGCGCCTCGAACAGTGGACTGCCGGAAGGGAGGGGGCCTTCTCCTCTACCTCGCCGTCGCCGTCGCTTCGGAAGATCGACCAGTTCGAGCCGACTTTCCCCTTTCAGGATCGCTCGGGCGGCCGGACCGAAGGAAAGACCGCCATGTTCGTCGGCCCTGAGGGCATCGCGCGCAAGGAGCGAGCGAGCGACCGGTTTCATCAGCGGCATTTCCTCTGCACTGGCAATTCCGAAGACGCTCAGGCGCTGGTGGCCGAAGCCAAGCACCTTGTCGGTTTCCCGGCCGGCCAGAACATCCGTCAGGTGGCCGATCCCGAACCGCATCTCGGTCCGGAAGGCCGCCGACAGGAGCTTCTGGGCAACCGTCGTTGCATCGATCGAGGCTGGTGGCTCGAGGCAATTGTCGCAATTGCCGCATCGTTCAGGCGGATCCTCTCCGAAATGGCGAAGCAGCAGGTAGCGACGGCAACCCGGGCTTTCGACCAGGTTGGCAAGAGCGTTCAGGCGCTCGCGTTCGCCGGCGAGGCGGGACTGTTCAACCTCGGTCTCGATCCTTCGCCTTGCCCTTGCGAAATCCTCGGCGCCCCAGAACAGCCAGCTTTCGGCAGGTTCGCCATCGCGGCCGGCGCGGCCGGTCTCCTGATAATAAGCCTCGATCGATTTCGGGATTCCGGCATGGGCGACGAAGCGCACATCCGGCTTGTCGATCCCCATCCCGAACGCGATCGTCGCCACCATGACCATGTCTTCCGAGCGGACGAACAGTGCCTGGTTGCGGGCCCGGACTTCGGGCTGGAGCCCCGCATGATAAGGGAGAACAGGCCGGCCAGCCGAGCCAAGTTGCTCGGCCAGCCGTCCGGCCTTGTCGCGGCTCGGGACATAGATGATCCCGGGCCCGGGCTGATCGGCAAGCAGGGTCTTCAGCTGCCCGGTCTCGCCGTCTCGGGGGCGGACATGGTAGCGGATGTTCGGCCGATCGAAGCCGGCGACGATCAGCCCGTCCTCGCCGATCCCGAGCTGCTCCAATATATCACGGCGGGTTCGGTCGTCGGCGGTGGCAGTCAGCGCCAGTCGGGGGACATGGCCGAACGACCTGAGCAAGGGGGCGAGCAATCGGTAATCGGGTCTGAAGTCATGGCCCCATTCCGAAACGCAATGCGCCTCGTCAATCGCGATCAGAGCGAGTTTCACTTGTGCCAGCAGGGCCTGGAAATGCTCGCCGGTGGCGCGTTCGGGCGCGACGTAGAGGAGGTCCAGATCGCCTTTCTTCAGCCGTTCGATCGTCCGGGCGCGATCGGAATCGGCCGAGGTGAGCGCTGCGGCCCGAATCCCGAATCCTTCGGCAGCCCGAATCTGGTCATGCATCAGCGCAATCAGCGGCGAGATGACCAGGGCGGTTCCCTGCCGGGCGAGTGCAGGCACCTGGTAGCAGAGCGATTTGCCTGCCCCGGTCGGCATCACCGCGAGAATATGTTCGCCCCGCATCACCCGATCGATCACCTGCGCCTGGACGCCGCGAAACTGCTGGAAGCCGAAGGTGGATCGGAGGATCTGGAGTGGGTCGGTCACCTGGTCCAAAGACCCGCGGGCGCTTCAAATGTCCAGCCGCGCAAGAGCATTCGAAGCCGATGGGTCGCTTCGGCCGGTGGCCCTGGCAAGGAGGAATTGAGCGTTTCTGCTCCCCATGGGGCCTTCATTCGGCGGCTTCCGAGTCCTGTTCCTCGCGCTCGGCCTGCTGCCGCGCCCACATCTCCGAATAAAGGCCGCTTCTGGCGAGGAGCTGCCCATGGGTTCCGCTTTCGACGATCCGGCCCTCATCCAGGACCAGGATCTGGTCGCAATCCACGACCGTCGACAGTCGGTGGGCGATGATGATCGTTGTCCGCTGCCGGGCCACGTCCCGGAGCGTCTCCAGGATTGCGGCCTCGGTCCGGCTGTCGAGTGCGCTGGTCGCCTCGTCCAGGATCAGGATCGGCGGGTCTTTCAGAAGGGTTCGGGCGATCGCGACCCGTTGTTTCTCGCCCCCCGACAGCTTGAGGCCGCGTTCGCCTACCGTGGCGTCATAGCCTTCGGGCAGTCCGGCGATAAAGTCGTGGACGGCTGCACCGCGGGCCGCGCTTTCGATCTCCTCCTGGCTGGCGCCATCCCTCCCATAGCCGATATTGTAGCCGATCGTGTCGTTGAACAGCACTGTATCCTGGGGGACGATACCGAGCGCCTTCCTCAGGCTCGACTGGGTCACCGAGGCGATATCCTGGCCGTCGATGCAGATCCTTCCCCTCGTCGGGTCATAGAAGCGAAACAGGAGTCGCGACAGGGTCGACTTGCCAGCGCCTGACGGGCCGACGATCGCGGTCGAGCTGCCGGGTCGCACCTCCAGGCTGATGCCCTTGAGGATCTCCCGGTCTGGCTCATAGCCGAAATGGACATCTTCGAATCGCACGTTTCCGGAACCGACCCGAAGCTCCGATGCACCGGCGCGATCGATGATCTCGGAGCGTGTATCGATGAGTCCGAACATCGCTTCCATGTCGATCAGCCCCTGTCTTATGGTTCGATAGACCCAGCCCAGCATGTCCAGCGGCCGAAAGAGCTGGGCCAGGAAGGTGTTGACGAAGACCACGTCGCCGGTGGTGAATTCGCCACGGCTCCAGCCCCAGACGGTATAGGCCATGGCCCCGGCCATCATCAGATTGGTGATCAGGGACTGACCGACATTGAGCAACGCAAGCGAGGTCTCATTGCGCTCCGCGGCTCGCGCGAACGTCCGCGCCGCCTCCCCATAGCGCCGGGCCTCGCGTTCCTCGGCGCCGAAATATTTCACGGTTTCATAATTGAGCAGGGAATCCACAGCGCGCGCGATCGCCTGATTGTCGACTTCGTTCATTTCCCGCTGAAGCCTGGCCCGCCACTCGGTAACCAGCCTGGTGAACCAGATGTAGGCGACCACCATCGCCAGTGTGGCGGCGACAAGCCCGGCGCCGAACTTGATACCGAAGATGATGCAGATCGCTGTCAGCTCGATCGCGGTCGGAGCGATATTGAAGAGGAGGAAATAGAGCATCATGTCGATGCTCTTGGTTCCGCGCTCGACGATCTTGGTCAGCGCGCCTGTGCGCCGCTCCAGATGGAAGCGAAGCGACAAGCGGTGGACATGCCGGAAAACGCTTTCCGCCAGCCGGCGGGCGGCATCCTGGCCGACCCGCTCGAAAATGGCGTTGCGCAGATTGTCGAACAGGACTCCGCCGAAGCGGGCCCCCGCATAGGCCAGGACCAGCGCGATGATCAGCCCCGTCGCCGGTTCAAGTTCCACCGACATGCGATCGATCGCCGCCTTGTAGGCGAAGGGCATGGTGAGGGTTGCACCCTTCGCGACAAGGACGAGAAGGACGGCGACGACTACCCTCGCCCTCAACCCCGTTTCCCCGCTGGGCCAAAGATAGGGAAGGAAGCGCTTCACCGTTGCCCAGCCGGAGGCGGGCTGGTGAGTGCTGGAGGGATCGACCATCACCGATAGATAGGTCGGAGCCGGCCTTTCCCCAAGGAACGCCCGTGAAACGAGTGGAACCGGGTGCCGAGACCGCGGTTCAGTGGCTCGAAGGAGCGGACATGCACGCCTTGGCATATGTGATGGCAATATTGGGATGTGGCGAGGGCGATCTGCCTTGCGACGAGCTTCGGGTAGCGGACATGCACTATCAGAGCGAGGCGGCTTGTGTTGCTGCGAGCGAAACCGAATTGCGACAGGAAGGCGAGGCGCTCTACCCAGTCCTCGTCGCTCAGTGCCGGCGGTCGGACGAACCGGTCCGAATTCTCAATGCCGGCGAAGTGAGGCTTCCGGAGCCGGAGCCGAACCGGGCCTTTCCGCTCGCTCGCTGACGGACGAACGGGCGCTTTTGCGGATCGGCCGTCTCAGTCTGATAGTCAGATCGTCCCGCTGATCGACAGAGTGAAGATCGGGCCGAAGTGCCGGTCCCGATATTCGGTCAGGATTATTCCGCCGGGTCGTCGACCGTCATGGAAATCCCGGCGGAAGCTCTCATTGTTGTTGATCAGATTGTCGACACTGCCCCGAACGGTGAGCCCCATCACGTCCTTGTGCTCGACAAAGGCCCCCATCATCCCGGGCTTGGCGAGAAACTGCCAGGTCTGGTCGAGGCGGTAGAGAGCGGACTGGCGAAACTGGTTGTAGCTTGCGCCATAGGCCCAGCTGCTGCCCGGAATGTCATGACGAAGTGCCACTTCGACCTGCCGGGTCATGTTCTCGTTGATCGGCCTTCGGAGCCCCGTCAACGGATCGACGAGGGACGTTTTCTGGAACTGCAGATCGAGGTCCAGCTTTGCTCCGCGCCATCCAAGAGGATCGAAATTGAACGTGCTGGTCCACCGGATGCCATGGATCCTGGCCGTCCCGTCGAGATTCCCCGGTGACTGACCGTCCGTGCCGATCGGGATGATATCGACGATATCGGCGATCAGTCGGCCGTAGATCCTCGCCGTTGCAGTTCCCCAGACGCCGAGATTTTTCGTCGCCTGGAGCTGGGCATTCCAGCTTTGCGGGGGCACCAGATTGGCGTTGCCCGAATTGGTCGTGCCGGCACTGATATTCCCCGAGGCCACGAAGTCGAAGAAGTTGAGTTGCCCGACCTGTCGTTCGATCCGGGCACTGATGTCGAGCCCCGGCTCTGGCCGCCAGGCAAGATTGACGAACCCCTTCGGGCGGTAGAAGGTTCGGGTGACACCGCCGGCCCCATCCTGGCTGATCTGCGAATATTCGGCAGCGACCGACGTCTGCAGGTTGAGTTCCGGCGAAAGGGTCCGACCATAGGTAATCGCCGCTTCCGCTCGCCGCTCCTGTACCGTTGCGGCTGCATTGGGAAAGGGAACGGGAACGAACTCGCCCAGGGCATCGCGGTTGAAGAGAGCATTTTCGATATCGAGCCGGTTGAGTGCGCCCTCCATCGAAACCTGCCAGTCCCCACTGCCGCGATTCCAGCGATATTCGGCCCGGGCGATTGTTTCCATTTCGTCCGCAACCTGGGTGAAGCGCTGTCCTTCGACCGGGCGATTGCCAGCAAAGGTCTGGACCAGGGTCTGGGTGAACGGACTATGTTCGAAGCGATGAAGGCCGATCAGCTTCAGCCGGCCGTTGCCGAGTCCGAATTCATAATCTCCGCCAAGTTCATAATTATGTTCCCGCTCCTTTTCGTCGAGCCGGCGGTACCGATCGGGCTCGTCCGGCCCTGAGCGGTAGGAATCCTCCCACAGCGTCTGGTGGAAGAGACCGAAGGCGGCATTGGCGTTAAGGATCGACCCGTCGCCGAAATTTCGACGCAAGGTCGCGCTTATCCTGGGCTGGTTGCCATAGGCGTAAAGATATTCATCGCGGCGATCGACGATCAGCCCTGATGGCGTGAAAACGATTTCCGGGCCGGCATTGCCGTTGCGGAAGCTCTCATTGGCAAGGCTGAGGCTGAAGTCGGTGCCGCCGATCGCCCCTGTGAGCGAGACTTCACCATTGAGCAGGCGCGCTTCGGTTCGGCGGGCGCGTATCTGGGGACGCCAGGCAAAATTTCCGCTCAGCCCCCGCGAGGCCGTGACGACATTGGCGACCTGGCCGGAAAGACCTGGGACGTCGAGCGTTGCTGCATCGACGATTTCGATCCGGACCACATTGCTTGCGCTGATACGCCGAAGCTCGGTGAGAATGTCGGTCGATTTGCCCGCCCACCGTTCGCCGTTGATCAGGACATTGCCGCTCGCCTGGCCAAGCCCGCGCACGGCGGTGTCGGCGCTCTGGATCGTGAAGCCGGGAACCTGACCCAGCATGTCCAGGGCATTGCGGGGGGCATAACGGTCGAAATCGGACGGTGCGAAGACCCGGCCGCCGGCCTGGCCCGGGACCTCGGTTGCAGCGGGCGGGGATTCGGCAGGAGCCGGAGGGTCCTGTGCCAGGACCGGAGCGGCGGCGATGGCCGCCGACGCGAAGAGAAGGATTCGGGCACGGCGGACACGCATTCTGGCTCTCCTGGCAATGTTCGCGACCGCACCTTCGCGCTGAGCCGCATCACCAGGCCAGCACGGACGAGGGGCCTGGGGTTGAGGATCGATCCGGACCACCGGAACGGCTTTTCGACATAGAGGTTCTGTCGTTCGACGAAGACAGACAGGAGTATGACGTGCCCCAGAGCAATCATCAGGACAAGAGCCCGCAGCTTACCCAGAACCAGAACAACAAGATGTCGGACGATCCCGGCGACGGCGGCCGCAATTCGGACCGGCTCGGTGCCACCGGCCAGGATCGCGGTGTCCCGGGGTCACCGGAGGAAAGGGCCCAGAAGGAAAAGGAGACTCTCGAGGCGCTCGGCGAGCGCGGGTCCGGTGAAGAATCCGAGGAGTAGGCAATCGTGAGCGAGGAAACCGAAATGGTGGACATGGTCGACGAAGACGATCTTCCAGGCCACGAGAGTAAACTCGAGCCGAAACCGGACTGGGAGCCATTCTATCCCGGTTCAGGACGGCTCGAGAACAAGGTCGCGCTCGTGACCGGGGCGGACAGCGGAATCGGTCGTGCCGTCGCTGCCTTGTTCGCCCGCGAAGGCGCGGATGTCGCGATCGTCTACCTTTGCGAGCATGACGATGCGGAGCAGACGAAGCAGATTGTCGAACAGGAAGGGCGGCGGGCCATCACGATCGCCGGTGACCTCGGCGACAAGGCCTTTTGCGACCACGCAGTCCGGGAGACGGTCGATCAGCTTGGCGGTCTCGATATCCTCGTCAACAATGCGGGCGAGCAGCATTGGGACGAGGACATCAGGGATATTTCCGAAGAACAGCTGAAGCGGACCTTCCAGACCAATATTTTCAGCATGTTCTTCCTGACCCAGGCAGCCCGCCCCCACCTCAAGGAAGGATCGGCGATCATCAATTGCACGTCGGTGACGATGTACAAGGGCGCAAAGATCCTGCTCGATTATAGTGCAACCAAGGGTGCGATCACGGCCTTCACCAGGTCGCTTTCCGAAAATCTGGTTGGCGACGGGATTCGGGTAAATGGCGTCGCACCGGGACCGATCTGGACCCCGCTCAATCCATCCGGAGGCCAGCCGCCGGAGAAAATGAAGGATTTCGGCAAGGACACCCCGATGGGGCGGCCCGGCCAGCCCAACGAGGTCGCCCCGAGCTTCCTTTTCCTGGCTTGCGACGACAGTCGTTACATGTCGGGCCAGGTCCTTCACCCCAACGGGGGGACAATCATCGGCAGCTGAGCGCTATGGAGGACGACTTTCAGTTGCCGACGACGACGTTCGACTTGGGCCGTCACCCAATGCTATGGTGAATCCAGCGAAAGGGGGAACGGGATGCTGAGAGTGATTGCAGGCCTTGTCGCCGGACTGATTGTTGCCTTGCTTGCAATTTACGTCATCTGGCTGATTGGCCTTCAGGTCTACCCGATCGCTCCGGAAAGCAGCCTTGGCGATCTGGAAAGCCAGGGCGCATTGATCCGGTCTATGCCACTGGGTGCGCACATTTTCATTGCCCTGGCCTGGCTCGGCGGAGCGTTCCTCGGCAGCCGGACAGCGGCTCAGATCACTCGTCGTTCCTGGGCAGGATGGATCATCGCTGCACTCGTTGCATGCATTTCGATTTCGAACATCATCATGTTCCCTCATCCCGAATGGATGCAGGTTGCCGCCTTCATCGTCCCGGTCCTGGGTGGACTGGCAGGAACGCGATGGGCGGCTCGAACCCTCAGGGAGGGCTTCATCGGTGGGGAGGCCCTGGATGCGTGAATATCGCAGTTTCGGGGAATTCTGGCCCTTTTACCTGCGCGAGCATAGCCGCCCGGGCACTCGGGCTCTCCATTATATCGGCACCAGCCTGGTCGTCCTGATTGCCCTTGCAGCGATCCTCAGCGGTCGCTGGTGGCTGCTCGTGCTAATGCCGCTGGCCGGCTACGGCTTCGCCTGGACAGCTCACGCCATCGCGGAGCGCAATCGGCCTGCAACCTTCACCTATCCCCTCTGGTCGCTCGCCGCGGACTTCCGGATGTGGTGGCTGTGGCTGACCGGGAGGCTGGCCCCGGAACTGGAGCAGGCGGGGGTGGCCGGGAACCGGCGGCAATGACTACCGACGATCCGATCAATGGGCTGGTTCTGAAACTCCGTGCGCGGGACAAACTCAGCGATCGCGAGGCGGACGTGCTTCGATCGGCCATCGCCGAGATTCAGCAATTCCCGGCCGGCCGAACGCTGGTCGCAGCGGGCACTCCGGTCAGCCTGAGCACCCTCCTGATCGAGGGTATGATCGCGCGTTACAAGGATCTCAGCGACGGCCAGCGGCAGATCATGGAGCTCCACGTTGCCGGCGACTTCGTCGACCTCCACGGCTTTCTCCTGAAAAGGCTCGACCACAATGTCGGTGCGCTGACCCCGGTAAGGGTCGCTTACGTGCCCCATGACCGGCTGGCACAAATAACTGCCGAGGAACCACATCTTTCACGCCTGCTCTGGCTGTCGACGCTGATGGATTCCGCGATTCAGCGCGAACATATCCTGTCGATGGGCCGGCGCCCTGCTCTTGCCCGTGTCGGCCATCTCCTTTGCGAACTCTACACGCGCCTGAAACTGATCGGCCACGCCGACGAGAGTGGCTTTTCGCTACCCCTTACGCAGCTCGATCTTGCTGACGCGACCGGACTAACCGCAATTCACGTCAATCGAATGCTTCGCCAGCTGCGCGAGCAGGGGATACTGACCTTTCGAGGCGGCCGGGTCGAAATCCAGGACTGGCTCCGCCTTTCGAGGATGTCAGACTTCGATCCCGCTTATCTCTATCTCGAGCACCAACCCAGATAGACATTTTCCCACGGACATCCTGTTCAGTCGGAAGGCTCTTCGTTCCGGGTGGTGCGCCGGATTGGAAGCGACCAGGAAATCTGTTCCCGAAGTGCCTTTTCCAACCCGTCGAGACCGGCCTGGCGCGCCTCGGCGCGCTTGACCAGCAACCTCTCGAGCACCTCTTCGCGGCTCTCCGGACGCCACCGAAGGCGCCGCCCTTCTGCGAGTGCACGAGACAGACGGGTCAAGCTGGACATGGTTCCGACTCCGGTGCGGCAGGCGCCCTCGCTTTTGGCATCTCCGATATTCCGAATTGCATAGAAAACCGGTGAAGACGGTGTTCATGACGGTCAGACCCGTGTCGCGCAAGCTTGCTAATGGTTGGTGAAGCGCACCGTTAGTTGGTGTCGCCACGATGGCCGCGAGAGCCTCCAGTTCAGGGGACTGGCGGATTTCCGCCAATTAATCCGTTTGGCACGGCCAATGCAAACATGGGGGCAAGGTCGACGGATGATCCGATCGACCGGCACAGGGAGATAGAATGATGTTTGCCTACAACCTTTACCAGCTCGCCATTTCGGTCGTCGGAGCGCTCGTTGCGAGCACTCTGTTCGTTTCTGCCGCCGTGGGCCCGGTGCCGCTGATCTGAGCGGCGAGCCCCGCTCCAGCCAAATTCACCGATTTTTGAAATTCAGGGACAAAGATGATGAACAGCCGCTACGCACTCGATCGGAAGGAAGCGAAGGTCTTCGGGGTGTGCGCCGGACTGGCGCGGAGCACGGGCTGGGATCTGCTCCTGATCCGCCTCGGCGCCGTCGCCCTTACCTTGTTCGCCTTCGGCCCGCTTGTCCTGATCGCCTATTTCGTCACCTTCCTCGTCGCCCAGTCTCACTGAGGGGCCCAAGGAAAGCGCTCAGCGTTTGGCGGAAGCGCCGGGGCTGATCGAACATGATCATGTGGCCGCTTTGGTCGATCCGGATCAGCTCGACCCCCCTTTTGTCCGCATAGGCATTCGCGAAGCGCTGATCGATCCAGCCGTGACGGTTGGCGTCAGGAGAGGCGTAGACGACAAAAAGGGGGGCCTTGATCCTTGCAAGATCACCGGTCAGGTCGATCCCGGCCAGATCATGCATTGCCCGGGCAACGACGTCCGGATGGCTTTGCCGGTTGACGGAATTGGGCGGGGTCAGTGAACCGAGCAGCGAGGCGAACAACGCCTTTCCGCCCTCGGAATTGAGCATTCCCCGCAAACTCCCGGCCAGAGGACCCAGATTCGCCGCTGTTCCTCCGACCAGTGAGGCCGGCTGCGGAAGCATGTCGACAACCATGATCCGCCCGATCAGGTCCGGATGTCTCGACCCGACCATCATCGCCAGGGTACCGCCCATCGAGTGGCCGACGAGCGCCGGCCGGCTCAGCTGACGATCGGCGATATAGCGGGCAATTTCCTCGGCCACCGGGGCGACCACCGGGCCTTCGCCATTGCCTGCCACAGGCTCGCCGGCGAAACCGGCGACCTGAACGAAATGATAGCGATAACCGGGAACGGCTTCAGCGGTGGAGCGCCAGACGTCGCGGCCTGCAGTCAGGCCGGGGATCAGGATCACGTCCGGGCCGGCACCCCGAACCTCGACCGAAAATCGGGTGGGCTGAAATGGCGCTGCCTGGCTGGGCGAGCTTGAGCAGCCGAGCGCGGCAATCGCGAGCGCCGCCGCAAGAAAGGTCCTCCGGTTCATGAACGTCATTCGGGTTTCCGTCCTGTTGTTGCGGAGCGAATAGGAAATCAACATGACGAATCATGCTTGAACACAAGCTTACCCGCCTTTCGGTCGGCTCGGCAGCAAGTCGTCCGTCTCGACCATTGCGGCTGAACGGCCCGCACCCTAGACCGGAAGAATGGCCTCCTCGCACCTCTATCTCGTCGATGGCTCCAGCTACATCTTCCGAGCCTTTCACCGGCTTCCGCCGCTGACCAACCGGCATGGCCTCAATGTCGGTGCCGTCTATGGCTATACCACGATGCTGTGGAAGCTGGCCGAGGATCTCGGCAAGACCGAGGGGCCGACTCACCTGGCCGTGATCCTCGATGCGTCGGAAAGCACGTTCCGGAACGAAATGTACGGCGACTACAAGGCCAACCGGCCACCGCCGCCACCGGAGCTCGTGCCGCAATTCCCGCTGATACGGGATGCGACCAGGGCCTTCTCAATCCCGTGCATCGAAGAAGCGGGCCTGGAAGCCGACGACATCATTGCCTGCTATTCCAAGGCGGCGCTCGAGCAGGGCTGGCAGGTCACCATAGTCAGTTCGGACAAGGACCTGATGCAGCTGATCGAGCCAGGCCTCGATATGCTGGACACCATGAACGATCGCCGGATCGACCGCGACCATGTCATGGAGAAATTCGGCGTTCCTCCGGAGCAGCTGGGCGAAGTTCTCGCGTTGATGGGGGACAGCGTCGACAATGTCCCTGGCGTACCGGGGATCGGGCCGAAGACGGCTTCCCAGCTGATCCAGGCATATGGCACGGTCGAGAATGTTCTCGCCAATGTCGACGAGATCAAGAAACCCAAACTCAAGCAGAACCTGATCGAACATGCCGAGGCCGCGCGAATGTCTCGCGAACTGGTCCGACTGATCTGCGATGCCCCGTTGCCCGAACCGCTCGACGATTTGGCGATGAAGGGCATTCCGAAGGAGCCCTTGCGAGAGTTCCTGGAACATCACGGCTTCCGATCTCTTCTCGCCCGGCTCGGGGTCCGGGAGGAATCGGCGGCCCCGGATGCTACCCGGCCCGCGAGCCAGGCCGATGTTCGCCCGGAACCGAAGATCGATCGCTCGCTCTACGAGACCGTCACCGACGAAGCGACTTTGGAACGATGGATCGAGGCGATCCGGGCCAGCGGTCATGTCGCGATCGATACCGAGACCAATGGCCGCGACTGTGTCACTGCCGACCTGGTCGGGATCAGCCTTGCCATCGACTGCAACCAGGCCTGTTATATCCCGCTCGGCCATGGCGGGGACGACATGTTCGACGAACGACCCGTACAGTTGGGTTCAGACCTGGTGATCCAGCGGCTGAAGCCGTTGCTGGAAGACTCGGCCATTCTCAAGATCGGCCATAATCTGAAGTTCGACTGGGTCGTCCTCGATCGCCGCGGGATACGAATCACGCCTTGCGACGACACTCTGGTGATGAGCTTCAATCTCGATGCCGGCGGGCTCAACAGCCATT
>CAYOJN010000013.1:0-22027 GCA_964404245.1 uncultured Sphingosinicella sp. | reverse complement strand
AGCCAGCCCTGGATCCGGCTCTTCGGCTCGGCCCCGACCTTGGTCGCTGCAGGCTCGCCATTCTTGAACAGGATCATCGTCGGAATGCCGCGGACCCCATATTTGGACGGCGCGTCCGGATTCTCGTCAATGTTCAGCTTGACGATGCTGACCCGCTCGCCAAGCTCGCTGCTGAGTTCTTCGAGCGCCGGAGCGATCATCCGGCAGGGCCCGCACCATTCCGCCCAGAAATCCACCAGCACCGGCTTGTCGGCGCTGAGCACGTCCTGCTGGAACGAGGAATCGGTCACGGTCTTGGTAGCCATCATTGTCTCCTGAAAGTCTTGGAAGCCATTTAGGAACGTCCCGGCGATGGCTCAACCACCCGTCGGCAAATGCGTGTCGAGCAGCGTGTCCGGAAGCGAGTGGAGGACCGGCCCGCCGGTATAAAGCAGGGCCGCGTCCACTCGCCGGCCGGGAAAGATGGTTCGAAGCGCCTCGCGATAGGCGGCCATCTGCCGAAGATGGGCTGCCGGAATCCTGTCCAGGCTTTCCGGCGCAACCCGGCCAGTCTTGAAATCGGTGATCAGGATCCGGTCCGCCTTCACCAGCAGCCGGTCGATCGTTCCGGCAACGACAAGGCCCGCGCCGATCGTCGCTGCGACCGGCGCTTCGGCAAGGGCATCGCGATCGAACAGTTCGGCAAAGGCGGGATCCTCGATGATCCGGCAGGCATCCTCGGCAAGCGAATGGCGAAACGCTTCGTCGGTCACTCCGGCCGACCGCTCGAGCCAGGACAAGGCGGAAGATCGCCGATCGCCCGCTGCAACGTCCGGAAGCCGCTCGAACAGCTGATGGAGCAGCTTGCCCCGCCTTGCGGCGTGGCGCTGGTCCGGTCCGGGGGGCGGCGCCGAGACGTCGTCCTCGCCGATCGACGACGGTGCGAGCGGCCTTGGCGGACGTTCCTCGACCGGCGCCGGAAGGACCGCCCAGGACGGCAATCCGACGGTCGGGACGGGCTCGGAAGCGACGGGCTCGGAAGCGACCTCCGCGGGTCCGAAACGCATGGCCCGGCCCCAACGGGGATCGTCCGACCAGGTCGCCCCGAGCGATTCGAGTGCCCCCTCGATCGCTCGATACCAGCTCGCCTGCGGTGAAACGCCCCGGTCTCGGGTCGACAAGGTGCCGCCGATATAGAGCCGTTCTTCGGCCCTGGTCAGAGCGACGTAGAGGAGCCGCCAATGCTCTTCGCGATCAAGCTGGTCCTGCCGGGCAATCCGCGACTCGAGCGGCTCGGCCAGTTCCGTCTTTCTCGGCCGGAAGACGGGCACCTCGCTTTCGTTCAGAGGAATCGATGCGACCCGCGCATTCGGCCCGAGCCGGCCGGGATCGGCACAGGCATCGGCAACGATCAGCACCGGCGATTGAAGGCCCTTGGAACCGTGGACGGTCATCACTCTTACCGAATCCTGCGGGGCCGACGGATCGCGAACGATTTCCACGTCACCGCGGGCGAACCAGTCGAGAAAGGATTCGAGCGAGGAGCGGCCGGAGGATTCGAATTCCAGGGCCGAGGAAAGCAGCTCCTCGATCGGATCGCGGGCCTCCGGCCCAAGGCGCTCCAGAAGCTTCTTCCGCCCGTCCAGCGGACCCGAAAGACAGGTTTCGAAGAAGAGATGAGGCCCTGCGAAATCCGCCATTCCAAGGATCGCGTGAAGCGGCTCAAGGCTTCCGGGATCGGTGTCGGCAAGCGAGCGAAGATGGGGCCAGAGCGGCCCTGTTCGACGCCTCGAGGCCCGGTAGAGCTGGTCCTGGCTCCAGCCGAACAGGGGCGATACCAGAAGACCGGCGAGATTGAGATCGTCGAGCGGCTGGACGGCGAACCGGGCAGCGGCCAGCAGGTCCCGGACTGCGAGCGGCGCCGACAGGAGCAGCCGATCGACCCCGGCCACCGGAACTCCTTCGGCATGGAGCCGGGCGACCAGCAGGGAGGCAAGATCGCCCCGGCGGCGAACCAGGATCAATATGTCCTCGGGCCGGAGCGCCCGCTGCCGGGATTCGAGCCAGAAGGGCTGGTCGAGCCACTGCCGGATCTGTTTTGCAAGCCTTGTCGCATAGAGGCGGACCGTTTCCGCGATCCATCCCTCCTCGCCAGTCTCCCTTTCCTCATCCTCCTCGGACAAGGGTCGCCAAAGAAGCACCGAACCGGGCCGGTCCTGGTAATGGGCCTGATGAGAATTGGGTCTGGAGGGAAGTCCCAGCGCTTCGAACCCCAGTTCGTCAACGACGCGGTCGACGAGGGACAGGATCTGCGGCGATGAGCGGAAACTGCGATCGACGGAAAGGTCGAGAAAATCCTCGCCGGAGCGCCTTGCCTCGCGGGCGAACCAGGCCCGGGCGACATCGAAGCTTTGTGGATTCGTTCCCTGGAAGCCGAATATGGCCTGCTTGAAGTCGCCGACGGTGAAGATCGTTCGGCGCCGCGGGTTCGCGCCTTCGCCGGCGAAGAATTCCAGCGCCAGGTGCCGGACGATATTCCACTGGCGATCGTTCGTGTCCTGGGCCTCGTCGACGAGAATGTGATCGATCTGCTGATCGAGCTTGAAGCGAACCCAGTCGCCCATTCCGGGGGTCTTCAACAGCTTTTCGGTCCAGCGGATCAGATCGTCGAAATCCGCCGTCCCGGTGGCTCGCTTCGACTCCTGATAGGCAAAGGCGAAGGCCTGGCCGGCGCGAAGTCCGGCAGCGAAGGTCTCGATCGTCGAAGCGAGGCTTCGCATCTTCAGCAGTCGCCGGCAGCAATCGAAGGCGGCCTCGACGAGCCCGGCATATTCGGGATCCTGCGGCGCCTGTCCCCGGGCGAAGCTTCGTGGTTCGCCGTCCGCCTTGGCCCAGATGCCATGGAGCTGTTCGAGGGTCTCCACCCGTTCCTTCGGATTGGCGGCGAGCCATTGTTCGCACAGCCCTGCCCGTTCGAGCCCTCGGCTTGTTCCCCAGTCCGAATTGATCCGGGCGATCCGGCTCAGGGCTTCGATGTCGAACTGGTCGTCGCAGCATTGGCTTGCGATCGCATCGTCAATGTCACCGATCGGGAGTTCGAAGGCATGGCGAAGCGCTGCCTCTATTCCCGAGGCGGGACCAAGCCCTTCCATGGCTTCAGGCGCCCGGGCACAGGCCATCAGATAGGATTCGACGCCGCCCTCCCCGAGCCTCAGGCTCAGCGCCTGGAGGTCCCGGATCAGGTCGCTTCGGCCTTCCGATTCGGACCTGAGCAGAAGATCGGCGAGCGTGGAACGGGCGAGCTGCTGCTCCTCGCGCCGCTCGAGCGGACGAAAGCCGGGGCTTAGCCCAGCTTCTGCCGGAAAGGACGCAAGAAGGCTTTGGGCAAAGGCATGGATGGTCAGGATCCGAAGTCCGCCGCCGGTCGAATCCAGCACTCTGGCGAACAATTGCCTTGCCCGCTCGCGCGCCTCGGGGGTGAATTTCTCTCCAAGGGCGTCGAGGTCCAGAGCAAGCTCGATGTCCTTGAGCCGGACCCAATGAGCGAGCCTGGAATGGATTCGCTCCGCCATTTCGGCCGCACCGGCCTTGGTGAAGGTCAGGCACAGGATCGATGAGGGTTCGACTCCGGACAGGAGAAGCCGGAGGACCCGGGCGGTGAGGACATGGGTCTTGCCGGTGCCGGCCGATGCCGACAATGCGGCATGAGCGGCCGGCGAAGACGCGCGCAACTGGTCCCCCTTGAGCCCGGACAAAGTCTTCAGTCGGTTGGCGATCGTGATTCCCCTTGGCCTCTCGACGCTAGAGGATTCATCGCCTGGTCACCAGTTTCGGCGAGCTTGATCGACTTGGCGCTCGGCAGGCACTATGAAAGCGCCATTCGGGAACAGGGGGGCAGCAATGAATCTTTCGGGTTGGATCATTTTGGCGGTCCTGGTCGCGATCGTCCTTTGGGGAGTCACGATCTACAACCGGCTGGTTCGGCTTCGAGCCCTGGTGAAGGAAGGGTTTAGCGGGATCACCGTCCAGCTTCGCCGCCGGGCCGATCTCGTCCCCAATCTGGTAAGCACCGTCGAAGCCTATGCGACCCACGAGCGCGACACCCTGACCGAAGTCATCGAACATCGCGGCGATGCGGTGAAGGCCCGTGGGGTCGCTCAGACGGCCCAGGCCGACAATGCCTTCTCTGCCATGCTCGGCCGTCTGCTCGCCGTTGCCGAGGCCTATCCCGATCTCAAGGCGGACCAGAATTTCCGGCAGCTGCAGGACGAGCTTTCCGAGATCGAGGAGCACCTTCAGAGCGCTCGGCGCTATTACAACGCCACCGTTCGCGACCTGAATACGAGCATCCAGTCTTTCCCGGACGTGCTCGTTGCCCGGCCGATGGGCTTCGGCGAAGAGGAATTCTATGCCGACGACGTCGCCGCTCTGCAGACGGCCCCAAGAGTGAAATTCGGCTCCGGGGAGTAAGCCTGATGAGGGCCATGAATTTCCTCCTGGCGCTCTTCCTTGCGATCCTCGTCCCGGCCTTGCCCGCGCAGGCCCAGACCCCGGTCCTGTCCTTCGGAACCGGCGAACGAATCCTCACCTTCACGAGCGACGTCCGGATCCTTCGGGACGGGACCCTCGAAGTGAAGGAAACGATCCGGATCCGGGCCGAAGGCAATCAGTTTCGCCACGGAATCTTCCGGGACTTTCCGACCCGGTACAAGCGGGACGGACGGACGGTCAGGGTCGGCTTCGAAGTCCAGTCGGTCAAGCGCAATGGCGAAGCCGAAGACTGGAAGACGGAAGGTCTAGACAACGGAACCAGGGTCAGGATCGGATCGGCCGAAAGGGTGCTTGGCCCCGGCGTCCATGTCTATGTGATCGATTATCGGACGACTCGTCAGCTCGGATTTTTCGAGGGGCATGACGAACTCTACTGGAACGTTACCGGCAATGGCTGGGCGTTTCCGATCGATGTTGCCGAAGCCCGGATACGGCTGCCCGAAAGCGCCCCGTTCGGTGATCGGGCCTTCTACACCGGCCCTTCGGGCTCGACTGCAGGCGAAGCGCGGGTCGTCGAGGAAAGGCCTGGCGAAATATGGATCCGGGCCACCCGAAGGCTCCAGCCCTATGAGGGCCTGACCATCGCCGTGGCCTGGCCGAAAAATGTGGTCGACGAGCCGCCAATGCCCTCGAACCGCGATCTGTGGCTCGAGGAAAACCTTCCATTCGTTGCAGCGCTGGCTGCCATTGGGGGCCTGTGCGTCTTCTATTTCCTGGCCTGGCGGCGGGCCGGGCGCGGACCGATCCCCGGAACCGTCGTTCCGCTGTTCGAGCCACCCGAAGGGATGAGCGCCGCAGCGATCCGCTATGTCCGGCGAATGGGCTATGACAGCCGGGTCTTCGCGTCGGCGATCATCCAGTGCGGAGTGACGGGCAACCTCCGGCTGGTCGAGGAAGAGAAGGGATTCTGGAAAAGCCGGAAGACCTGGCTGAAGCGGTTGGCCCCGGGCGACAATCTGCCGAAGCCGGAACGGGACATGCACTCGGCCCTGTTCATGGGCGGTGACGATGTCGAGATGGACAAGAAGAATCACGCCCTCTTCACTGCAGCCCAGCGACAGCTTCGGGAGGGCATGGAAGAGGCCTATCGGGGAAGGACCTTCCTCACGAACAAGGGCTGGGCATTGATCGGCCTCGTCGCTCTTCCCGCGGCCCTGATGCTGGTCGGAGCGGCGCTCATCGGGACCGACCTGTACGGGGACCGAAGGCTTGCGCTCGTTCCGCTGCTCGGGATCGGGCTTTCCTTGCTCGCGATCGGGATCGGCGCCCATTCGAGACTGGCTGGCGAGGGCCGAAGTCTTCTCAATGCGGTGCTCGCAGTCCTCCTTGCAATTGCAGCCCTGTTCGCGCTCGTCGCGACCATCGCCATCGCCGCCGAGGCCGGGCGGGTCTGGCCGCTTTTCCTGCCTCTGGTGACAATCCCGCTCGTCATCTCCGCTTTCTGGTGGATGGCCGCGCCGACTCCGGACGGGCGGGCGCTGATGGACCGGATTGCCGGTTTCCAGCTTTATCTGGCGGCGACGGAGGAGGACCGGCTGGAGCGGCTTCATCCGCCGCGCAAGACCCCGGAACTGTTCGAACGCTATCTGCCTTTTGCAATCGCTCTTGGAGTGGAGAATCGCTGGGCCTCGAAGTTCGAGACCATTCTCGCCTCCGCCTCGACCGAACCCGGGGAGCGTCGCGGGATGAGCTGGTATTCGGGCTCCCGAAATCCCTGGTCCAATCCGGGCCGCTTCGCAGCGGCGATGGGCGGAAGCCTTGCAACTGCCGCTGCCGCGGCATCGGTCGCGCCGGGCTCGAGCAGCGGCTCCGGCGGCGGAGGATCGTCGGGCGGCGGCGGCGGCGGCGGCGGCGGCGGTGGCTGGTAGCGAAGGACAAGCGGGCTCCAGCCTTCTGGCTACGGGCTAGAAGATGATCGCTCCAAGAACGAAGGCCGCAGCCGCAATCATCCAGTCACGCGATTGCATCTGTTTCAGAAAATCCATCTTGCGCTCCTCTCTTCACTTCCTGTATTAGTAAGATAATACACAGGTCCGGATTTGCAAGCCTCGAGGGCGGCCGGGCAATGCGACCGGAAAAATCTGTGCCGGTGCGACAGGCCCGGGCCGATGGGGCGACTATCAGTGCAATTCGGCCGGAATCCGGGCCAGCCGACAGGAATTCGAAGGGGGACCCTGATGTCGAGCCCCGATCCACGAAGATTCCTCCAGCTCATCAGCGAGGGGTTCATTTTCGTCGATCGGAATTTCCGGGTCCTGGAAATGAACGCGGAGGCAGAAAGGATCGAAGGCACGTCGGCCGACCGGATCATCGGTCGCTCCTTGTGGGATCACTGGCCCAATCTGGAAAGGAGCGAGCTTGGCGATCTGTGGCGTCAGTCGATTGTGCAGCAGAAACCGGTCTCCCTGGAGCATTTCTATACCTGGCCGGACGGACGAAGCGCCTGGCTCGAAATGAGGGCCTTTCCGTCCGATCCTGGTCTCGCCATCTTCTTTCGGGATTCCAGCCTCGGCAAACGGACCGAGGAGGAATTGCAGCGCACCCAGGGTGAGCTCATCCATGCCTCGAGGCTCAGCGCCATGGGCGCGATGGCCGCAACTCTCGCTCACGAGCTGAGCCAGCCCCTCACCGCCATCTCCAATTATCTGGAAGCGAGCCGCAGGGGACTGGCTGCGCTGGATGGAGGCGAAACGAAGAAGGCCCGGGAATCGCTCGAATATGCCGGCGCGGCGACCGACCGTGCGAGAGACATATTGAAGCGCCTGCGCGACTTCGTTGCCAAGCGCCCGATCAAGACGAGCCTTCATGACGTCCATTCGATCATCGCCGACGCGATGATCCTGATTGGTCCCCATGCTCAAAAGGAAGGCGCGAAGATCGATTTTCGGTCATCTCCAAAGCCGCTCTGGGTCCTGGTGGATGCGATCCAGGTTCAGCAGGTCCTGATCAACCTCGTTCGCAACGCGATCGAAGCAATGACCGATCCGAGCGAGCGACGAGTGACGATCCGGACCGGAGAATCCGGCGAGGCCATGATCACGGTCGAAGTGAGGGACGAAGGGCCTGGACTCGGCGAAGATCGTGACCGGATCTTCAAGCCATTCCGGACCAGCAAATCAACCGGCCTCGGGATCGGACTGTCGATCAGCCGGGCAATCGTCGAGGCGCATGGCGGCAAGATCGACGGGCTGAACGCGCCCGACGGGGGCGCCCTTTTCCGGTTCACCCTCCCGCGGGCCGATCCGAAGGCCGGCGACCATTTCTCCTGACGCCCGCTTTTTCACGCGGTCCAGGTTCCATCATTAGCGGTTGCGACCCAAAGCGGTTCACCCTAGGCCAAACAGCGGGGGCGACGAGGATATTTGCAGAACTGATGGCGGACGAGTCGAGCTTCCATTCCCAGGTCGCAGATCAGCGCTTCAAGCTCCTGATCGATTCAGTCACCGATTATGCGATCTACATGCTCGACCCCGAGGGCCAGATTGCGACCTGGAATCCCGGCGCCCGCCGATTCAAGGGCTATGAGGCCGACGAAATCATCGGCCAGCATTATTCGCGGTTCTTCACGCCCGAGGACCGGGCCGCCCGTCTCCCGTGGAAGGCGCTCGAAATCGCTGCGCGCGAGGGAAAGTTCGAAGCTGAAGGCTGGCGGGTCAGGAAGGATGGAAGCCGTTTCTGGGCCAGTGCCGTCATCGACCCGGTTCTCGATCCCGAGGGCCAGCTGATCGGTTTTGCGAAGATCACTCGCGACATCAGCGAGAAGAAGGAAGCCGAGCGGCAGCTTCACGAAAGCGAGCAGAGATTCCGGCTGCTCGTCCAGGGCGTTCACGATTATGCGATCTACATGCTCGATCCAGAGGGGCGGATCACCAACTGGAACAGCGGTGCTGCCGCCATCAAGGGCTATTCGGAGCAGGAGATCATCGGCGCTCACTTCTCGCGCTTCTATACCGACGAAGACCGTAAACGCGGGGAGCCGGAGAAGGCGCTTGCGATCGCGATCCGCGACGGACGGTATGAGCGCGAGGCCTGGCGGGTTCGCAAGGACGGAACCCGCTTCTGGGCCAATGTGGTCATCGAACCGATCCTAGACGATCGCGGCACACTGATCGGCTTTGCCAAGGTCACTCGCGACATCACCGAAAATCGCCGCGCCAAACAGGAACTGGAAGAAGCACGGGCGGCCCTTGTCCAGGCCCAGAAGCTCCAGGCGCTTGGCGAACTGACGGGCGGGATCGCTCATGACTTCAACAATCTGATGACGGTCATCCGGGGATCAGCCGATCTCCTTCGAAGGGACAGTCTAAGCGAGGAAAAAAGGCGCCGTTATCTGGAGGCGATCATCGAGACCGCCGACCGGGCTGCCACTCTGACCAGCCAGCTGCTCGCCTTCAGTCGCCGCCAGGCCCTCCGGCCCGAAGTGATCGACATCAATCTGCGCCTCGATGCCCTTGGCGAAATGCTTGCCCGAACGCTCGACAGCAAGATCGACGTTCGTCTTGAACTCGACAGCGATCTCTGGGCGATCGAAGTCGATGCAGCTCAGCTGGAAACGGCTCTGCTCAACGCGGCCTTCAATGCCCGAGACGCAATGCCCGATGGGGGCAGCCTGATCATTTCGGCCTGCAATTTGCCATCCTCCGATGGCGACAAGGTCTGCATCGCCCTTGCCGATAGCGGAGAGGGAATGCCGGACGAGGTGCTTAGCCGGGCCTTCGAACCCTTCTTCACGACCAAGGAGGTCGGCAAGGGAACGGGTCTTGGACTATCGCAGATCCATGGTTTCACGGCCCAGTCGGGCGGCGAAACCCAGATCCTGTCGGTCCCCGGCGAGGGCACAACGGTCCGGATCCTGTTGCCGAGATCGCTGAAGCCCGTGGTCCAGAGCAAGCAGAAGGACTGCCAGTTGCCGCGGCGCACCGGACTGACCATCCTTCTGGTCGAGGACAATCCCCATGTCCTTGCCTTCGCCGAACATCTGCTCACCGAACTGGAGCATGAGGTGATCAGTGCAAGCGGCGGCGAGGATGCTCTCGGCCTGCTCAGGAAGACGAGCGGGGTCGACCTTTTGTTGACCGATGTCGTCATGCCCGGGATGAGCGGAGTGGAGCTCGCCAACGAGGCCCGAAAGCTTCGGCCTTCCTTGCCGGTCGTCCTTGCAAGCGGCTATAGCGAGGAAATACTGGAGCGATCGGGCGCCGATTTCGAGATTCTTCGAAAGCCTTTCGACGGCCGGTCGCTGAACCTCGCTCTGGAAGCCGCGTTGACCAGGAGCGAAAGCCAGGAAGGCGAGGCCTGAGCAGGGTTTTCCACCGGTCCGGCCACCGATCGGGCAGCGATCGGGAACAAGCGCAAGACGAGGAAGAGATGGCGAACGAACCTACCTATCCCGACGATTCACCGGTCGGTGCACCGGTTGGCCGCGAGCCGCCTTCAGAACAGCCGGCCGAAGCGCCGAAGGACAGGAATCCGGAAGGGTCGGGACGCACCCGTCAGCTGGTCAAGGGCGCGGCCCTGGGGATCGGTTCGGCCGCGGTGGTCGCTGCGCTTCTTTATGCGAACCGGTCGCGCAAAGGCAGCAATCGGCGCTCCTGAAGCGCCCTTTTCATCACCGGACCTGGCCGGTTTCAGGACGAGCAAACCCGCTTCATTCGGAGGCCAGCGAGAGGATTCGCTCCAGGACCGCTGGGTGAAGCGGCTGAGTGAATTCGCAGGTGAATCGGTAGCCGTCGATATCGACGATCCGCGCCGGCCACCCCTCCAGACCCGGAAGCACGATCCACAGCAGGGTCCCGATCCTCAGTGCAACGAAGGATTCGAACTCGACCGTCCGGGTGGTGATCGACGACACTTCGATCTTCCACCGGCGGGTCCCCTCCCTCACCCGGGCGGCAAGGTTGAGCTGAACCGTGCCAGGCTGATCGACCGCGATCGTCTCTGCCGGGCCAGGGTCCGTCGAAGCTTCGGGGCCGGGCTGGACAGGGAGCGGGGTGAGAGGCGCGGCCGGATGGCGACGAAGCGCTGCCTGGTGCTGCTGCTTCAGCCACGGCATCAGCTCCTGCCAGCTGAGCTCGCGGATAAAGGAGATTCCCGAGACCTGGCCCTCGACCCACCGAACCTCGCCTTCGAGCGGCCGAAAGCCCTCGAGGGTGATCATGACCCGATCGCCGCGGTTGAGCGGGATCGCGCTATCGATCTTGAGCCCGCCCTGTGCGACGTCGCGAGTGGTGACAAGTTCGGTATGGGTCGCGGCCTCGAGCAGGGCCGAACAGGTCAGCTCGACCCGGGGCATCCGCCGGCGCTCGCCGGGCTGGCTCACCAGGTTGCGAGCGAGGAGCGCGAAAATGTCGATCGGATCGTCGAACCGGAGGCCCAGTTCGTCGCCTCGTTTCCATTCGACGATTCCGTCGATCTGGTCGCCGTTCATCAGCTCCAGTTCCAGTCTCTCCCCCGGAGCCGCGTCGGCCTGGGAATGAAGAATGGCACCGGCGCCACTGATCTTCCGGATCGAGCAGACCTCGCGGAGACTGCCGAGGACGATCGAGCCCCCCTGCAGCCACGCGCTGTCCTGCCCAAAGGCAGCGGAGTCGCTGCCGGGCACTTCGTTGAATAGCGAGAAGACGGTTTCCACGACTCGCAGCACCTCGATCTCAATTGCGCCTTCGCGCGCTACGGCCATATTGCGATGACGGAGTTTACGATTTGCTAATGGCTGCTGGCCTGATCGAGGGATCACGCCGCCGATGCGCGCCGATCAGCGCCCTTGAAGGAATTTTTCCTACCCGTCTGCGGTCGCAATGCCGACGGTCAGGCGCGGCCAGTCAACGATTCGTCGTGAATCCGGGGAATCGAGGAAGCTCCGTCGAATGCGCATCGTTTTATCGTCACGAGGAGCGTGGGGCACCACGCGGCGGCGGTGCTTGCCGCCTTTTTCAATGGAGACCCTTCATGAAACTCTTTCTCGCAGCAGCGGCGGCGATGACGCTTGGCGGCAGCGCCCTCGCCTATCAGTTGCCCACCATTCAGTTCGACCCGAACGTCGTCCTGCAAACGCCGGCAACCTGGAATGCGGACCAGAGGATGCTGTACCAGCAGCATATCTCTTATTATCCGACGGCCTGGACCGAGACCGAACGGGCTTCGTTCCGCGCCCTGCTCGGAATTCCGCCTGCCCAGTGGACTCCCGAGCAGCGGGCCTTGTGGGAAACGCATCATCAAAGTCTCCCGGCAGCGTGGACCGACGAACAGCGCACGACCTACCAGCAGCAGATTGCGAGCTGGCAGACTCCCTGGTTGACCCACCAGAGCGCGGCCAGTGCCGGGATGACGAATGACATCTATTCGACCGGAACGACGACATCCGTCACCACCGCTTCCGCCGATCGGGTCCAGGAACCCGGAAACGCCAATCCGGAACGCGATGCACGCGGGATTGCCGTGATTTCGGCGGCCGCCTTCATCCCGCCGGGCTATAATGGAATTCCGTCGGGACCGGCGATGGGTGGCCCCCTCGAGGGGTCCGAGGACGGTTATCCGGCCTGCAGCGCGACCATGACCGACAATTGCATCCAGCTGTATGAGCGTGGCGTACGCGAGTCGCTCGCAAGCTGGAATTCCACCCGGTCCTATACCGGCGTTGGCGGCCCGAACGAGGGCGAGGACGAGATCGGCGACAATACGCCGGAGGACGACTTCCTCGACGTCGACATCCGTAACGATGGTCTCGATGTCGATGGCGATCTCGACAATGATGGCGACAACGACATCGAATGATCGCCAGCGTCCCGCCCACCTGTTCGGGCGTCTTCGCAATCAGGTCCCGGCGAGCGATCGCCGGGACCTTTTTCGTTCGACTTGAGCAAGCGAAAGCAGCGAAGGTGCGAAGCCATGCAACGCTTCGGAGGCCTTGATGATTCGGCTGCTGTGTCTTTCTCTTCTCTTCGTTTCAGCGACCGCCCCGGCGCAGTCGGCGGCAGCCCCTGTGGACGTTCGACAGCAAGGAGCGGCGCGCCTCGAAAATGTGCCGGCCATTCCCGCCGACATCAAGAAAGCGGTTCAGCTCTACCAGAATTATCGCCAGGCCCAGTTCGAGGACTGGCTTCCGGACGGGTCGCTGCTGATCACCACCCGCTTCGGCGCAACCAGCCAGGTTCATCATGTCCAGGCTCCCCTGACGGCACGAACCCAGCTCACCTTCCATGACGAACCCGTCGCAAGGGCCTGGACCGTCCCCGGTTCAGACCGCTTCGCCTACAGCCGCGACACTGGCGGCGACGAGTGGTTCCAGCTCTTCGTTCGAAGCCTGTCGGGCGGCGATACGGTCCAGCTGACGGAGCCTGGAACCCGCAACCAGTCGCCGGTCTTCAGCAGCGACGGAAGGCTGATGGCATGGGCCAGGGCCACGCGCGGGTCAGACCTCTACGCGATCCTGACCGCCGATCCGATCGACCCCTCAAGCCGCAAGGTGGAGTGGCAGGCCAGCGGAAATTTTGCGCCTTCGGACCTATCGGCCGATGGCCGCCTCATCCTGGTCAATCACAGCCTGTCGAACCGGGAGAACAGGCTCCTCATCCTCGATCGCAATTCCGGCCAGGTGACGCCCCTGGACTGGTCCCGCACCGAGCCGGTTCGGTTCGAGGATCCGCGTTTCGCGCGCCAGGGCAGGTCGATCATCGCCATCACAAACAAGGGCAGCGATTACAGACGCCTGGTGGAGATCGATGTCGAAAGCGGGCATATGCACGTCCTGTCCGGCGACCGGTCGTGGGACGTCGAGGGCTATGACCTTTCCAGGGACGGCCGGCTGATCGCTTATGTCGTCAACGAGGAAGGCTATTCGAACATCATCCTTCAGGACTTTCTCACCCGCCGTTCACTGCCTCAACCGGAGCAGCCGGACGCCGGGGTCGTGACTGCACTGAAATTCTCTCCTGATGGCGGCCGGATCGCTTTCGCCCTGTCCAGCGCCACGTCCGCCGGTGACGTCCATACGATCGACGTCGCCAGAGGTGGCAAGGCCAAGCGCTGGACGAGGTCGGAACTGGGCGATCTCGACCAGCAGCGCCTTTCAAGGCCGGAGCTGATCCGATTCGAGAGCTTCGACGGATTGTCCGTCCCGGCCTTCGTCTATCGGCCGAGAGGAGCCGGAAGGGGGTCGAAGATGCCTGTCATCATCGACATTCATGGCGGCCCGGAATCCCAGACCAGGCCGTCCTGGAACCCGGGCGCTCAATATTTCACCGGAACGCTCGGCGCTGCGGTCATTCTTCCCAACGTCCGAGGCAGCGAAGGCTATGGAACCGACTATCTCAATCTCGACAATGGGCCGAAGCGCGAAGACAGCGTCCGCGACATCGGCGCACTGCTGGACTGGATCGCCCGCCAGCCGGATCTCGATCCCGATCGGGTCGCCGTCTACGGCCAGTCCTATGGAGGCTATATGTCGCTGGCCTCGATGATCCATTTCGGCGAGCGCCTGGTGGGCGGTGTGGAACGATATGGGATCAGCAATTGGACGAGCTTCCTTGAGAATACGGAAGCCTATCGCCGCGACAACCGGCGCGGTGAATATGGCGACGAACGCGATCCGCAGATGCGGGCGCTGTTCGACCGGATTTCACCGCTCAACAATGTCGATCGGATCACCCGCCCGATGCTGATCATGCAGGGCGCGAACGATCCGCGGGTTCCGCAATCGGAATCCGACCAGATCGTCAGAGAGCTTCGGTCCAATGGGGTCGAAGCCTGGTACGTCCTCTTTTCCGACGAAGGCCATGGCTTCCACAAGAAGCCGAACAACGACCTTCGGCGGGGCGTGGAGACGATTTTCCTCCGCCGCCTGTTCGGGCAAGACGCGGCCGCAGACGCGGCCACTGTCTCGAACTAGATGGAGGGCCTAGCTGTCGCGCCCATACCATTCGTCCAGCCGCATCAGCTGGTCATATTCGGAATAGGGCGCATATTGCGGGTGAAGCTTGGCGGTGAAGGCTTCTGAACCGGTCAGCCAGCGTCCTGCGGCCTCCGCGAAATTGGTGGCGGCGCTTGCGGTGAACTCGGCCGGATCGAGCCCGCCCCGGCCGCCGACGGGGCTCCAGACAAAGCCAAGCTGGCCGGATCTGCGCGCCAGCGACCAATATTCGAAGACAGCGGCCTCGCCCTCGACCTCGTCAAACCCGCCTCGTTCGGCGATCAGGCCAAGAAGACCGAGCTGAAGGGAATAGCCTTCGGCCACGGCTCTGGCGGATGGAGGATTGCCGGTCTTGTAGTCGATGATCGCTAGCCGTCCATCGCTGCAGATATCGATCCGGTCGGCCTTTCCCTTCAGTTCGACTCCGGCGATCCGGATCACGCCCTCAGCCTCCGCCTTGAGCGGGCGGCGTCCCTCGGACCGGATCCGCTCCATTTCCCCGGCAATGAAATCGATCGCCTCGATCAGCCGCGGTTGCCACAAGGCCCGCATCATCGGATGGGCCGAACTCCCGGCCAGAAGCGCCTCTGCGCGCGGCCGAAGGCGGTCGGGATCGCAATCATCCTCATTCATCCACGCCTCGAGGATCGAATGAACTTCGGTTCCGCGCCAAGCGGCACTCGGTTCCGAATCGACCGGATCGAGTGAGGCAAGCTTGAGCACCTTGCGCGCGTAGAAGGCGAAGGGATCGGCCTTCAGCCGGTCGACATCGGTGACAGAAATGCTGGTCGGCCGGTCTTCGGGCAGGGGAATCGGTGCCGGCCGGGCCGCGGGCGCAAGCCCAGCGCTGGGTTTGTCGATCATCCTCGCCCAGGTCCGAAGGCGCGGCAGTCGGCTTATCCCTCCGGTCAGGGCCTCGAGCCGGAGCCAGAAACGCGACGCGACGGCCGGTGCCCGGCTGTCGCGCCTGGCCCGGGTCACGAGCACCTGCTTCGCTCCAAGCGCATTGGCGAAATCATGGGCCGAAAGACCGATCCGCCGTTCCAGCGACGGAAGACCCAGTTCGGCTCGAAGCCTCGGCGCAAGCCAGGGATCGGGCGCAGGCAAAGCCGGCCAGATGCCCTCGTTCAGGCCGCTCAGGACCATGAGGTCGGCCTGCTGAAGCCGTGCCTCGAGCTGCCCCCAGATGAAGATCCGCGGATGCTGGCCGAAAGGCGGACGAACCGCTTCGCGGCTGAAAAGACGATCGATCAGGTCCGGAAGCGAGGCCGGATTTTCGAGCCGTGGGCCATGTTCGGCCGCTTCCTCGAGCGCTTCGAAGCTTTCGGCGGCGCTTCGGCCCGCCGGCCCGGCCCAAAGGTCGTCGCCGGCAAGACCCGCAGCGGTCTGCCGGATTGCTTCGATCAGGGACTGGAGCCCCTGCCCCCGATCAAAGGCCAGTTCGAGCGGAGCGAGGATCGGTTCGGCCTTCGCCCACCATGCTCGCGCCTCGATCCGGGCCGTTCGTGGACGACCGTCCGGATCCGCCAGGTGCCGGGTAATTCCATCCAGGCCTGCCGGCGGGCGCGGTCCTCGAAGGCTCAGATCGAGGAAACGCACCCCATCGAGCCACGCCAGCCTTTCTTCCCCGGCCATGACCAGCGGATGCTTGAGCAAGGCGAGGAGCGGAACAGGCGCGAAGCGTTCGGCGGCAGCGGCGGCCAAAGCGGCGATCAGGGTCCCGGGCGGGGTTTGCGACAGCGGCCGACCGGCGCTGTCATCCGCCTCGATCCCCCAGCGTCCAAGGAGTGCCGACACCCTTTTGGCCAGATTGCGGTCCGGAGTGACGAGCGCGGCCGTCCGGCCCGGGACCTCGATCGCCTCGCGAAGTGCAAGGGCGATCGCCTGGGCCTCTTCGGCAGGATCGGCGAGTTCGAGCGCCCGAACGCCTGAAAGTCGCCGCTGGGCCGGAGCAAGTCCCTGCCACAAGTCCGTGAACTGGGGCGCAGTCATGACATTGGCGATGGCCCGGCTTCGAAGCGAATCGGCACCTCGCCCACCGCTCCAGCGCCAGCGCCTGACTTCGCCGCGAGCGACATTCATCCGGTCGAGCAGCAATGCAAGGTGGAATTGCGGATGGGTTTCAAGCCCGGTCCCTCTCCTGGCCTGGGGCCCTCCACTCGCTTCCGTCCGCTCCTCGCCAGCGGGGCGAAGCGCCTGCCACTGATCTTCGGGCAATTGAAGGTCGAGGCCGGGCAGGACAACGAAACCCTGTTCCAGCCGGGCGATGGCGGCGAGCAACCGGGTCACTGCAGGCGCGGTGAGATTGACACCGGCAGCGCAGACGAAACCCGCCGGCGGCCGGCTGCGCCACCGACTGGCCACCGCCCGCAATAGCCGGTTGCGCCGGTCGGCAAGCTCGATCAGCCCTCGCTTCGCAAGCACTGCCGGCCATTCGCGAAGAACGAGATTGAGCTGATCGAGCGAGGTCTGCCAGTGCGAGGCAAGATCCGGAAAGTCGGCTGCAAAGGCAGCAAGCCGGGATGGCTCGACCTCCTCGATCAGCAACTGGTCGAGCGTTCGGGCAAGATCTTCGGCGAGCCGAAGCGCCTCTGCGGCGTCGACTCCACGCGCATCCTGGACCAGTCTTGCAAGACGCATCAGGCGATCGAAGGCGTCGATCGCCGGCGGGATCGGATCGGCCTGGTCGATCGGATCGAGCGAACCACCGAGGCGCTCATCGAGATCGGGATCACCAACCGGGACCAGCCGTGGGAGCAGAAGGCCGCCACCCGACCGGCGAACGAAGGCTTCCTGGAGCGCCCGGGCGGCACGCTGATTGGGAAGGACCACGATCCCGCGAGCAAGTTCGGCCGGATCGCGACCGAATCTGGCGAGCAATCCCGCGGCGAGGGCATCGGTGAAGGACCGATGCGGCGGAATGGTGAAGACCCGGGGTGTCACGCCTTGAGAGTAGAGCAAGGACCGCCGATGTCGAGCCGTCAGACGTCCTTCAGTAACTGTTCGGCCCTGGCAATATTCTCCGGTCTTCCAATATCGAACCACAGCCCCTGGTGAACGGTACCGAAGCAGCGCCCGGATTCGATCGCCCGGTCCCACAGGAGATTGGTCGAGAAGGCGCCCTCGGGCGTCTCGCCCTCGAAGAGCCGCTTCGAGACCAGCTGGACCCCGGTATAGACATAGGGCGCAACGGCCCTGGGCTTGCGCCTGGCCAGCCGTCCGTCGGGCTTCATGTGAAAGTCCCCTCGGCCGACGTGGCAGTGGGCATTGGCAAGCGGTACCAGAAGCAGGAGGGCGTCCATCCGGTCCTCGTCCCAGCCCGAGGCGAGCAGGCGCAGTGAATCGACCGGTCCGTCCACCCACAGATTGTCGGAATTGACAGCGATGAAGGGATCGGAGTCGATGAGTGGAAGCGCCTGCTTCAATCCTCCACCGGTCTCCAGAAGCAGCTTGCGCTCATCGGACACCAGGGTCCTGATCGTCGCCGGGCGGCTTGCGAGGTGGGCTTCCATCGCATCGGCGAGATAATGGACATTGACGACTGCCGACTTCACACCGGCTGCCGCCAGGCGATCGAGCGCATGATCGATCAGCGCCCTTCCGGCAACATGGACCAGCGGCTTTGGGCGAGTGGCCGTGAGCGGGCGCATCCTCTTGCCTAGCCCGGCCGCCATCACCATCGCCGTTTCAGGAACCGCTACACCCGGATTGGGACGGATCGCGAGCACCCGCTTGCGCCTGTTCATGCGACTTCGGCCTCGATCCAGAAGGCAGCCCTCTTCTCGACCGGAACATGATGGTCGAACCAGCGGCGAACGGGCGCAAGCGCCGGATGGGCCAGGTTGCGCTCCAGATAGGACCAGACCCGCGGCTGGAGGGACAGATAATGGGGCTTGCCGTCGCGCTTCCAGAGCCGGGTGAAAATACCCAGTATCTTGGTGTTCCTCTGCGCTCCAAGCACTTCATACTCAGCCCTGAACCGGTGGGCATCGGGGATTCCGGAAGCTTCGCAATAGGAAGCGAGCATGGCCTCTTCCAGGGCTGTAGAGACGTGCCTTCGAGCATCCTGGAGCAGAGAGACGAGATCATAGGCCGGGTGGCCGGCAAGCGCATCCTGGAAGTCGAGCAGGCCGAGCGTGTCGCGGCCGGGAAGAACCATCAAATTGTCGGCATGATAGTCCCTGAGCACCAGAACCGGATCGGACCGGGACTCGATAAGGCCGGCCCAGGCTTCACCCCAGGCAGCGATGAAGGACTCGGAATCGGCCGGAAGTCCGACGGCGGGTGAATAATATTCCGGGAAGAGAGCGACCTCCCGGCTGAGCACTTGCTCATCATAAGGGGGCAGGTCCGACGGTGCTGGCCGGGACCCGAGCCGAACCAGGATGTCGACCGCCATTCGATAGATAGCAGTCTCGCGGTCGGGCTCCCGAAGGAGGAGTGGTCCGACCCTGTCGTCGCCGAAATCCTCGAGCAGGAGCAGGCCACGATCCCGGTCCACCGCGAGCGGCCTCGGCGGCGAAAAGCCGCGGTCGAGAAGATGCCCGGCGACCTTCAGAAAGGGCCCAAGATCCTCATGCTGCGGGGGAGCGTCCATCAGAACGGCCGTCTCTCCCCCTTTGTGGACCCGGAAATACCGACGGAAACTGGCATCGCCGGCAAGCGGTCGAATGTCAGCGCCGTCCCAGCCATGAGCGGCCAGGAAGGCTGGCGCTTCGGGAGGAGGAATCATCGTGGCCATCGGTCTTCCCAAGCCGGGGGTATCTCGGCTGTCAAGGCGCGCCGGTCATCCCCGACCGGAGCGATCGTCAATCGGAGCATGTCTCCCCACAGTCTCGGCAGGCGCTCGGGCCATTCGATCAGAAGCACCCCTTCCTGCCTCGCTTCGTCGAGCCCCAGTTCGTCAAGCTCGGCGGGATCCTCGATCCGGTAGAGATCGACATGCCAGACGGGCAATCGGGTGTCGGGCGGATCGTAGTTGAGGACGATCGGGAAGGTCGGGCTCTGGACCTCCCCTTCATGACCGAGACCGCGCAGAATTCCTCGAGCGAGGGTCGTCTTTCCGGCCCCGAGCGGGCCGAACAGGGCAATCGAATCGCCCGCCCGAAGACCTTCGGCAAGGGTCGCGCCAAAGCGTTCCGTCGCGCTTGGATCATCCAGCTCAAGAGTCTTCATTCTTCGGTTTCCGTGGCCGGATAATCGGCCTTCTGCTCTGCCGTCCGAGGAAGGCTGATGCTGACCGTTGTCCCCTCGCCCTTGCGCGACTGAAGGGTAACATTGCCGCCATGAGCCAGAACGAACTGCTTGGCGAGCGGAAGCCCGAGACCAACGGTCGGCTGCTCCGCCAGTCGGGCATCGGCCGTTCGGTGAAAGCGGTCGAAGACCCGCGCCTGGTCGGCTGGATCGATTCCGCGCCCATTGTCCGAAACGATGATCCGGGCCTCGTCCCGGTCGCCTTCGGCATGGAGCAATACCCGTCCCCCCGGCTCCGTATAGAGGAGCGCATTGCGAAGGACATTGGCAAGCGCCTGGCCGAGCCGGCGGCGATCTCCGGTGACCGCGCCCACCGACGGGTCGAGGTTAAGGGCGATCTCGATCGATTTCTTGCCCGCCAGGTCGCCTGCCGCCTTGCCCTCTTCCCTGCAAAGCTCCGCCAGATCCAGTTCGTCCTCGGCGAGAAGGAGGCTACCCATGTCGCTCTGGGTGAGATCGAGGACATTGTCGATAAGCGCGCTCAGTCGGGCCACGCTGTCGAGTATGGCGCCGACATAGTCCACCGCCGTCGACGACAGCTCGCCGGCATATCCGCCAGCGAGCATCTCGGCGAAGCCGCCGATCGAAGTCAGCGGCGTTCGCAGTTCGTAGCTCATGTTGGAAACGAATGCCGTCTTGAGCCGGTCCGCCTCCTCCAGCGCCTCGGTCCGTTCGCGAAGTGCAGCCTCGACTTTCCGGCTGTCGGTTACGTCGAGCATCGTGAAAAGGGCGTTGCCGTCGGGTAGTGGGACCGCCGCGAACTCATATTCCCGCCCGTCGATCATCGACACCCGGCCTGCCCTCTGCTTGCGCTCCTGGGTCGCGCTTCGGACCAGCTCGCGAACGATCCCGGCATGGGCAGGCCGCTTCATTCGGGAAGCCAGATGGGGGGTCAGTGAATCGACCCGTGGGTGAGCGGCCAGCTGCTCCTCGTCGAAGCCCCAGAGGGTCTTGAAGCGATTGTTCCAGAGATTGAGCCGGCCATCGGAGGCGAAGACCCCGACGGCTTCGAAAAGATTGTCGAAGGTAGCGCTTCGAACGCGAAGAAGAGTGTCGCGGGCCGAAGCCAGCTGGATCTGCTCGGTACGGTCTTCGAAAATGATGAGGAGCCCGCCGTCCGGAAGTGGCTGGGCGACGACCCGAAGATGCTTTCCTCCGGGGATCAGCCAGTCCTCCTCGTCGGCAGCCAGCCCGCTTGTGAACCAGCTTCGATGCTCTTCCTTCCATTCCGGGAAATCCCGCACCTCCGGCAGTTTCTCCGCTTCGCGCATCGCATCGATGACGCGGTCGAATTCGGGGCGGTCAGCAAGAAAATCGCCGGAAAGGGCGAACAGGCGGGCGAAAGGCTGGTTGAAGAAGATCAGGCTTCTGTCACGACCGAATTGGGCAACGCCTGCCGAAAGGCGATCGAGCATGTCATGCTGGGCACGAAGGAATCGCGCAAGCTCGGCCCGTGCCTGTTCCTGGTCCTCGACGTCGATCGCATAGCCGGCAGCGCCGCCGCCCGCGAGCGGGACCTCGACGACCTGCATCATCCTTCGCTGGCCGGCCATGGTGATCGGAACCGTCCGGCTGCTGGCTTCAAGCCGGTCACGAAAAACCGGCGAGTCGTTCGGTTCCTCGACCAGTTCGGTCCCCTGCCTGATCACTGCGGCCGCATCGTCCGCCTCGACCGCCGCCACATAGGCAGAATTCACCATCGCCAGGGCCAGGTCCGGGCCCCGATGCCAGATCGGGAAGGGAGCCAGTTCGATCAGTCCGGAAAGCGCCTGGAGCGCCGCGGTCCGGCGTTCGAGTGACTGTTGAAGCGCAAGGGATCTTTCGGCCGCTTCGGTCACGTCGCTGAACCAGATCAGGACGCTCGCCTTTCCCAGCTGGACCGGCGCCGGGCCGCCTTCGGCCCGAAGGATCCGTCGGCCTCCGACCGGCCTTACGAGAAGATCGAATCGGGACCCGGCTTTCGACGCTTCCTCGACCAGCCGGTCGAGCTCGACCGCCTCGTCGGGTTCGAAGGTTTCGGATTTCAGGAGCGCCGTCCAGCGATCCGGAAGGCTCTTCAGACCGAGCAGCCCTGCAAGCCGGTTCGTGCCCTCAAGGCTTCCGTCCCGAGCGACGACCAGCGACAGTGCGGGGCTGGACCTGAGCAGAGCGCGGAGCCGCTCGCTTTCGCCGCCTGCGTCTCTGGCTCTCGCCACTCTTCGCTGCGCCGCCAGGCTGACCCACAGGGCGATTGCAAGCCAGCCGCCGAGGAACAGGGCAAGGGTTGCGGAAAGAAGGGGCGAAAGGCCGGACACCCTGGCTGTCTAGCCGCCGCCGCCATCATTCGAAAGCCCGCCG
>CAYOJN010000012.1:0-23622 GCA_964404245.1 uncultured Sphingosinicella sp. | reverse complement strand
GCTCAGAGCGGGCGTAGCTCAGGGGTAGAGCACAACCTTGCCAAGGTTGGGGTCGAGGGTTCGAATCCCTTCGCCCGCTCCAGTTTTTTCAATGTCCGTACCGGACACACGCGACCGGTCCAGACGTGACTGACGCCCTGTAGCATCCATCCAGTCCGCTCGCCCGTTGCGATTTGGGTCGGTCCGTCCGAACCCCCGAATTAATACGGCATCGGCCGTTCAGGAATGATAGAAAGCCAGCGGTCAGGAATCGCCGCTTATGCTTCAGTTAGTCCCTCGCAGGAGTTCGGTGCTCCTGCCTTTCCTCCGACTTTGCGGACTCGCCTCCCTGCTTTGCCTCGGGACTGCTGCACACGCTGGAAACATGGACGTTCGCTCGGCACTGACCGTAAGCGCACGCGTGGTTGCGTCCTGTCAGATCTCGACGGCCAATCGAATAGCAAAATGCAGCCGGAACGAGGCTCCATCGAGGGTGGATCATTCGGTCGATATTTGGAGATCCGACCCTCCAGAGGCTGGGCCCGAAAATTCGGCCTCAGGACCAAAATCCAAGGATCGCGGTCATTTGGACTGGCTGACCGTGGTCTTCTGAAGACCCGAAACGGCGAATTCGGAGCCGGAACACGCTTAAAGAGATCTTAACCCTGCCCTGTCATTAACCGCAGGCCAAGCCGGTCAATTCGTTAACCGTCTTGAACCTGCCGCCGAAGCCAATGCGCCGGCGGCATTTTTGATAGGGGAACCAAGGATGAAATGGATCAACAAATCGACACGGGCCGCAGGCGGAGTGCTGCTCGTGGGTTCGGCAACCTTGCTGCCGAGCCTGGCTTCGGCCCAGTCGGCAAGTTCGACACTTTCCGTCAACGCAACCGTCACCGCCAATTGCACGGTGTCGACCAACAGCCTGAGCTTCGGCAACGTGAACACGATCAGCGGCGCCAATTTCGATCAGTCGGGTGGTATCAACGTTCTGTGTACCAATGGTACGCCCTGGACGGCTTCCGCCGGACTCGGCGCCGGAACCGGAGCCAGCTTCGCCTCGCGAGTGATGACCTCCGGATCCGACACGCTGGCCTACAATCTCTATACCAATGCCGCGCGTTCCACCGTGTGGGGCGACGGGTCGGGGACGACGTCGCAGCTCGTCGGAACCGGTTCCGGATCGACGCAGACGGTCACGGTCTACGGCCGGGTCGCGTCCGGACAATCCTCGGCTCCGGCCGGTGTCTATGCCGACACCGTCTCGGTCACCGTCAGCTACTGAAGGCGAACCCCGCATGTGGAAGAAAATCACTTTGGCTTGCGCATGCGGGGCCGCTTTGCTGGCCGCAACGCCGGCTCTCTCAGGCACGCTCCAGATCAATCCGGTGCTGGTGGAAATCAGTCCGGACAGGAGAACCGCGACAGTCACCGTTCGCAACGCCGATCCGTCCCCGGTGACGATCCGAGCTTATCCTCTCGCCTGGTCACAGTCGAACAATGAGGATGAATTTGGCGAGACCGCGGCCATCATCGTTTCGCCGCCTGTGGCGACCATAGATCCGGGAGCGACCCAGTCGATCCGGGTCGGGCTTCGGCGGGCCGACGCCACGCCCACCCCCTATCGGCTGATCGTCGAGGAGGTACCCGAAGCAGCACCGGATGGTGGGATCAAGGTCGCGCTCCGGCTGAACCTGCCCCTTTATTCGATGATGGCGGCCGGCGAGGCGAGTGACCTTGTCTGGAGTGCCCATCGGTCAAGGACCGGCTGGATCATCGAAGCGGAAAATCGCGGCACCGGCTATGTCCGCGCTGACGCCGCGCTCGCGACCAGGTCAACGGGCCTGGCATTTGCCGACGGAACGAGCTTTGGAACCGTGCTTCCGGGCGCTCGCCGACGGTGGGTCATGACCCAGGAACCTGAAGTCGCGGATCCAGCGGCTTTGGCTCGGATTCAGGGGGCGGCCCGTGACGCGAATCCTGCGGGCGGCGAATAGGCTTTTACTCGCATTGTTCATCGCCGCTGCCCTTCCGGCCAGCGCCGATGCCGAGCAAGGCGGGTCCCAGCTTTTCCCGGCCTGGCTCGAGGCGACCATGAACGGTCAAGAGACCGCCGAGCCAATCCTGTTCCTGAAGGGCGCGGACGATGCGATCTACGCGAGCGCCGAAACCCTGTCCGCCTGGCGTGTCAGGCTCCCTTCTGGCGAACCGGTACGGTTCGAGGGAGATCTTTATTACCGCCTCGATGGCCCTGGCGGGTATCGCGTTGTGATTTCAAAGCCGGATCAGTCCGTGATGATCGAGACGTCGGCAGGATCCTTTGCGCTGCAGCGAACCTCCCTGGCACAGGAAGAGCCTATGCCGATGACCCCGGCGACGAGTGGTGCCTTTCTGGATTACGACATCATGCTCGACCATGTGCGCGGCGAAAGCGCGCTCAATGGATTCGGCAGGGCAGGAATCTTCACGCCCCACGGCGTCGGGGAAACCAGCTTCATCGTCTCGGCCGGATCCTCCGGTGCCAGCCTCACCCGGCTCGAGACTCACTGGACGATCGACAGACCGAGCAACGGCACCACGCTGAGACTCGGGGATTCGATTGCCTCCTCCGGTGCTGCGGGTGCGCCTTACCGCTTTGCTGGCCTCCAGGTCTTTCGGAATTTCGCGATGCAGCCAGGCTTCATCAGCATGCCACTGCCGGCCAGCGTCGGAAGCGCTTCCGTGCCGTCGGTGGTGGATATCTACGTGAATAATGCGCTCCAGGGCAGTCAGCAGGTCGCTCCCGGCCCTTTCGAAATCACCAACATACCGGTTCAGACCGGAGGCGGCACAGTCTCGCTCGTCGTCCGCGATCTGCTTGGCCGTGAAGTTGTTCAGGAACAATCCTATTACGCCTCTGACCTCCTGTTGCGACGCGGCCTTCATGAATTTTCCTGGGAACTGGGTTTCGTCCGGCAGGATTTTGGCCGCAAGAATCATCGATATGGCGCTCTGATGGCGGCAACTACGCACCGCTACGGCATCGGCGAGCGATTGAGCGGGGAGTTTCACGCTCAGGCCAGCGGTCGGCAGCAGATGGTGAGCGGAGGGGTCAACACGGTCCTGTTCGACCTTGCCCAGGCCGGTGGGTCCCTGGCGGTCAGCAAAAGCGACGAAGGCATCGGCTATCGGGTCGCGGGGTCGATCGAGAGCCGCGGCCGACGGATTTCGGCCGGCCTTCGCGGCGAATATATCGCCCGCAATTTCACCTTCATCGGCGCGACGGATCGGCGCCCTGCCCGCTATACTGCACAGGCCTTCGCCGACCTTCCCCTGTCACGCGGCGCGGTCGGCGTCAGCCTGCTCCATCGATCGCTCAGGGACCGGCCGAGCGAGACGATCGCGGGCCTCTCCGGCACCTTCCAGTTGACGGCCGGGGCCTCTCTCGGGCTCAATGCCCGCTACGTGGTAAGCGGGCGCCAGGATCTCATGGCAGGACTTCATCTTGGCCTTGCCCTGGGCGGCCGGCGAAGTGCTTCCGCGGCGATCGACTTCGCGCCCCGCGGGGTTTCAACCTATGCCAGCCTGCAAAGTGATCCGCCGGCGGGAACAGGCGGCGGATACCGCGCTAGCGCGAGCCTGGGCCGGATCGACCGGTTCGAAGCCGGCTACGTGCACAATCTTTCAATGGCGACCGTGAACGCCCAGGTCGGCTATTCGAACAAGGCCGCCGGAATCCGGCTCTCTGCGGCGGGCTCGATCGGCTATATCGCCGGCGACCTGTTCGCAGCGCGAAGCCTGGGCGAGAGTTTCGCGGCGATCAAGGTGGACGGATTTCCAGGCCTGAGGGTCTATGCCGACGAGCGACTGGTGGGCCTCACTCGAAGCGACGGGAGCCTGGTCGTTCCCGGCCTGCGGCCGTTCGAACGCAATCGGATCCGGATCGAGGAGGCCGACCTTCCCATCGATGCGCATGTCGGCTTGTCCGAGGTATCGATCCGTCCCTTCGCGCGCTCCGGGACGGTTCTGAATTTCTCGGTGGTTCGCGAACGCGGCGCCATATTGAAGGTCCGCCTCGAAAACGGACTGGCAATGCCCGCCGGCACACCTGTCACAGCCAGCGATGGCGAGACCCACATCACGGTTTCCGGAGGAGAAATCTATGTGCCTCGACTGGTCGGCCAGCAGCGATTCCGGGCGGTGGTGGAAGCAAAGCCGTGCAGCTTCGCTGTCGTCATGCCCCAGGATGATGATCCACAGCCCCTCATCGACGGGCTGATCTGCCGTGAGGAACATCGTTTTGCGGCAAACTGAACGGATCAGCCTGTTGTGCGGGGGCTTATTGGCCGTACTGGCAGCCTCGCCGTCCGCTGCCTGCACCTTGAGCGCGACCGGGGTGAGCTTCGGCACTTATGACCAGGGTGGCGCCCCGACCGATGGTGTTGGCTCCATCCAGGCCGTTTGTCATCCAAGCGATCAAGCGCCCACCGTTTCGCTGTCCGCAGGAAATTCGGGAAGCTTCGCGACACGCCAATTGCGTTCCGGAGGCCACAACCTCAACTACAATCTCTACTCGGACGGCGGTCAGGTCTGGGGAAATGGTGGGGGCAATTCGAGCACCGTCACCTTGACGAACGGAACCGTCCATGCCGGCCGTCGAACGTTCATCAGGACCATTTACGGTCGAATTCCAGCCGGCCAGAAGCCCGCAGCCGGAAGTTATTCAGACACGATCGTCATGACGATCACCTTCTGAATTCGAATGATGAAGCGCTTACTTCCGTCTCCCGGTTGAAGCACCAAGGGGACGTGCAAGGTTGCTTTTCCGTAACGGTTCGTCGAAGGTCCTGACCTGGGGGAAAGGGCGCGTTTTCGCGCATGCCCCTGTGTGGTCTGTAACCAGGGAGGCATCCATGACCCAGCAAGCTCCAACCCAGTCGGAAATTCGGCAACCAGCCGGCCTTGTCCAGCGGGTGAAGGACATCCTGTTAAGGCCCCGCCAAACCTGGACGCAGATCGAGGCCGAACCGGCGTCGGCCGCCTCTCTCTATTTTCCCTATGTCGCCCTTCTCGCCGCCATTGGGCCAATCGCTCATCTGATCGGCGGCCAGATCTTCGGTTACGGAGCGCTTGGATTCCGGTTCAAGCCGGCGCTGGGCTCGGCGCTGAGCTCTGCCCTGGTCTCTTACGTGCTGACGCTGGTCGGGGTGTTCGTGCTTGCACTGATCATCAACGCACTTGCGCCGCGCTTCGGCGGGCAGAAGAGCCAGGTCCAGGCCCTGAAGGTCGCGGCCTATTCCGGGACCGCGGCGTGGATCGCGGCCATTTTCGGCCTGGTCCCGGCCCTTGCGGTCCTGAGTCTTGCCGGCCTTTACAGTCTCTACCTTCTGTACCTCGGGCTACCGCGCCTGATGAAGGCTCCGGAGGACAGGGCCCTGGGTTACACCGTCGTTGTCATCGTCGCTGCGGCGATCCTGTTTGTCGTCATCGGTTTCGCCTCCTCGAACCTGATCTCGACTTCGGGCCGGGCCCCTGCGGGAATGCCAGGAATGCCGGGAATGTTCGGACAGGCCGAGGGTGGCGGGACGATCGACCTTCCGGACGGCGGCCAGATCGATCTTGGAGCCGCCGCCGACGCGGCCGGTGCACTTGGTGGGATCGCCGGCAGTTTGACGGGGCAATCGGACAGCCGTCCCCCGATCGCGTCCGCGCAGTTGAAGGAACTCCTGCCCGCCTCGCTGGGCGCGCTCCCGCGGACCTCCAGTGAATCTACCCAGATCGCCCTGGGAAGCATGGCCAGTGCGGTCTACGAACAGGGCGATGTCCGCATCGAGCTGACTCTGACCGACCTGGGCGCGGCGGGTGCGCTTGCCCGGGCCATGGCGCCCCAGATGGAACGCGAGCGCGATGGCGCCTATGAACGGGTCGGACGAGTGGACGGCCGCTTCACGACGGAGAAATATAACGGAAGCAATCGCAGCGGCAGCTTCGGCGTCCTGATGGGTGATCGGGTGATGGTCCAGGCCGAGGGCAGGGGGGTCGAGATCAACCACCTGAAGGGGGCTGTGGCGAGTATCGATGCCCGCCGCATCGAACGCCTTCTCAGCTGATCCGGATCAACAGACCCTGGGAACAACGGGCTGCGCTCCAAATCCGGGGACTGCCACCGCCGCGCGCCGGACACAGCGTGGCGCGAGTTCAATCTCGGTAGCCCCAAGCCCCGATTCTGCGTCTTTGTCCATCAATCCAGCTGCTTCGGCCGACGCGTACCGGGCAGGTCTAGAACCGGATCGTTACTGCAGGTGCGCTCCGCTGTGCCTCCCCGTGATGGACGATCTCGATATTGTTGCCGTCGGGATCGAGCAGGAAGGCGGCAAAGTAATCCGGGTGATAGGGCCTGAGGCCGGGTCCGCCATTATCCCTCCCGCCGGCATCCAGTCCGGCCCTGTGACAGGTCTCGACCATTGCCCGGTCTGACGCCTGGAAGGCCAGGTGTACGCGGCCGGTCAATTCACCCTGCGCTGCCTCGCTACTGGCCGAGTTGATCGCCAATTCGTCGGCGGAGAACATTCCCTCGGCCTCGAAGTCGATCGGCATTCCGAGCACATTCAGCACGGCTTCGTAGAAAGTCCGGCTCGCGGTGAGATCCGATACGACCAGCTGGACATGATCGATCAGCCGGCCACGTTGCAGTTCCTGCATCTCCATAATCTTCCTCCCCTGATCGGAGGGGCAACCGGAAGATAATTCGAGGGTTCCACTCTGCCCCTCTTTGCCGGTCTCCCTGCAAGGCATAAGAAGGCATATGGTCGAACGACGCCGCTCAACGAACATCGCCCTCCTCATTGATGCCGACAATGCCTCTCCGCAGACTCTGGAGGAAGTGCTGACCGTCCTCGCCGAACTGGGCCCGGTGAATGTCAGGCTGGTCTATGGCAACTGGAACAAGCCTGCCCTCAAAGGCTGGGCGGAGATGACCCATCTTCACGCGCTTGAGCCGCGCCAGCAGTTCGACGTGACCAAGGGCAAGAGCGCGACCGACATGAAGATGACCATCGACGCGATGGATCTGCTCGCGCGCGGCCATGTCGACGGGTTCGGGATCATGTCGAGTGACAGCGATTTCATGCCGCTTGTGATGCGGATCCGCCAGGATGGACTTCCAGTCTATGGCTTCGGAACCGCGAAAACGCCGGCCTCCTTCGTCCAGGCCTGCACCCGGTTCATCGACGTGGCCGCTCTGGGTGAAAAGGAGAAACCTGCCGGCAACCAGGCGAAACCGGGCGTCTCCGACGAACTGGTCGACCTCCTGGGCGATGCGATCCGGGCCTCGAAACGCGACGAGCGCGGATTTGCGAGCCTGTCCGAAGTAGGCCAGCGGGCGAGTGCCCGTTCTTCCTTCGACGCTAGAAGCTTCGGCTTCAGCCGGCTTTCCGAACTGGTCGAGGCCATTCCCAATTTCCAGACCGAGTGGCGTTCCGACAAGCGAATGTATGTGAAACGCGTCCGCTAGGCCTGCAACGACCCGACCGATCTCATGAAACCCAAGCTGCTCTCGACTCTTCCGGGCTACCGCGCGCGTGACTTCACCGCCGACGCGCTGGCGGGATTGACGGTCGCGATGGTCGCTCTCCCGCTGTCGATCGCCATCGCTATCGCGTCAGGCGCGACGCCGGCCGCAGGGCTCGTGACCGCCGTCATTGCCGGAATCCTCATTTCAGCGCTTGGCGGAAGCCGGGTCCAGATCGGCGGGCCGACCGGCGCCTTCATCGTCGTCGTCTACGGTGTGATCGAGAGCCACGGCTTCGACGGATTGCTGCTCGCCACGCTGATGGCTGGAATCATCCTCATTCTTGCCGGCTTCCTTCGTGCGGGGCGGCTGATCGCGCTGATCCCCGAAGCAGTGATCGAAGGCTTCACGATTGGGATCGGGATCGTGATCGCAACCAGCCAGCTGAAGGATCTGCTTGGATTGTCGACGGACAGGCTTCCAGCCGACTTCCTCCCGAAGCTTTCCGGCTTGTGGGCAGCGAGGGACACACTCAATCCTTGGGCGCTCGCGATCGGGCTTGCCACCATTGCCTCGCTCTTCGCCTTGAGGCGCTTCGCCCCGCGCTGGCCCGGGGCGATCCTGGTCATTGCCCTCCTGAGCCTCGTGGCTGCCACGGTGGCCCTTCCTGTGGACACGGTCGGCTCGGTCTACGGCGCTCTGCCCGACGGCCTGCCCTGGCCGAAGCTTCCGCCCACCACCTGGCCGCTTATCGCCGAGCTTCTCCCTTCCGCTCTGGTGATCGCCTTTCTTGCCGGCGTCGAATCCCTGCTCTCCGCGATCGTCGCGGACCGGATGATCGGCGGCGCCCACCGGTCGAACGCCGAGCTTCTCGCCCAGGGCGCGGCCAATATCGCCTCGCCCCTGTTCGGCGGCCTTCCGGCAACTGGAGCGATTGCCCGAACAGCGACGAACGTGAAAGCGGGCGGCCGAACGCCCGTCTCCGGACTGGTCCATGCCCTGGCAATCCTCGCAGTCATCGTCTTCGCCGCCCCGCTGGCCTCCTATCTGACGATGCCGGCCCTTGCCGGGTTGCTGGTGGTCACCGCCTGGGCGATGACCGAGCCCAATCGGTGGAGAACCAGGTTCCGTGCTCCCCGGAACGATATCCTGCTCATGTTCCTCACTTTGCTCCTGACCGTCTTTGCCGATCTCACCGTCGCGATCGCGGTCGGGACCACGGTCGGCCTTGGACTGAGACTCCTCCGTCAGAAGGCTCCGGAGGCGCAATGGACCCCGCCCGAACGTTGAGTGAGATCAGTCCTTATAGAGACCTTTCAACAGGTCCGGAGCGAACCGGCGCAGAGCGTCACCCAGATCGCCGCGTCTGAGGTGCCAGGCGAAGGCTTCTATGGGAATCAGCCGTCGCTCCCCCAGCAGTCGCTGCTGCTCCACATCGTAAAGCGGCACATAACGGGAGGTGGCGAAACGGAACCGGGCCAGCCGGGCAGCGCCGCTACCCATGATCGGCTTGCGGGTGACGAAGCCTTCCCGACCCCTTTCCAGCCGCAACTCCTCAATCTCCTCCCAGGTCGATTCGAGCCGATAGCCGACCTGACGAAGGCTGATTCCGGTCTCGCTCAGAGCAAGGCGCGCATGGTCGACCATGAATTGGAAAGGCAGAAGGACCAGGAAAACGAAACCGGCGACGAACAGCAAGGCGGAGCGTTCGGAAGGATCGCTGATCGACGCAAGGAACAGGAGGAGGCCGATGAGCGGCCCGATCGTGATCCAGAGGATCCAGCGGCGAACCGGCCCAACCCGGTACGATCGGACCGTTTTCCTGCACCCCCGGCTGGTATCCGGAGGTGAAGGCCGCGAGTCAGCCATCGGATTTCCCCCAATCGGGAGATTGCCGCGGCTCCGAGGCGACGGCAATAGCCAAACTCTTGCGTCCCGAAACCGGGATCCAAGCCTGCCAACCGGCACCGGCGCGGAACGCTTTGCCAGTTAGCCGGGTTTCCAACATCCCATGAGTACCCAGCTTCCTGCCCGCGACGCCAGCTTCTTCGAGCCTCCCCCCGAGGCCGTCGATTTCTACGTCGAGAGCCTTAGCCTGCTGAACGAATCGGGCATCCCCTACCTTCTCTCCGGCACCTATGCCCTTGGCTGCTTCACCGGGATAAGCCGTCCCACCAAGGATCTGGACGTCTTCTGCAAGCCGTCCGATGCGCCCAAGATCCTCGCCTTCTTCAAGGACCGCGGTTACGAGATCGAAATGGAAGATGAGCGCTGGATCGCAAAGGTCTGGCGGGGAGAGAATTTCTTCGACGTGATCTTCAACATCTCGTCGGCAAGCATTCCGATCACCGACGAATGGTTTCGTGATCCCTATGAGGCCCAGGTCTATGGGACGATGGTCCGGATCACTCCGCCGACCCAGTTCATTCTCTCGAAGCTCTTTCTCCAGACCCGCTATCGCTATGATGGCGCCGACATCGTCCACGTCATGCTCAAGAAGCATGAGGATATCGACTGGCACTGGCTGCTCTCCTCGCTCGAGCTATATTGGGAGGTGCTGCTGATCAACATTCTCAATTTCCGCTTCATCTACCCCGGCGAGCGAGACATCATCCCGCGCTGGCTGCTGGATGAGCTTCTCGAGCGGGTTCAGGCACAGGCGGAAATGCCGCCTTCTGGAATACGGATCTGCCGCGGCCGGCTGCTCAGCCCGACCGACTTCGTCATCGACGTGAGCGAGTGGGGTTTTGCCGATGTGGTAGGGAAGGGAATCAACGAGAAACATGAACGACAGCATTGACGACAGCCGGCCGCAGCGGATCAGGCTTGCCGCCATTGGTGACCTCCACGTCACGGAGAATAACGAGAATCGCTACCGGGAGGTTTTTGCGCAGATCGCCGAGGACGCCGACATTCTCGCTCTCACCGGCGACCTCACCAATTTCGGCAAGATCCGCGAGGCGGAGATACTTGCCGAGGATCTCAGGGCCTGCGCCATTCCGATCGTGGCGGTACTCGGCAATCACGATTATGAATGCGGCCACCCCGAAGAGGTGGCGAGGATCCTCCATTCGGCCGGAGTTACCATGCTCGGCGAGCAGGCGGTGGAGATCGAAGGCGTGGGCTTCGCCGGCGTGAAAGGGTTTGTCGGTGGATTCGGGCGCGGCGAACTGGGCGCCTTCGGCGAACCGGCCATAAAGGAATTTGTCGACGTCGCGCTCGATGAGGCGCGAAAGCTGGAGAACGCGCTTCGAAGCCTCAAGACCGATCGCGTGGTCGCCGTCCTCCATTATTCGCCGGTCGTGGACACCGTCGAGGGAGAGCCACTGGAAATCTATCCGTTCCTGGGCTGTTCAAGGCTTGCCGACGCGATCGACCGGTTCGACAATGTGGCGGCGGTCGTCCACGGCCACGCCCATCGCGGCCGCCATGACGGGCGGACGCCGAGGGGAACGCCGGTCTATAACTGCGCTCAGATGGTTGTCGAGGAAGTGCACGGCCGGCCTTACGCGCTTCTGGAAATCTAGACCAAAGCCGGTTCAGGGCGCGGCGGCATCCGGCTCCGGCGATTCCGACGGCGGCGACTGTTGTGCGGCGGGCAGGTCAGAGGCCGGGTTGGTTCGCGGCTCGAGCAGTGCGGCGGTTTCAATCGTGTCCAGCGCTCGCCGGGCGGCCACATAACGCCTCGAGTTCGAAATCCATTCCCGCGCATGGTCCCGGCCAGGCAGGCGCAGAACTTCGGCAAGGGCGACATCGACCTGCCCGGCCTCCAGCCGGCGGGTCGCCCGGCGCAGTCGCTCGGCCGGTTCCGTCGACGGGCTCCCTTCGCGACGGACGGTAATGACGTTCCCAAGCTCGGCCTTGAGCGCATCCCACCAGCTTTGCTGCGGGCCTGCACCCACCAGCTGCGGTGCAACCTGCTGGAGGCCATCCTGCAATTCCTGAAGAGTCACGGGCTGGCGCGCTGCGCTGATGACGGTCCCGACCGCCTGCGGCTGCGTGGTTCCGAAACGCTGGCGGAGGAGGGCCTCGAGGAAACCCAGCGCGACTCCGCGGTCGAGCGCCCGCCGGGCAGCAAAGGCGACGAGCAGGCCCTCGGCGCGATCGGCATTGCCGACTGCGGCACGCGACTGGCTGTCGATCTGGGCGATCCTCTGTTCCAGCTCGGCGACCCGACGGGTGATCTCCGGGTCGATGACAATCCGCTCCGGCTGCGCTCCGGGCGCCGGAGCCGGTGGCGAAGGCGGTTCCGTCGGCTGCAAACTATCCCCGGCGACCGATTCGGCGGGTACCGGTGCCGTTGGCGTCGGCGTGATCCCGATCATCCGCGCCGCATCATCCCATTGGCTGAGAATCCACCCCATTGCGGCGATTCCGAGCAGGAAGAACAGCGCAGGCAGCAACAGCCAGGAAAGGATCCGGCGCCGGGACGACGCAGCTTGGTGTTCCACCGTCAGATGATCGTCCGTCATTCGCTTGCGCTTCGTCCTGTGTCATCGCCAGTCTGGCACAGCTTGGCGGCAAGCTCCAGCAAGGCCTCGTCGCGCGGCCTGGAAGCCACCGCCAGCTGTGCCCAGCCCGAGCCCGCTGCCTCGGCTGCCGAGGCGCTGATTACGGCAAGGCGGACATGGCTCCGTCTCTCCGTCACAAAGCGAGCGAAGGTGGCTGCGGCCCGGGGGGAATGGAGCAGGACCAGCGCCGACTCGCGGAGGGCATCCACCGCCGGTTCGGGAAGTGCATCGGCCGGCTCGGCGGCATAAACCGGAATCGATGTGATCGCTACGCCATGGCCGCCAAGCGGCTTGTGCTCGAATCCGCAAAGATGAACGGCAGAGGCGATTCCCTCCCTTGCCATGATACGGACCAAGGCCACGCCGTCGCCCGGTCCAATCCTGGGATTTCTCAGTCCAGCCTTCTTCGCTGCCTCGGCCGTCGTCTCACCGACTGCATAGCAAGGCAGCTTTCGGAATGACGTCAATCCGTCACCGGCTTCGAGCGCTGCATTGGCGCTGGTCAGAATGAGTGCCTCGAACCGCGACGGATCGGGAAGAGGCCAGGCCAGCGGACGAACGGTGAAGAGCGGTGCGGTAATCGGTTCGAGGCCCAGCGCCCGAGCGCGCTGAGCGCTTCGCTGCGCGCCCGCGGCGGGGCGAAGGATCAAAACCTTCCTTCTCACGCCGCGAACATGGCCCTGAGGGCCGGACTGGCCCTATCGAGCAAGTCGCGCGCGAGCTGCCTTGCCGGTCCAGGGTCCCCGGCCGCCATTTCGCACTCGCCGGAGCAGATTTCAGACCCGTCCGAGGCCAGGATCTCGGCACGAAGATGGACTCTTGCGCCATGGCATTGCGCCAGCGCACCAATGGCCGATCGGCAGTCGCCGCCCAGTTCGGCAAGGAGAGCCCGCTCAGCCTCGACGGCAAGATGGGTCTCCCGGTGATCGACTCTTGCAAGCAGCCGCTGGACTTCACTGCGATCGGCGAGGGTCTCGATCCCGATCGCGCCTTGCGAGGGTGCTGGAAGCATGTCTTCGATGACGGTCCCGATCCCGCCCATGTCGATCCGTGTCAGCCCGGCTGCTGCAAGCAGGGTCGCGTCATATTCGCCGCTCTCCAGACGGGCGAGACGGGTGTGGACGTTGCCTCGGATTGTCGCAATGTCGAGATCGGGGCGCCTGGCCAGTAATTGAGCGGTTCGGCGCGGAGAGGAAGTCCCCACCCTGGCGCCATCGGGGAGCGTCTCGACGCTTTCCGCTCCAATCAGCCGGTCGCGCGGATCAGCCCTCTTCAGCATCGAGGCAACCACGAGATGCTCTGGCCGGATCGTCTCGACATCCTTCATCGAATGAACGGAAAGATCAGTCCGATCCTCGATCAGGCTTCTGTCCAGCTCCTTGGTCCACAGCGCCTTGCCACCTAGTTCAGCCAGTGGCCGGTCCTGAATCCGGTCGCCGCTGGTGGTGATCGGGATGATTTCCACAGCCGCTTCGTCCCAGCCGTGGGCGGTGCGCAACGCGTCGGCCACCATATGCGCCTGGGCAAGCGCCAGTGGCGATCCTCTCGTTCCGATGCGAAGGGGACGGTTCATTGCGCCCCCTGCTAGACCCAAGCAGGGCATGGTTCCAGTCCGGCGCTGCTATTGCACAGACCCTGCCGGCGATGCAGGAAGACGGGATGAGCCTCATCCTCGGGATCGAATCCAGCTGCGACGAAACAGCCGCCGCATTGGTCACATCCGACCGGCATGTCGTCGCGCATCGCCTCGCCGGCCAGGAAGGGGCTCACCAGCCCTTTGGCGGAGTCGTACCGGAAATCGCTGCCCGCGCCCATGTCGAGATCCTGCCGTCGCTGGTCGAGGAGGTGCTCGCCCAGGGCGGGGTCGAACTGGGGAAGGTCGACGCAATCGCCGCAACCGCCGGACCGGGCCTGATCGGCGGAGTCATGGTCGGGCTGGTGACCGCCAAGGGCCTTGCCCTTGCCAGCGGGAAGCCGCTGATCGCGGTCAACCATCTCGAGGCTCATGCGCTTTCGCCGATGTTGAGCGACCCCGACCTGGATTTTCCCTATCTGCTCCTGCTCGTCTCCGGTGGCCATTGCCAATTGCTGCTGGTCCAGGGCGTTGGGCGATATCGGCGACTGGCGACGACGATCGACGATGCCGCGGGCGAAGCGTTCGACAAGACCGCAAAGCTTCTTGGCCTGGGCTATCCGGGCGGGCCGGCGGTGGAACGTGCTGCCGAAATGGGCGATCCGGAGGCAGTGCCGCTGCCGCGGCCGCTCACTGGATCGCGGGAACCACATTTCTCGTTCGCAGGTCTCAAAAGCGCCGTCCTTCGAGCCCGAGACTCAGGTCTCCATGCCGATCCCGACATTGCGGCTTCGTTCCAGAAGGCGGTGGTGGACTGCCTCGTCGATCGGGCCGAACTCGCCCTTCGCAGCGCACCCTCGGCGACGGCGCTCGTCGTCGCCGGCGGAGTGGCAGCCAATCGGGCAATCCGAAGCGCCCTCACTGGTCTTGCCGATTCGGTCGGCCTGCCTTTCGTCGCTCCCCCCCTCTGGCTCTGCACCGACAATGCGGCGATGATCGCCTGGGCCGGAGCCCTTCGCTTCGAGGCCGGTCTGACCGATGGCCTCGATGCGCCCGCGCGAGCGCGCTGGCCGCTCGATCCCACCGCCGAGAAAGCCCGCGGCGCCGGAGTGAAGGCATGAGGATCGGAATCGTCGGCGCCGGCGCCTGGGGAACGGCGCTTGCTCAGGTCGCAAGCGGCGGCGGCGATGAGACCCTGATCTGGGCGCTCGAACGAGAAGTGGTCGAATCGATCAACGACCGGCATGAAAACAGGCTCTATCTTCCCGGCCTTGCCCTTGAACCGGCCATAAGAGCGGTGGCCCAACTCAACGACCTCGCCGAATGCGACGCATTTCTGATCGTCACGCCTGCCCAGCATCTGCGCTCGGTCCTGGCCGGGCTCCCGGCCGGCGGGAGGCCGCTCATCCTCTGCTCTAAGGGGATCGAGGAAAAGAGCGGACTCCTGATGCACGAAGTCGCGAAGCAGGTTCAGCCGGATGCGTCGATCGCTGTTCTTTCCGGCCCGACCTTTGCCCATGAGGTGGCTGCAGGTCTTCCAACCGCCGTCACCCTTGCGGCCGAAGAGCCTGCAATCGGGGGTGAGCTTGCGGAACGGATCGCAAGGCCGAATTTTCGTCCCTATCTTTCCGACGATATTGCCGGCGCCGAGATCGGCGGGGCGGTCAAGAACGTGCTCGCCATCGCTTGCGGGGTCGTCGAGGGGCAAGGTCTCGGCCTCAATGCCCGGTCCGCCCTGATCTCCCGGGGTTTTGCCGAAATGGTCCGCTTCGGGCTTGCCAAGGGGGCCCGGGTCGACACGCTTGCGGGCCTTGCCGGGCTCGGCGATCTCGTCCTGACCTGCTCCTCCATTAGCTCCCGTAATTTCAGCCTCGGCAAAGGGATCGGGGAGGGAGGCAAAGCTGCTGATCTTCTGTCGGACCGGCGAACCGTGGCCGAAGGCGCATTCACTGCCCCGGTGCTCATGCGCGAAGCCGAACGGCTGGGAGTCGACATGCCTATTGGCGCTTCCGTCTGCGCCCTCCTCGAGGGCCGGCTGACCGCGGAGGATGCGGTCGAGCGACTGCTTGCGCGGCCGCTCCGAAGCGAGGGTGTCTGAACCCGGATTTAGAAATCCCAGCAGATGCCTTTGTTCTCCCAGTCGCCATAGCGGGTCGGCTCCTTGCCCTTGGGTCCGCCGCTCTCCTGGCTCTCACTGGTCGGACCGGGCTCGGGCACGGGAGGGCTCTTTGATAGATAAGCGGGCGCTTTGACGGTCGAGGGTCGGCGAGAAGCCATGGCAGAATTTCCAATTGCAACAAGGCAGGGTCGAACCCACATTTCAGGTGCGGAGGATCGAAAGGCAAGATGAACAACACCCTGAAAACCGGAATGCTGCTTGCCGCATTGACGGCCCTGTTCATGGGTCTGGGCTTCACTCTGGGCGGACGCGGCGGAGCGATCATTGCCCTTCTGATCGCGATCGGGATGAACGTCTTCACCTACTGGAATGCCGACAAGATCGTCCTTCGGATGCACGGCGCAAAGGAAGTGGACTCAGGATCGGCGCCGAAACTGTTCGGGATCGTCAGCGAACTGGCCAGACGGGCACAGTTGCCAATGCCGAAGGTCTATCTGATTGATTCCCCGCATCCCAATGCGTTCGCGACGGGTCGAAACCCGGAAAATGCCGCGGTTGCCGCGACGACCGGCCTGCTCGGACTTCTCAACCGCGACGAAGTGGCAGCGGTGATGGCGCACGAGCTCGCCCATGTGAAGAATCGCGATACCCTGATCATGACGATGACGGCGACGATTGCCGGCGCCATCTCGATGCTCGCCAATTTCGGCTTGTTCTTCCGGGGCGGCGACAATCGAGGCAATATGCTTGCGATCCTCCTGGCGGTGATCGTTGCTCCCTTTGCAGCAATGATCGTCCAGCTCGCGATCAGTCGGACCCGCGAATATGGCGCGGATCGCGGAGGTGCGGAGATCCACGGCAATCCGGCCCATCTGGCCTCCGCCCTGGAGAAACTGGCCAGGGGTGCGGCAGCGGTCCCCAACCCGGTTGCAGCGCGCAATCCCGCCGCCGCAGCGCTCTATATCGTCCCCGGCCTTGCTCGTGGTGACAGCCTCTTCTCTACCCATCCGGCGACCGAGAACCGGATTGCGGCGCTCCGCGCAATGGCCGACGAAATGGGCCTCTCCACGCCTCCGCCGGTCCCTGCCGATGGCCGCCCGGCAGTGCTCCCGGTCAGCGGAGTGCCGCGGGCCGGGCGCGGCTCGAGCGCCCTCGATCCCCTCGGGAAGCGCGGCTGAGCCCGCTGAACCAGCCTGCCGACGCGCCAGGCGTTCCGGCGCGCCGGGCAGCCCTCCGGCTGCTCGATGCCGTGCTTCGCAAGGGGCTGCCGCTGGAATCCGCGCTCGGCGTCGCTGCCCGCGACCTGGACCGCAGCGATGACCGTGCTCTTGCCCATGCACTGGCCTCGGAGAGTCTTCGCCGCCTTCCCGATCTCGATTCGTTGATCGACAGTGCGACCAGCCGGAGGCTTGCCGAGGATGCCAAGGCACGGTTCGCGCTCCGGCTGGCGCTGGCCCAGGCGCTTTCGCTCGGAACGCCTCCCCATGCCGCAATCTCCACGATCCTTCCACTGCTCGACGGAGGACCGCGCAGGCTCGTCCACGGCGTGTTCGGGACCCTCATGCGGCGGGGCGCCCGGCTTCCCGATCGGGCGACCCTCCCTGACCCTGTCGCCAAGCGTTGGCGAAGAGCCTGGGGTCAGGAAGCCGTAGACTCGGCGTCCCGGCTCATGGCCGTCCCCGCGCCCCTCGATCTCCAGGGCCAACCGCCGGCGGATTCGGATGGGATCAGCCTGATGCCCGGGCACCTCCGCCTCGCACGAGGCACCGCTGTTGCCGGGCTGACCGGTTATGGCGAAGGCAGCGGCTGCTGGTGGGTGCAGGACATTGCGGCGTCGCTTCCTGCCCGGATGCTGGGTTCGGGCCACGGACGGACGGCGCTCGACCTGTGTGCGGCGCCCGGCGGGAAGACCATGCAGCTCGCTGCCTCGGGATGGGATGTAACCGCGCTCGACATTTCCGAAAGTCGTCTGGCGCGACTCTCCGAAAACCTCGCCCGGACCGGCCTTCACGCCGAGGTCGTCGCCGCCAACCTGCTCGAGTGGCAGCCGAAACAGCCGGTCGACGCCATTCTTCTCGACGCACCCTGCTCGGCAACCGGAATCTATCGCCGGCACCCGGATGTCCTCCACCGGGTCCGGACCGAAAGCATCGCCGAACTCGCAGAAGGCCAGAAGGCGATGCTCGCCCGTTGCGCCAACTGGCTGAAGCCCGGCGGAGAGCTGGTCTATTCGGTCTGCTCGCTCGAGCCGGAGGAGGGCGAACAGGTTGCCGATGCCTTCCTTCGAACCCGGTCGGATTTCACCGAAGAGGAAAAAAGACGCCTGCTCCCGGGGGCCTGGCTGGAGGAAGGCGGATGCGACAGCTTCTTCATCGCTCGCTTCCGCCGAATAAGCGGGGATAAGTAGGCCGCGATTCTTGCTCCCTCACTTTGCGGGGTGATAGGCTTTGCCGATGCAGCAGCCAGTCCGGATTTCCCCGTCGATCCTGTCCGCCGACTTCGCCCGCCTGGGTGAGGAAGTCCGGGCGATCGACGAGGCGGGCGCAGACTGGATCCATGTCGACGTCATGGACGGCCATTTCGTCCCGAACATCACCATCGGCCCTGCAGTCGTGAAAGCGCTCCGTCCGCACAGCGCGAAACCCTTCGACGTCCATCTGATGATTTCCCCCGTCGATCCCTTTCTTGAGGCGTTCGCCGATGCGGGCGCGGACATCATCACCGTTCATCCCGAAGCCGGCCCCCATCTTCATCGCACCCTTCAGCGGATCAAGGCGTTGGGTCGAAAGGCTGGGGTGTCGCTCAATCCCGCAACACCGGCCGAGGTCCTCGACCATGTCCTGGAGGAGATTGACCTGGTGCTGGTGATGAGCGTCAATCCGGGCTTCGGCGGACAAAGCTTCATCGAAAGCCAGCTGCGCAAGATCGAGACCATCCGCAAACGGATCGATGCGATTGGCCGGCCTGTCGATCTGGAGGTCGATGGCGGGGTCGACCAGTCCAATTGCCGCCGAATCATTGCCGCGGGCGCTGATGCCCTTGTCGCGGGAACGGCGACATTCCGCGGCGGCAGGGATCATTATGCCGACAATATTTGGGGGCTTCGCGGAGGATGAGCCTGCTCGAGCGGATCGAACCAGAGCCGGAGCTGGATGAGATCCAGCCGGGGAAAAGGCTGATCCGGGTCGGTGACGATCGTGGTCTGTCGCTCTTCGAGCGACTGAACTATCGGCTCCACCGGCTGGCCTGGAAGACACCGCTCCACGCGCTCAGGCTGAGAGGCCGGGTGCCGCTTCGGCTGACGTCCGTCCCGAAGGACCCGATTGCAGGCGACAAGGGCGCCGGCGAGAGCCTTCTTCGCGGCCGAATGGTCCATAATGGCAATGAAATTCCGCTGGAGAAGCTGGATCTTCAGGCTATCGACCTGCCGGCCGATTTCTCCAGCCATGTCCACAGCTTCGCCTGGCTTCGCGACCTTGGCGCGGCAGCGACTCGGGAGCGAGGCGCAAAGCTCGCCGAGACAATCACCCGCAAGTGGCTTGAAGCCCATGCCGATCAGGTGAGTGAACCGGCCTGGAGGGCAGACATCTGGGGCCGCCGAATCCTGTTCTGGACGGCCTATGCGCCCTATATCCTCTCGAGCCGCGACCTCGTCTATCGCTCGCAATTGCTCAACATCCTCGCCCGAGGCGCACGGCATGTCGAGCGTAGCGCGGACAAGGCCCTGCCCGGCCTTTCGCGAATCACCGCCTGGAGCGGAGTGATCGCTGCCGCGCTTGTCGTCCAGGGCGGACCAGGCCGGCTGAGGTCGGGCGAGGCCGGGCTGATGAGAGCCCTTTCAGTGTCCCTTCACGACGATGGGGGATTGGTCAGCCGGGCCCCGGCCGAACAGATCCTCCTGACCGAAACTTTGGCACAGCTTCGTGCCGTCTATATCGCGGCCCGACGGGACGTTCCGGACTGGCTCGTCGATTCGCTGGCGTCCTGCGCTGGCGCCTTGCTTGCGGTCACGCTCGGCGACGATGCCCTGTCCAGCTGGCAGGGAGGCAACATGACCAGCCGCCGGCGGGTGATCGCCGCCGTCGAAGGCACAGGGATTACCGTACGCCCGCTCAGGCAGGCGCGAGGCTGGGGCTATCAGCGTTCGCAGGCCCGAACGAGCGCGCTGGTCTTCGATGCGGCGCCGCCACCGCCGCCGCGGGCACTTCTTGGAGGCTGTGCGTCCACTCTCGCTTTCGAGTTCAGCGACTCGTCCAATCGGCTGATCGTCAATTGCGGCGGCGCCGGTGACGCTCGCAACGCGCTGCCTGACGAGCTCGTCCACGCGCTCAGGACCACGGCGGCCCATTCGACCCTGACCCTGGGTGATCGCAATTCCACCGCGATTCATCCCGATGGATCCTTAGGCAAGGGTGTCGCCGAGGTGGAACTAGCCCGAGATGAAACGGCCGGGATCTGCCGGCTGGAGGCAAGCCATGACGGCTATGCACGCCGGTTCGGACTGCTCCATGAACGCCGCCTGGTTCTCGCTCCCGACGGGCGGCAACTGGATGGTGAAGACCGACTCATCGCAACCGGCAAGCGCCGCCGATCAGCCATGGTGCCGTTCACGGTCCGATTTCACCTCGCTCCGGCCGTCGAAGTTACCGCAACCGCCGATGGCAAGGGAGCCCTGCTCCGGATACGAGGCGGCAATGTCTGGTCATTTCGCTGCCGCGGCGGGCAGCTCTCGGTCGAAGACAGTCTCTGGATCGATGGCGAGTCCCGCCCGAATGCCACGCTTCAACTCGTCATCGTCGGCGAAAGCCCGGCCGAGGGCATGACGATCTCCTGGGAGCTGAAGCGCGCTTCCTGACCCTTCTCTTTCGAGGAAAATCATGTCCGATCTGAAAGTCAGTCGTGCCCTGCTGTCGGTTTCCGACAAGAGCGGCCTTGTCGACCTCGGCAAGGCGCTTGCCCGGCACGGGGTCGAACTCGTCTCGACCGGCGGGACCGCTGCAGAACTCCGAGGGGCGGGCCTCGATGTCCGGGACATCTCCGATCTGACCGGTTTCCCGGAAATGATGGATGGCCGAGTGAAGACCCTCCACCCGAAGGTCCATGGCGGTCTCCTCGCCATCCGGGACAATCCCGAACATTCAGCAGCCATGGCTGCGCATGCGATTGCGGCCATCGATCTGGTCGTCGTCAACCTCTACCCCTTTGCCGAGACCGTGAAGCGGGGTTCCGACCGGGTCGATATCATCGAGAATATCGACATTGGCGGGCCGTCCATGGTTCGCTCCGCGGCGAAGAACCATGAGTTCGTCGCCATCGTCACCGATCCGGCCGACTATGGCGATCTCATATCTGCGCTCGACGAAAGCGGTGGCAGGACGTCGCTGGATCTTCGCAAACGGCTGGCCGCCCGAGCTTTTGCCGCAACCGCAGCCTATGACTCGATAATTGCGTCCTGGTTCGCGTTCGCCGATCAGAAGGACGTCTTTCCATCCACCCTGACGCTGACGATGCACAAGGGAGACGAGCTTCGCTACGGCGAGAATCCGCATCAGCGGGCGGCGCTCTACCTCCCTTCAGGACCGCATTCGGAAGGCATTGCCCAGGCCCGCCAGGTTCAGGGCAAGGCGCTTAGCTTCAACAATTATAATGATGCCGACGCGGCTCTTGAACTGGTGAGCGAGTTCCGGGACTCCGGTCCTGCCTGCGTCATCGTCAAACATGCCAATCCGTGCGGGGTCGCGCTCGGCGCGAGCCTCGGCGAAGCCTATCAGGCCGCCTTCCAATGCGACAGCGTGTCGGCCTTCGGTGGGATCATCGCCGTCAACGCGACGCTGGATGCCCAGTCCGCACAGGCAATGACCGGGATCTTCACCGAGGTGGTGATCGCGCCTGACGCCGATTCCGAAGCTCTGGAAATCTTTGCCGGAAAAAAGAACCTCCGGCTCCTGCTTACCGGCAGCATGCCCGATCCCGGACGCGGCGGCCTTTCGCTTCGCTCCATTGCCGGCGGCCATCTCCTCCAGTCACGGGATAATGGCCGGATCGACCAGTCCGATCTCAAGGTGGTGACGAAGCGATCACCGACCGAGCAGGAAATGGCGGACTGCCTGTTCGCCTGGACGATCGCGAAACATGTGAAATCCAACGCGATCGTCTACGCCAAGGGCGAATCGACAGCCGGAATTGGCGCCGGCCAGATGAACCGCCTCGAATCAGCGCGAATTGCCGCCTGGAAAGCCCGCGACGCTGCCGAAAGGGCAGGCTGGGACAATCCGAAGACGATCGGTTCCGCAGTCGCTTCAGACGCCTTCTTTCCCTTTGCCGACGGCCTTCTGGCCGCGGTCGAAGCTGGCGCGACCGCGGTGATCCAGCCCGGCGGATCGATCCGCGACGACGAGGTGATCGCTGCCGCCGACGAGGCGGGCCTCGCAATGATCTTCACCGGAATGCGCCACTTCCGCCACTGATCCGCGCAGGCGAACCCCGGGACGGGGCAAGGCTCAGGGCGACGCCGTGCCGGGCGGCGGAAGCGTGGGTTCTTCCGGCCCCTGCTTGCGAAACAGGACCCGATCTTCGTGGGTGAAGCCGCGCTTCCAGACGACATAGAAGAAGACGATCAGGATGGTCGGAATCCCGACAGCCAGTTCCACCCACTCGAAACGTCTCGGGAGGAACGTGAAGCCCGCGCCGACCGCAACCGCCGCTCCGGCAGCCCAGATGAGAGACCAGCGCCATCCCTGGACCGGCGCCTCAAGCAGCCTGCTCAGCAGCCGGGCCTTGAGCGCCGAGGCGAGCCCCAGTGACAGCATGAGCGCAAGGGCCGCGCTTGCCGCCTGATAGGCCGGCGGCCAGCCCTGGGCCCTGAGGAGGAGAAGGAGCGCAATGGTGAGCATGGCCTGGAACCCGATCATCAACAGGGAGATCAGGAGGTTCCGATGCCTCGCGACATAGACGAGAGCCGCTTCGGACACCGCCGCCGTTGCAGCGACGACCTCGGCCGCCAGAAGGAAACCGAGCGCAGCGGTTCCACCGATGAAGTCGCGACCCACCAGGCCCATCACCGCTTCACCGGGAATGCCGAGGGCAAGGCCGATCCCTGCCTGGGCAGCAATGATCCAGAAACCGACCTGGCGAACCTGCTTCGCGACGGCTCCGCGATCCCCTTCGGCAAGCTTCTGGGTGATGACCGGGGCCAGGATCGGATCGAAGCTGGTTTTCAGCTTCTGAGGCAATGACGCCACCTGCTGGGCAACATAATAGACGCCGACATAATAAGGGGCGACGAAGAGGCCGAGGATGGCGATGTCCAGACGCCGCGATCCCCACTCGATTGCATCGGCTGCAGCAAGCGGGACGTTGCGCCGCGCCACCGACATCAACTCGGCCGGATTGGGCCTCCAACCGCTGGGAAGGCCATAGCTTCGGCCAAGCCTCCAGAGCGCCATCGAAAGCCCGGCCGCGATGGAGATGACATAGGCGATGATCAACCCGTCGCGGGAAGAATAGAAGATCAACGCACCAGCTGCGATGCTGATCGTCCACGGCTCGACGATCGCCCGAACGTGAACGGTCGAGGCGATATCATGGCGATAGGCCAGAGCGGCCAGAGCCACATCGGCACCGGCAATGCCGAAGATGATCAACGGCAGGAGCCATTCGGCCCCGCGAATATCACCGGCGGGGAACATGACCTGCGGAAACGTCATCAGGATCGCACTTGCCGCCGCCGAGGCGATAAAGGCTGCAAGAAGACCATCCCAGACGATGCAGACATGCGGCCGGTCGGAGGTCGAGAGCTGCTGAGCAAGGCCGCGCTTGAGACCCATGGTTGCGAGCTGCGCCGCAAGCTCGATGACGATGATCGCATAAGCGAAGCGGCCGAGAAGTTCGGGCCCGTAATAGCGGCCGGCGATGAACAGGAAGGGCAGGCGAGCCGCAAGCCTCAGAACGA
>CAYOJN010000011.1:0-23830 GCA_964404245.1 uncultured Sphingosinicella sp. | reverse complement strand
AGGGTCTCGCGAAAGCGCGGATAGGCGCAGACGGTTCCGCCCGGGCCGTCGGGAAGCTGGCGGGCGGAGCCGCGACGGACCTGGCGGCACGGACTGTTGGGGCTTACCGCCATCGGGAAATCGGCGATCCGGCGCCTCTGCAGCGCTTCGCCATTGAGGGTCAGTTCGCCTGCGCGAATCTCGATCGTGTCGCCGGGAAGACCGATCACCCGCTTCACATAATCCTCCTGGGTGCCGCCGGGATAGCGGAACACGACCACGTCGCCCCGGTCCGGAAGGCTTTCGGCAAGGCGTCCATCGAAGGAAGCGAGACCGAAGGGGAAGGAGAAACGCGAATAGCCATAGGGCCATTTCGACACGAACAGATAATCGCCGATCATCAGCTTGGGCAGCATCGAACCGGTCGGGATGCTGAACGGAGCGACGATGAAGGTTCTCAGGGCAAGCGCTGCGAAGAACAGGATCAGGAGAAAGCGCAGTGTTTCCCACCAGCTTTCCTTCTTTCCTTCCGGCTCCAGGGCCGTGGCAGGGGCGCCGGCGTCATTGTCCTTCTCCATCCGAAGCGCTTTCGCTTGGCGCCGATAAAGGGTCAAGGGCGCTCGCGATGCGGTCGAGGCCCCGGATCATGGAGCAGACTGGGATTGTCCGGGTTCGGCCCGTAAAGGGACGACCAACAGGAGATCAGGAATGAATTGGGACACGCTTCAGAAGGCACAGCCGAAAAGCCTCGAAGATCTGTTCGCCGCCGAGCCAGGCCGGCTCGATGATCTGGTCATCGAGGAAAGCGGGATCCGCTTCGATTTCGCGAAGACCCATCTCGACCGCTCGATTCTCGCCGGCTTTGTCGACCTTGCCGAAAGCGCGGGCCTTTCCACCCGCCGTCATTCCCTGTTCGCCGGCGAGATCGCCAACCCCACCGAGAATCGTGCAGCGGAACATGGTGCCGAACGAGGCGAGGGGGCGCCGGAAAGCGTCGCCCGCGCGCAAAGGCTCCATGCCCGGATGCGAACCCTGATCGACGCGATCGAGGCGGAGGCGTTCGGCGCCATCCGGAGCGTCCTTCATGTCGGCATCGGCGGCTCTGCGCTGGGGCCTGACCTTCTGATCGATTCGCTCGGAAGGCGCTCGGATCGCTATCAGACGGCCATCGTCTCCAATGTCGATGGATCGGCGCTGGAGGAAGCGATCCGGGGCATGGATCCTCATTCGACCCTTCTGGTGATCGCGTCCAAGACCTTCACGACCAGCGAGACGATGCTCAATGCCCGCTCGTCCCTTCAATGGATGGAAGAGGCGGGCGTTGCGGACCCCTTCGGCCGGATCGTCGCTCTCACTGCAAGTCCCGAACGCGCGATCGAGTTCGGGGTCGACGAGACTCGGATCCTTCCCTTTTCCGAGACGGTCGGCGGTCGCTATTCGCTCTGGTCGTCGATCGGCTTCCCGGCGGCGCTTGCACTCGGATGGGAGGCGTTCGAGACTCTTCTCGAAGGCGCGGCCGCGATGGACCGCCATTTCCGGCTTTCGCCGCCCGAACGCAACGCGCCGCTGATCGCCGCCGCCGTCGACCGCTATTATGCCAATCTTCGAAGTGCCGAGACCCGGGCCGTTTTCGCCTATGACGAGCGGCTGAGGCTGCTTCCATCCTACCTGCAGCAGCTGGAGATGGAATCGAACGGCAAGGGCGTCGACCTCGAGGGCAGGTCAGTCGCCCGGGCGACCTCGCCGATCGTGTGGGGAGGCATTGGCACCGATGCCCAGCATGCCGTGTTCCAGCTTCTCCACCAGGGGCCTCATCTGGTGCCGGTGGAATTCGTCGCGGTCCGCGAGGCCGGCCACAGTCTCGCCCCGGAACATCACCGCCAGCTGCTGGTCAACTGCTTCGCCCAAGGTGCGGCACTGATGGCTGGCCGTAGGTCGGACGATCCCCACCGTGCCTATCCGGGCGATCGGCCGTCGACGACGATCCTCCTCGACCGGCTCGATCCGCGAAGCCTTGGCGCACTTATCGCCTTTTACGAACATCGCACCTTCGCCAATGCCGTCCTGCTCGGGATCAACCCCTTCGATCAGTTCGGCGTCGAGCTCGGCAAGGAAATGGCCCGGGCGCTTGATGGCGACCAGGCCGCCATCCGCTTCGATCCCTCGACCGAGGCTCTGATGGCCCTGATCGAAACCTGATCAAATACGGACGGCTCAGCCTGCGTCCCTTGCGACCAGGCCCCGGAGCCGGGCGCCTACCTTTTCGATCGGATGGCGTGCGGCTTCCTCGCGCGACGAGCGAAGGAGCGGATAGCCGGCCCTGGAATCGGCAAGCAGCGCTTCGACGAAGGTTCCGCTTCGAACGTCGCGAAGGATCCGGCGCATCTCGGTCCTGGTATCGGCATTCACGATTCGGCTGCCGCCCTTCAGCGCGCCGAATTCGGCGGTGTTGGAAATCGCTTCGCGCATTTCCGCGATTCCGCGTTCATAGATAAGATCGGCTATCAACTTTACCTCGGTAAGGCATTCGAAATAGGCGATTTCGGGTGAGAAACCGGCTTCGACCAGGGTTTCGAAACCGGCATGGATGAGCTCCGGTATGGCGCCCCACAGGACCGCTTGCTCGTTGAACAGGTCGGCCTCGCATTCCTCGGCGAAGCTGGTCGGGAGGATTCCGATCCGGCCGCTTCCGATCGCTGCTGCATAGGAAAGCGCAAGGGCCTCGGCCTGGCCGCTATTGTCCTGGGCGACGGCGAACAGGGAGATCAGCCCGGACCCGGCTTCATAATCGCGCCTGAGCGCGGTTCCCGGACCCTTCGGAGCGACCAGGAGGATGTCGAGATCGGCCCTCGGCTCGATCAGCCCGAAGCGGATGCTGAGGCCATGGGCGAAGCCCAGGGCAGCGCCCTGGCGAAGATTGGGCTCGATCGCCTCGGCATAGATCCGGCCATGATCCTCGTCGGCTGCGAGCAGGACGACGAGGTCGGCGTCCGCGCACGCCTCGGCGGTGGTCCTGACCGTCAGCCCATCGTCGCCCGCTTTGGCCCGGCTTTTCGATTCCTCCGGAAGGGCGATGGTCACCGAAACGCCGCTGTCGCGAAGATTGAGCGCCTGTGCCCGGCCCTGATTGCCATAGCCGACGATTGCCACCTTCCGCTCGCGGATCAGGCTGAGGTCACAATCGGGGTCGAGATAGATGCGCATGGTCTTCCTGCTGTCAGAGGTCGAGCATCGCTAGGGCATAGGGGAAGGCGCCGCAATCGAGTGGCTCCAGATAGCGCGGCCAGGGCTCAGGCGGCTGGCGGCGAAACCAGGTATATTGTCGCTTGGCATATTGGCGGGTGGCGGTCCGCCCGGCGGAATGAGCGGCCTCCCGGCTCATCTCGCCGCGAAGGAAGGCCGCCATTTCGGGAACGCCGATCGCCCGCATCACCGGCGCCGAGGGCGAAAGGCCCCGGGACAACAGGGCTTCCACCTCGGTGAGGCCGGAATCGGAGAAGATCCCGTCCCAACGCTCATCGCAGAGCTGGTGAAGCCAATCTCGCGGCGGCAGCAGGATGATCGGCCGAAGATCGAAATCACCGGCAATGCCGCCGGTTCTTTCCTTCTGCCAGAAGGCGATCGGGTGCCCGGTCGACCGCACCACTTCGAGCGCTCGGGCGATCCGGCTGCTGTCGCCACCTCGAAGCCTGGCAAAGGCTTCGGGATCCTCCTTTTCCAGCGCCGAAAAGGCTTCGGCGGTCGGAATCGAACGGACTTCGGCCCGGATTGCCGGGTCGATGTCCGGCACCGGTGCAATGCCTTCGATCAGGGTGCGCAGGTAAAGGCCGGTTCCGCCGGCCAGGATTGGAAGCCTGCCCGACCGGACCGTTTGCCATATCGCTTCCCTGGCATCCTCGGCCCAGTCAGCCGCCGAACAGGGGTGGGCGCCGTCGCGGTAGCCATAGAGGCGGTGGGGGACACGGGCCTCCTCGGCAGCGCCTGGCCGCGCCGACACCAGGCGAAGGTCGCCATAGACCTGGGCGCTGTCGGCATTGATGATCGTCCCGTTCGCCTTTTCGGCAAGCGCCAGGGCCAGCGCCGACTTGCCGCTGGCCGTCGGCCCTGCAATGAGCGCCAGCACCGGCTTGCCAGGGGGATCGATGTTCATCGCTACGTTGATAGCAAAGGCGCGGCTCGGCCGGGGGGATATTTCCGCCGCCGCCGACGCCCTTGCCGCCTCCGGTCTGGTTCCTGGAGCGCCTAACTGGATCGACGAGGGAAGCGCCTTCGATCTGCCCTTCAGCGGCGATCCCGGTGAAGCTCGATCGGCGCTCGAGCCGATCGGGGTCGACGTCGTCGTCCAGCCCGGCGAAGGAAGGCGTCGACAGATGCTCGTCGCGGACATGGATTCGACGATGATCAGCGTCGAGTGCATCGACGAACTGGCCGATTATGCCGGGGTCAAGGCCCAGGTCGCCGAAGTGACTGAGCAGGCGATGCGCGGCGAACTGGATTTCGAAGCGGCGCTCAAGGCCCGGGTCGCACTACTCAGGGACCTTGATGAATCGGCGATCGATCGCTGCCTCGAGGAACGGGTCAGGCTGACGCCGGGAGCGAAAATTCTGGTCCGCACCATGCGTGCCCATGGCGCCTCGTGCCTTCTCGTTTCCGGAGGCTTCACTCGCTTCGCCGATCCGGTGGCCGAGCGGATCGGGTTCGACCAGGCGATAAGCAATGTCCTGGAAACGAAGGATGGCCGGCTGACCGGGACCGTCGAACAGCCGATTTTTGGCGCCGATGGCAAACTCGAGGCGATGAAAGCGGCGGCTCTTGAACGCAGGCTTCCGCTGGCGGCGGTGATGGCGGTTGGCGACGGAGCCAACGACATTCCGATGCTGAAGGCGGCCGGGATCGGGATCGCCTTCCGGGCCAAGCCGGCGGTCGCCGCGATGGCGGATGCGCGCATCGACCAGAGCGACCTTACGGCCCTGCTTCATGCCCAGGGCTATCCCCGATCGACCTGGGCGACCGACTGAAACTTTTCCAACGGCCAAGCGCGAATCGCTTGCCGACGTTCTCTTTATGTTCCATTCGGCGGTGATGTCGACCTTGCGCCAGTCACTGGTTCTGAGGGCGCTCGCGGTCCTTTGCGAGATTGCCGACGAATGCGGCACTCGGCCGGCGGCCGGAAGTCTGGGACTTCGCTTCGTCCTTGCCTATACGTTCGTTGCTGCCGGCGCCGACCCGGACAAGAAATGGATCTGGGACTCGTTCTGGACCCATGCCACCATGGCCGACGATCCCGATCAGCCGCTCACTTCCTATATTCGCGGCACCGGTGCCCGAAGCGCGTTCAATGGAATCTGCCGCGAAGTCGGTTTTCCGGCCGAAAACGCGCTTCTCGACCGGCTTCGCGAGCAGGCGGCCCGGAATCGGCCGAAGTTCCGGCGGTGATCAGGCGGCTTCGGGGCGACTCATGTCGGCGACGATGGCCGCAAGCGCGAAGGCGACCGAACGCTCGCTTCGTTCGAAGTCGATCCCGATTCCGTCGAGAGAGACGGAGCGAACCGTTCCGTCGATCGGTCCGGCGTCCGGGTGGAGAAGCTGGATTCGCGTGCCCAGTTCCGGGCGGATATTGGTCTCGAGAAAGGCGCCGGTCGCCGAAACGTCGCGAAGCGCTGCGGGAACGGTCTGATCCGCGACGAGGACGCACATGCACCGGCGCCGCCAGCGTGTCGTCATGTTGGATCGCCCATCGGCGTGGATCGCGCCCATTCCTGCCCCTCCACCACCTCGACTAGGCGAGGCCGGCAAATTTTCGGTTAAGCGAGAGGGTGAAGATTGCCGGTCAGGGCGCCACCACGAGACAGGCTCCCCCGGCGCTCTTGACGGTCGCACAGCTTCGCTCCGCAGAGGCCCGGTCAGGAAGGGGACCGGCCTGGAGCCGGATCAGATTGCCGGCGCGCACATAATTCGGCTCAAGTCCCGAAAGCCGGCTTCGAACGCCCTCCCAGGCGCGGCGGGCATTGGCCTCGTTGCTGAAGGCGCCGATCTGGATCCGCCAGCGGCCGCTGGCGGCCGGCAGGGGCGCAGAGGGTGTGCTCCGTGCCTCTTGCGGTGCCGCTTCGGCCGGGCGAGAGGCCGGGACACTGGTGGTGGTGACCGCCGGCGGCCGGGCGCGCCCGCTGGTCGGCGCAGGCATTGCCGGCGGACCTTCGCTGCTGTCCGACGGAGCGCTGGCCATTCTTTCAGCAAGTTCGAGACCTCGGGCGCGGTCCGCTTCCGATATATGGCTTTCCATTTCCTGAAGATGGGACTTCGCCTGCGGAAGGCCCTGGGCCGCCGATCGGGTCATCAGCGCGAAGGCGCGCGGATGGTCCGCGGGGAGATAGTCGCCGTTGAACAGGACGGTGCCAAGAACATATTGGGCGCGCGGGTCGCCGCTTTCGGCGCCGCGCTGGATGTAGGGCAGCGCCTCCTGCCGGCGCCCGTTCTGGAACAGGATCACCCCGTACATCGCCTGGGCTTCGCGGTGCCCCCCGCGCGCTGCCCGCTCGTACCATTGTTCGGCAAGGTTCAGGTTCTGGGGAACGCCGCGCCCGAGACGATAAGCGTGGCCCAAAGCGAACTGGGCGTCGACATTGCCGCGATCGGCAAGCGTTCGCCAGTGCCGGACGGCTTCGTCATGATTGCCGGCCTGCCAGGCCTTGAAGCCGTCCTCGACACTTTGAGCCGAAGCGCTCGCTGCAGCGGCAAGAGCGAGGGCGCCGGCGGCGGCGCAGGCCCAGAGGCGTTGCTGGAACTTCATCGGTTGGGGTCTCCTGGTCGGCAATGTTGGCTGACCAAGGCTTAACCATGAAGCTTTAACGCGCCCTAAACTGGCCCGGGCCCGATCCACTTTCGAGCCGATTGAGAGGTGACGAAACCGAGCCGGGCACCTATTCAGGTGGCTGAAGAAAACCGAAAATGCACAGGAGCCCTGCTCATGATCGTCTATGGATCGTCGATGTCGCCTTTCGTCCGCAAGGTGCTGGCCTTTGCCGCCGAGAAGGGGATCGAGGTCGAGCTGAAGCCGAGCGGGCTCGGCAACGAGGATCCCGAATTTCTGGAAGCCAGCCCGTTCGGCAAGATGCCTGGCTTTCGCGATGGCGATTTCGCAATTTCCGATTCGACGGCGATCGTTACCTATCTGGAGGCGATCAGGCCTGAACCCGGGTTGATCCCGATCGAACCGAAGGCGCGCGCACGGACCATCTGGTATGACGAATTTGCCGATACCGTCCTGTTCGCCTGCGGCGGCAAGATCTTCTTCAACCGCGTTGTTGCACCGCGCTTCCTTGGCCGGGCAGGCGACGAGGACGTTGCCGCGAAGGCAGAATGCGAGGAATTGCCGCCGCTGCTCGACTATCTCGAGGCGGTGATTCCGGACAGCCAGTATCTCGTCGAGGACCGGCTGACCCTGGCCGACATTTCAGTCGCAAGCCCCTTCGCCAATTTCCGGCATGTCGGGATCGCGATCGACCCCGGTCGTTACCCGAAGCTTGGCGCCTATGTCGAAAGCATCCTGGATCGGCCGAGCTTCAAGTCCTGGGTCGATCGCGAATCGGCCTACCTCCAGCGCACGGCCTGAACCCGGCCTGTTTCGGGCCGGAAAGCCATCACTTGACCTGCAAGGATGGAGGTGTCGGCCCCTTCTCCGGAACGATCAGAAGATCAGCCAGAGGATGAGAAGGAGGATGAGCAGTCCGCCGAGGCTGATTCCAATACGCATGGGGTCACTCCTGTGCCATTGTTGCGCCTCACGAACGGTCACGTCCCGCCGACGTTCCGTGGCAGGCGCGGACCACGCAAGGTTCGGAGCAGGCCGAGGCCGACGAGGATCGCTGCAAGGACGAGGGACGAAGCCAGCAAAAGGGCCTGAACGCCGTCTGCCCAGTCGGGCCATAGAAGGGCAAGGGTAATGGCTGCCCAGGCCAGGGCGAGAAGCGGAAGCGAGCGGCCATAATCGGTCACCCGGAACGGGTGGACGAAATGGATCGGCGCGACGGTCAGGATGGCGAGGGCGATGATTGCGAAGACGGCAATCCCTGGGGCGGGCTGGCCGACATAGAAATAGAAAGCGACGACATTCCAATTAGCTGGAAAGCCGCGGAAATAATTGTCGTCGGTCTTCATGTCGCGGCGGGTGAAATTGTACAGCGCCGACACCAGGATCAGCGATGCGAGCGGGATTGCGAGCGGCTCCGGGACAAGCCCAGCCCGGACGATCAGAAGGGCAGGAACGAAGACATAGGTCAGATAGTCGATGACGAGGTCGAGCGTGTCGCCGTCGATCCGTGCTGCACGTTCCTTCACTCGCGCCCAGCGCGCCAGGGTCCCGTCGAACGCGTCGACCGCGAGCCCGACGACGAGCCAGAGGAGAGCTGAGCGGAAATCGCCTCGCTCGACCGCGAGCAGCGCAAGCAGTGCAATGACCACCCCTGTCGAGGTGAATGCGTGGACCAGCCAGGCCGCGATCGTCGAACCTGGTGCCGATCGGGTCGGGGACGGCTCCATCGCCGCGACCATGCGCGACAATGGCCCGGCGGGCAATGCGTTCAGTCCCTGATCGGGCCGCTCCCCCGAGCGCGGTCTTCGCCGGTGCTACTGCGCAGTCCAGCCGCCATCCATACTGAGATTGGCACCGGTGATGGAAGCGGCTTCATCCCTGCACAGGAACAGGGCGAGCGAGGCCACCTGGTCGACGGTGACGAATTGCTTGGTCGGCTGGGCGGCAAGAAGGACGTCGTTCATCACCTGCTCGCGGGTCAGTCCCCTTGCGGCCATGGTATCCGGGATCTGGTTTTCGACCAGAGGGGTCCAGACATAGCCCGGGCTGATGCAGTTGACCGTGATTCCGCTGGTCGCGGTTTCGAGTGAAACGGCCTTGGTGAGGCCCGCAATGCCATGTTTTGACGCCACATAGGGCGCCTTGTTGGGGCTCGCGACCAGGCTGTGTGCCGAGGCGGTGTTGATGATCCTGCCCCAGCCTTTCGCCTTCATCGCCGGAAGAGCAAGTCGGATGGTGTGAAAGGGGGCGGAAAGGTTGAGAGCGATGATCAGGTCCCATTTGTCGGCCGGAAACTGGTCGATCGGCGCGACATGCTGGGTGCCGGCATTGTTGACGAGAATGTCGATCGGGCCAGCCTCATCCATCATCCGCTCGATCTCTTCAGGCCGGGTGAGATCGGCATCATTGTGGTCTGCCTCGAGTTCCTCGCACAGCCGGGCGATCTCGTTTGGGTCACCGAAACCGTTGAGAATGACCCTTGCGCCCTCGGCTGCAAGGGCTTGGGCGATGGCAAGTCCGATCCCCGACGTGGAACCGGTGACGAGTGCGGATTTTCCGGCAAGGAACATGAATCACCCTTCAACTGGAACGATGCTGTCCTTTCGCGCTTGACCAGTCCGAATGCAACCGCGAGCGTCGCTGCGCATTTCTGGCCGGGAAAGGGAAGTGGATGCGCTTTGGCGGTCGAAGGACGAGCAGAAACGTCGAGAGCCAGAGCGGCGGCAGCGGATTTGGCGGCTTTGGCGGTGGCCGAGGCGGCGGCGGAGCGATGCTTCTCGGCTTCGTTTTCAGCCGCTTCGGGATCGGCGGAGTCGTGGTCCTGTTTCTGATCATGATGGTCGTTGGCGGCAATCCCCTCGGCCTGTTGGGCGATGGCACGAGCCAGCAGTCGGTCGCCCCTCATCAGAAGAGCGGTGGCCAGAGCGCGGAGGAGATCTGCGCGGCCGACGAAAGGCGCCTCTTCCTCTGCCAGGTCCTCGCTTCGACCGAAGAACATTGGAGCCGGATGTTCGCTGCGCAGGGATCGCAATATGCGCCGCCGAGGATGGTCTTCTATCCCGGCAGCGGTCGTTCGGGATGCGGCGCCGCGCAGGCAGCCATGGGGCCCTTCTACTGCCCGAGCGACCGGGGCATCTATATCGACACCAGCTTCTTCGATCAGCTTGCCCGGCAATTGGGCGCTCCCGGCGATTTCGCCCAAGCCTATGTGATCGCCCATGAAGTGGGTCATCATGTCCAGACGATAACCGGAACGGCGTCCTCGATCAGGCAGGCCCAGGCGCGAACCAGCCAGGTTGAGGGCAATGCCCTCCAGGTCCGGATGGAGCTCCAGGCGGACTGCTATGCCGGCGTCTGGGCCTCGAATGAAAAAGCCGCGATGGAGGAAGGCGACCTTGAGGAAGGAATGACTGCTGCAGCAGCGATCGGCGACGATACGCTCCAGCGCGCTCAGGGCAGAGTGGTTCCGGAAAGCTTCACCCACGGCACTTCGGCCCAGCGACAGGAGGCGCTCTTGCGCGGCTATCGCGGCGGCGAACCCGCCGCCTGCGACGCTTATACGGCCGGAATCTGACCCTTCGTTTGTTGGCCCTGGGACGGGTTCGACTGAGCTTCGTTGGTCGGTTCAGCGGGGCCGGATCTGCAAGGGCAGCCCGCCGGCCGGGCGCAGGGTGACCATTCCGGAGACTCGAACCTCGTGGCCCCGGACCGGCCGAAACGACCAGTGCGCCAGCCAGTGGGCAAGGACGATCATCGCCTCCACCGTTGCGAATCGGGCGCCGACGCAGACCCGGGGGCCGCCGCCGAAGGGCAGATACTGAAAGCGATGCCGGTCGGTACCGGCGCCGGGAGCGAAGCGCGACGGATCGAAAAGGTCCGGATCGTCCCAGAGCGCCTGGTGGCGGTGAAGCAGCCAGGGCCAGATCGACACGAAATCGCCGGGGTGGACCTCATGGTGCCCGAGGCGATCGGCTTCCACCGCCTGGCGATCGAATCTCGGCGCCGGCGGGTAGAGACGAAGCGATTCGTCCAGGACCTGGCGAAGCAGAGGAAGACGCTCGGCGAGTGAAGGCTCCGCACCGGCGGCGATGGCAGTTCTGGCTTCCTCCGAAACCTGCTCCTGGAGCTTCGGCTGGTTCGACAGCAGGTAGAGAGTCCAGGTCAGGGCATTGGCAGTCGTCTCATGTCCAGCGAGATAGAAAGTGGCGGCATTGTCGACCGCAAGCGAAAGCGCCTGCTCGGGATCGAACCTTTCCTGGAGCGCCCGAATCAGATGGCCGAGGAAATCGTCGCCCCCGCCATGTGGAAGCCGGTCCCGAACCACCTGGGTGAGCGTGCGGCGAAGGAAGATCTGGCCCCGGCGGCCCGCAATCCCGCGCCGGCTCAACGGAACCAGCGGAAGTCCTGCAAGGACCTGGAAGCGGGCTTCGCTCACTCCGTCGAGGGCGGCCGCAATATGTCTCATCGCGCCTTCGCTGGTCAGCCGCTCGTCGCCGGCAAACAAGGTGTCGCTGATGATCCGCATTGTCGTCGCCGTCGATTCGGCGGCCATGTCCCGGACTCCTTCGGTCCAGTACTGCATCCCCGCCCGGGCCGATCGGGCAAAATGGGGCCTAAATGCCTCGACCGAATTGGGGACGAAACTGGCGGCGACGATCCGTCGCTGCGAGCGCCAATGCTGCCCGTCGGAACTCAGGAGCCCTTCGCCGATCGTCGGCCGGAGCAGCTTCAGCACCAGGTCCGGTTTCACGTAATTTGCGGCATTGTCGAGGATCACACGCTGGACCAGCTCCGGGTCGAGCGGAATGTGGACTCGGTGGCCGAACAGGTTACGACGGATATAGGGCTGTTCGAACGCCTGTTTCGACCAACCGAAGACGGCGGTCCGGGCGCGTTCGCCTACAAAGCCCCGCCAGACGGCGACCGGTCCCACCGGGCGCGGCGGATGGGTCGGGACGAAGCGGGGATCACCGGCGCCGCCGGTCATGGCTTCATTCCGCGGCGAGCAACCGTTCGGCGCCGCCGAGGTCCACGCTCACCAGCCTGCTGATTCCCTTCTCGATCATCGTCACTCCGAACAGGCGATGCATCCGGCTCATCGTCACCGCATTGTGGGTGACGATGAGGTAACGGGTATCGGTATCGCCGACCATCCGGTCGAGCAGGTCGCAGAAGCGTTCGATATTGGCATCGTCGAGCGGCGCATCGACCTCGTCGAGAACGCAGATCGGTGCCGGATTGGTGAGGAACAGAGCGAAGATCAGGGCCACTGCAGTCAGCGCCTGTTCGCCGCCCGAAAGGAGGGTGAGGGTTGCAAGCCGCTTGCCCGGGGGCTGGGCAAGGATCTCGAGTCCCGCCTGGAGTGGATCGTCCGATTCGACGAGTTCGAGATGGGCTTGTCCGCCTTCGAAAAGGGTGGTGAACAGGCTTCGGAAATGGCGGTCCACTTCCTGGAAGGCTGCAAGCAGCCTGGCCCGACCCTCGCGATTGAGACTACCGATCGATCCACGCAGGCGATGGATGGCGACTCCCAGTTCCTCCCGCTCCGCCTGCGAGACGGTTCGGCTTTCCTCCAGTGCGTTGAGTTCGGTTTCGGCGACCAGATTGACCGGGCCGATCCGCTCACGGTCCTGAGTCAGGCGTTCGAGCCGCGCGGATTCCGAGGCAACCGCCTCGATTTCCTCTTCTCCAAAGCCCAGTTTTTCCGGGATCAGGGGCGGCGGACATTCGAACTTCTCGCCCGAGATCCGGGCCATTTCGATCCGCCGCGATTCCTGGGCCTCGGCCCGGGCCGAGGCACCGGCTCTCGCCTCCCGGGTGGCCGCGAGCGCTTCGCCGGCCTCAGCCAGCTTCGCCTCGGTCTCGCGAAGCTTGTCTTCAGCAGCCCGTTCATGGGCGGCGGCCGCCCGCGCCGATTCCGCCGCCTCGATCGATTCCGCGGTCAGCTTTTCCAGCTTCCGTTCCAGGTCTTCCGGCGCCTGTGCAAGGCGGGCGGCCTCGTCATCGGCCTCGGCGATCCGGCGAGCGAAATCCGAGTGGCGTTTGGCGGCCTCCTCACCGCGCTTTCGCCAATCCTCCTGGTCCTTCTTAGCCGCTTCCCCGCGCTGCCGGTCCTCATTGACCGACCTTGCGAAAGTGGCGGCTTCGGCGCGGACTTCGGCCAAGGCGGCCTGAGCTTGTTCGGCAACGGTCCGAAGGTCGGCCACCCTGGCCTCGGTGGCGGAGGAATCGGGAAGGGCGGCGACCAGTGCCTCGGCCTGTTCAAGCGCCTTTCGCGACTCTTCACGGTCGGTCTCGGCAACGGCTGCCCGTTCCGCAAGTCCGCTCCGCCGAAGCTCGAGCCGTTCCATCTCGACCTTCGCCCGGTCTTCGTCCCGGACCGATTCCCGGATCGCGGCGCCGGCTTCGGCTTCTTCGCGCCGCGCCTGGTCGGCGATCATACGGGCCTCGGCCATGCGGGCGATGGCCGCTTCGGCCTTCGCTTCCGCGGCTTCGACGGAGGCGGCTGCCTTCGGCAGGGCTGATTCGATCTCGGCAAGCCTGTTGACCCGGATCAGTCGCTCCGCAGCAGCCGCTCCAAGCCCGGTTGCAACATAGCCGTCCCAACGGCGCAGATGGCCATCCAGAGTTACCAGCCGCTGACCGACGGCGAGAATGATCCGGCCGTCATCCGAGTCGACGACCGCGATCTGTTTCAGCCGGCGAAGAAGTTCGGCCGGCGCCTCGACATGATCGACCAGGGCCGTACAGCCGGAAGGCAGGAGCGGGTCGTCGTCACCGACCTGGGCTCCACTCCACCGCCTCGAACTGCCTGGATCGAGGCCGGCGTCGAGATCGTCGCCAAGGGCCGAAGCAAGCGCCCTTTCATAGCCGCGCTCGGCCTTGATCCGGTCGATCGCCCGGCCCGAACCGGACTGGCTTTCAACCGCCTTCTGAAGGGCTTTGGCCTCGGCCTGGAGAGCGCTCAGCGCGGCTCGAGCCGCAGCAGCCTCGCTCTCGGCGGAATCGCGTGCCGAGGCGGCCTCCTGGCGGGCGCTTTCGGCGGCGGCAATCCTCTCTCCGGCCGAAGCGAGCCGGGTCTCTGCCTGCTCGCGCCGACCTTGCGCCGCCTCCAGCGCCGCGATCAGGCCGGCGTCGGAATCGAGTCCCTGAAGCTGTTCGCTGATCCGGGCCAGCTCGACCTCGGCGCGCACCAGCTTCTGACGCGCGGCCTCCAGCGCGGCCAGTGCGACTCGGGCCTCGGCCTGTTCTGCGGCCTGGACGGCGCGCGCCTTTCCAAGCGCATTTTCGGCGTCCCTCGCTTCGTCCTCGAGTTCCACGGTCCGAATATCGATGGTCGACCGGCGCTGTTCCGAATCGGCCAACCGGGCCGAAATGGCAGCGACCTCCGCTTCCAGCCGCTCGATGGCCCTCTGGGCGTCCTCGCGAAGCAATTCCTCGCGCGCCTGGTCGCCGGCGAGGCTCTGCTGGCGTTCGCCAAGCTCGCTTATCCGGCGATTGACCGAATCCCGTTCGGCCCGAAGCGCCGCGAGCCTGTGCCCCAGTTCCGAGGCGTGCTCGCGCGAAGCCTCGGCAGACTTGCGCCGGTCTGCGAGACTCCTGGACGCCTCATGCTGCCACGCGGCCGAAGCGCGCTGGGCCTCCGCCGCGCGCTCGACCTCGGCGGCCGCGGCTTTGGCCTCGGCACTTGCGCCTTCTGCCGCCAGGGCGGCCTCCTTCCAGCGAGCGAAAATCAGCCGGCCCTCGGTGACCCTGATCTGGTCTGAAAGCTTGCGGTAGCGCTCGGCAGCCCGGGCCTGGCGCTTCAGCGCGGTGCCTCTCACCTCCATGTCGGCAAGCACTTCGTCGAGCCGGTTCAGATTGGTTTCGGTCGCTCTCAGCTTCTGCTCCGCATCCTTCCGGCGGACGTGGAGGCCCGAAATCCCGGCCGCTTCCTCGAGCATCAGCCGGCGCTCGGTCGGCTTTGCGGCGATGACGGCGCTGATCTTGCCCTGGCTGACGAGGGCGGGAGAGTGGGCTCCGGTGGCGGCATCGGCGAACAGGAGAGCGACGTCCTTGGCCCTGACGTCCCGTCCATTGACCCGGTAGGCCGAACCTGCACCGCGATCGATCCGGCGGGTGACCTCGACCTCGCCGGCCGGCATCGAGAGGGACTGGACCCCATGGTCCTGGCCGGGGTCCCCGGCCTGCCGCTCGAGCAGAAGCGAGACTTCGGCAAAATCGCGGGCCGGGCGGGTCGCAGTGCCGGCGAAGATGACATCGTCCATCTCGCCGCCGCGCATCGACTTGGGCGAGGACTCGCCCATCACCCAGCGGATCGCTTCGAGGACGTTGGACTTGCCGCAGCCGTTGGGGCCGACGATTCCGGTCAGGCCGGGTTCGACCCGAAGCTCCGCCGGTTCGACGAAACTCTTGAACCCCGAAAGCTTGAGACGCCTGACCTGCACCTTCCTTGTCGCCCCCCTTTTCCCCTCAGCCTTTCAGAAGCGGCTCGATCTGGGCCCAGCTGTTCACGTCCAGACGCTTCCCGTTGAGGAAGAAGGTGGGCGTTCCCCTGACTCCCAGCGCATTGCCTCCCTGAAGCAGTTGATTGATCTGCTCGAGCCCAGCCTGGTCGGCGAAACAGGCCCTGGCTTCAGCGGCGCTGACCCCATGTTTGGAAGCCATGGCCTGGAGGCCGAGGGTCGTCGCAAGCCGCTGCAGCGCCTCCAGCGGAGGGAGCTGGGACAGCTGGGCGCGGTCGGCTTCGGTCAGGCTCTGCGCCCGGGAGACCCACTGGCGCTGGCTCCCGAGCAAATCGTGGGTGAGATCGAAATAGGCTCGCGGTTCGGCGCAGCGGGAGATGAGGGTCGCTGCAACGTCATAGCTGTTGAGGACGTAGTTTCGATATTCGAGGCTGACATCACCGCGGCGGACATAGTCCCGGAACAGGGTCGGGCCGGCTTCAAGGGCGAAAGTAGCGCAGTGAGGGCAGGTGGGTGAAAAATATTCGACCAGCTTCAGCCGCGCATTCGGGTTGCCGATCCGGATTCCGCCTTCCGCGGTTCGCTCCGCGCGCTGAAGCCAGTCGCGCCGGTCCGGGCCGTCGGATCGCCGCTCGCCGCCCCGACCTTCGGTTGCGACATTGCGCTGCGCGGAGACGGCGACGGGAAGGAGGATCGCCGCCGCTGCAAGCGCCGATACGACGAGGTTCCGACGCATCAGCTGCCGATGGCGGTACGAAGCCGCGGTTCGAGGTCGCTCCACACGTTCACGTCCTGCTGGGTGCCGTTGACGAAGAAGGTCGGGGTTCCGGTAACCCTTTCCTGGTTGACGGCCCGATTGGTCAGATCGGTGAGCCGCTGGATTTCCTGGGTATCGGTAAGGCACTGGGTAAAGCGCGATTCCGGCATTCCGCGTCGGGCGAAGAAGGTGTCCAGTTCCATCGCCCTGGCCAGCGGAACGAGCTGCTGTTCCGGCGCAAGGGCCTGGATCCGCTGCGCCTCTTCATCGTCGATCCGGTTGATCAGTTCCGCCTGCTGCTCGAAAACTTGCTCAATGGTCCGGAAGAAGGCCGAAGGCGGCTGGCAGCGCGAGAGAAGCGAAAGGACGACGTCCGGCGCTCCGATCAAGAAGTTTCTGAACTCCCAGCTGACCTGGCCCGACTGGATATAGGTATCGCGAAGGGCGGGTGTCGCGTCGGCCGAGAAGGTGGCGCAATGGGGGCAGGTGAGCGAGGCATATTCGACCAGCTTCACCGGCGCATCGGGATTGCCCATTCGAAAGCCGCCTTCATCGGTCCTGGTGACGACTTCGCGCCAGTCGCCATTGTTCGGCGCCGGTATCTGCGTGAGTTCGGCATTGGCTCCACCAGCGGCATTGGAGGCGCTGCTATCGCCTCCTCCGCAGCCCGTCAGAACGAGCGAGAGCGCCAGTGCAGCGGCGCTGATCTGCTTCTTCATTTCTTCTTGTCTCCACCAATTCTGCCGACGACCGGGATCGTCGTGACGATCGGGATCGCCGGCCCTGCGGTTCCTTCGCCGGAGGAAAGGCCGCGCGCAAGCGATTCCAGACAGGCGCGAAGTTCAGGATCGGCCACTTCGCGAAGCGAGTCCCCAAGCTCGGCCGGAAGCGGCCGGAGCGAAGGCGTCGCCGGTCGGATCTTCGCCCTTGCAGTCTGAACCATGGCTTGCCGAAGGCTGATCCTTGCGATCGCCGGATAACCGAAGAACCGGTTCACCCGTTCGATGATGGTCGGGATGACATGCTGCATCATCGGCGCATGGGCGCCTTCGACCACCAGGCTGAGGGTCCCCGAGCTCTTCTTTCCGGCCGGAAAGCGGATCGCTTCGGGCGCTGAGACCGAGGCATAGCGGGCGCCGACAATCTCGGGCCAGCGGCTTACAATCGAGGACTGGACGAAGCCGAAGCGGCGAAAGGCGGCGCCGCCGACTTCGGGCAGGAGATCGGCCACCGGCCGCGCCCGCCTCGAGCGAACCGGTTCGGCCGATGCCTTTTTCCTGGTCCCGCCTGCTTTCGCCACCTTGTGGTCCTTGCCCTCCCTGCTGCTCGGAAAACCTGCCCCCTGGCCTCTTCCCCTATTGGGACTGGCGCCGCAAGCATGGCATAGGCCCGCCATGGCCGTCGATGCGTCAGAATCGCTTTTATGTTGGTATGTTGTGGATAATCGCCAGCTACCGTGGCGGGCGGAGCGTGGCCGGAATCCCGATCCCTATCGGGTCTGGTTGTCGGAGATCATGCTCCAGCAGACGACCGTTGCCCATGCCAGACCCTATTTCGAGACCTTCTCCGCCCGCTGGCCGACTCTTGCCGACCTGGCCTCGGCCGACGAAGGCGATCTGATGGCAGCCTGGGCTGGGCTTGGCTATTACGCCCGGGCCCGCAACCTCCTCGCCTGCGCCCGAAAGGTCCATGGCGAGCTTGGCGGGGTCTTTCCCGACCAGGAGGAGGCGCTTCGAAAGCTTCCCGGGATCGGTGCCTATACGGCTGCAGCCATTGCTTCGATCGCCTTCGGCAGGCGTGCGGTCGCGATGGATTCGAATGTCGAGCGGATCGTCGCCCGACTGTTCGCCGTTGCCGAACCGCTTCCTGCTTCACGGCCGAAGATACGGGCGCTCGCCGATCGCCTCGTTCCGGACGATCGCGCCGGCGATTTTACCCAGGCGATGATGGAGCTTGGGCAGACGGTCTGCCTGCCCCGAAAGCCGGATTGCGGGCGCTGCCCGCTCCTTGAGCATTGCGCCGGCTATCAGTCGGGAAAGCCCGCTGCCTTTCCGGTCAGGCCGGTGAAAAAGGCAAGGCCGAAGCGCGATGGGATCGCCTACTGGCTTGAACATGACGGCCATGTGCTGCTCGAGCGCCGGCCGTCGTCGGGCCTGCTCGGCGGGATGCTCGGCTTTCCGGAATCCGAGCCGGCAACGGCCGACTGGTCGGAAGCCGGCTGCGTCGATCATGTCTTCACCCATTTTTCCCTTCGGATGCGCCTTCTTTGCGCCGAGACGGGCAAGCGGACGGACGGCCTCTGGTGGCCCGTCGACCAGGTTGCGAAGGCCGGGCTTCCGACCCTGTTCGCAAGGCTTGCAGAGCGGGGCCGCGAATGGCGGGACGCCGCCTGATGCTTCTGACCGGATTTACGGGCGCTGGCATCGACCGCGCCGACCACCTCAGGCTGAACGAAGCCGAACTTGCCGCGCTCAGGAGCCGGGCTGAGGCGAGGCTGCTGGCCCTTGCCGAGCTCGATCCGGCGCTCGACGAGGCCGGGAGGCTTCAATGGACCGGCCTTGCCGGTGCCGTGGAAGTGATTTTCCTGGGACTGGACGAAGGCATCCCGCTCTTTTCGCCCCTCCCCAGGCTCGAAAGGCTGGGCCAGCGCGCTTTCGGCCTGTTCCAGCTGCTGAGCAGGATGAACGGCCGGGATGCAGCGATCTGGGGTGCTGCCCGAAGTCTCATCGAATGGCATAACCGCCATTTTTTCTGCGGGCGGTGCGGTTCGCCGACCGTGGCTATGCGCGGAGGCTGGGCCAGGCGCTGCGAAAATTGCGGCCTTGAAAACTACCCGCGGGTCGACCCGGTCGTCATCATGCTCGCCATTCATGGCGACAAGGTGCTGGTCGGCCGCCAGCCCCAATATCCGCCGGGCCGCTATTCGGCGCTCGCCGGTTTTCTCGAACCCGGCGAATCGATCGAGGAAGCGGTGGCTCGCGAGCTGAAGGAGGAGGCGGGGCTGACGGCAATCGATGTCCGCTACGTTGCCTCCCAGCCCTGGCCCTTTCCGGGATCGCTGATGATCGCCTGCCTTGCCGAAGTGACCGACGATCGGCTGACCCTCGACCTCACTGAGCTGGAAGACGGCTTCTGGGTCGACCGGCCGCAGGTGGAAGCCGCCTTGTACGGGAGAGACGACGCGCCATTCGAGGCGCCGCCGCCTTTTGCCATTGCCCATAGCCTGTTATCCTACTGGCTTGGCCTGGCCGAGGAGAAGATTTGATGATCAGGGCGACCAGCGGAGCGGCTTCGGCCGGGCTGGCCTTTTTGCTCCTGGCGGGCTGCGCAACCAGTTCAGGAATGACTCCGGCGACCCTGAGGGCGAGCCTGACCGGTCTCCAGGTCGTTCCGGGCCCAGGCGATCCCGATGGCAGCGGCACGGCCGAAATCCGGGTCAATCCGGCCGGCGCCGAAATCTGCTGGAAGCTTTACGCCCGTGGGATCGACCCTGCCAGCGCCGCCCATGTCCGCCGCGGCGCCGCTGGATCGAATGGCCCGTCCGTCGTCCCCCTGACCAGCCCGGGCGCCGATGGCCAGAGCGAAGGCTGCGCCCCCATCGACCAGGGACTGGCCCGCGAAATGGCCGGTCAGTCCTTCAATTTTCACGTCAGCGTCCACAATGCGGCCTTCCCGGAAGGCGCAATACGGGGCCAGCTCAGGGGTGAATTGGGGCGTTTGAGGATAGAGGAACGGCGCTAGGTCCCGGCAGCCGGGCGGACGTCAGGCCGCGAGCGACCTGACCGTCCCTTCGCCGGCTATCCGGTAGCGTGACTTGCCAGCCCTCTTGGCGGCGTACAGGGCCTGGTCTGCCCGCCTCAACAGGGCTTCCGGATTTTCCTCGTCCCGAGCGAAGGCGATTCCGGCGCTGATCCTTACGCTTGCCCCCGGATCGCCAATGTCCAGGCTGGTCGATGGAACGGTTGCGATGATCCGCTCTGCAAGCTGGGCTGCGGACATTTCGTCCTGGTCCCGGCAGAGGATGACGAACTCGTCGCCACCGATCCGGTACGCGATACCTGAATTCGCGGCCGCGGCCTGAATCGTGTCGCTGACCTTTCGGAGCAGGCGGTCGCCGGCCTGATGGCCATAGGAATCGTTGAAGGCCTTGAAGCCATCGAGGTCGAGATAGAGGAGCGCGGCGCTCGACCCCGAGCCGTCCTGGCCCTGCTTTGAAGCGAGGGCGTTTTCCAGCTCCTCGCCAAGGCTGACTCGGTTGCCAAGCCCGGTCAGCGAATCGCAGCGCGCAAGCATCGCGTTCTGATGCTCGGCGAGCATCATCCGGATCAGGGTTCGATGATTCTGAACCGTCTGCGAAGCGATGGTGACGGCAATTGCCGTGAACTGGACGGCGGCGAGAAGAAGATTGACTTCCGCCCTCAGGATGATTGCCAGGCAGACGGGCACTCCAATGGCCAGGATGGTCAGCAAGGCAAGCCTCGGGAAGGCGGCCCATCGCGACACCAGGCCTGCGAAAACACCAAGCACCGAAATGACCGCCATCAGCACCAGGACCGGCGGGCCGGTGAGGATGCAGGCTGCACAGCCAAGGCCGAATAGAAGGAAGAGTGCGAACATTGAGGCGAGGACCGCCCCTCTTTTTTCGCGGGGATCGTTGATTCCGTCGTCATAGCGGAAGGACAGGTAGAGCCGGTAGCCGATCAGGACCGAATTCACCGCCAGCCAGGCGACCGCCCACGCCTCCCGGGCGATCAAGGCGGCCGAAAGGCTCATGATCATCACCGCTGCACAGGAAATATAGACGGCCGGCCTGCGCTGGATGATGGTCGCGATCAGTTCGTTGCGGACCTCGCGGTGATGTTCGGCGGGCGCAAGAAGCCAGCCAGCCGCTCGTTCGATCCGTACGCCCAAATGCCGCTCCCCCACCTGCCGGTGTCCCCACCGGTCTGGCCTGCTTTAGCCAAAGGCAGGTTAACCATCCGTCACTGGCCGCCACATTGGCGCCCAGTCAGGCCGGGGGCCGGTTCGGTTCGGGTCTGGATCGGCGAGCGGGAAGGGGATCGAAGGGGTCAGGCCTTGCCGAGTTCCGGTTCGAGAAGCCGGTGCAGGTGAACGACGACATATTTCATCTCGGCATCGTCCACCGTCCGCTGGGCATTGGCCCGCCAGGCGTCGAGCGCGCTGGCATAATCCGGATAAAGGCCGACGATGTGGACGCTGTCGAGGTCGAAATCGAGTCCCTGGGGATCGGTGACCCTGCCGCCGAAGACGAGGTGAAGTCTGCTCATGCGGCCGATCGCCTAGGAAGGTTGGGCGCCGCGCGCAAGCCTTGTGCGCGGCGCCCAATCAGGATTCACGCCTTGCCGGTGACCGCTTCGACGACGGCTTCGCCGACCTTCTGAGTGGCCCGGTCGCGGATCTGTTCGACTTGCTCCTTGCCGGCATCCAGTCCGCGCTGAGCGGCATCTCGGGCTGCGCCGGTCAGCTTCTTGCCAGTGGCCCCGAACAATTGCTCCTCGCGCTGCGTTTTCGGAACCAGGAAGGCGAGAAGGGCGCCGATCGCGAGGCCGCCGATCACTGCACCGACCGGATAGACACTGACCTGCTCGCTTGCGGTCTTCGTTGCTTCGGACGCGCGCTTGCGGGCGGTCTGATAGGCCGAAGCGGTTCGCTCGCGGGCGCTTTGATAGGCATCGGCGGCGCGACCGCGGGTTCCGCTTCGTCCGCTGTCGGGACGATCGCTCGTATCGGCGCTGGAATCGTTGGTGCCCATTGTCGCGCTGCGAGTTTCGGTGTCGGTCTTGGTAGCCATCAAATCACTCCTTCGGTCACTGACGCGGCGACGCTCGGCGCGGCCGCGCTATAGGTTTCATTATCGGTGGGGATCACTGTCCGGACGATCCCGTCGTCTTCCTCGTCTTCGGTCCAGATCCGGCTCACTGCCCGTCCCAGAGGCTTGCGGGCCAGGAACAGGGCGAAGGCGCCGATGGCTGCCGAAACGGCGACCGGGCGTTTCTTCACCTCCGCGAGCGCAGTCTCGGTCAGTGCCTCGCTCTTGTCCTTGACCCCGTCCCAGGCCTCGGTGGCGAGATTGCCGGGCCGAAGCCGGTGCTGGAGAGCCACCAGAGCGCTGTCGAGCCGGTTCCTCGCGGTCACCGCGTTTCGCTTGGCCTGCTCGATCTCGTTCACACTCATTGCAGCGTCTCTCCCCGGGCCAGGGCCTCTTTCTCGTCATCGTCGCCGGAAAGTGCCGAAAGCCCGCGGGTTCCGATCCGGACCAGGACGAAGCCGGTGCCAGCCAGGGCCAGTGCGACGACCAGGCCGGCCCCGAACGGGCCGATCAGAGTCGCGAGGCCGAGGACGAGGGCCAGGATGAGCGCCGTCAACGACGACAGCAGAAGAACGGCACCTGCGCTGAGCAGGATGAGCCCGCTCTTCGCCCGTCCGATCCGATAGCTGGCGATCTGGCGGTAGAGGCCGATCTCCGCCTGCGCATAGTCGCGGCCATCCTCGACCAGGCGACCAACCAGGTCGCTGATCGATTCCGAGCGCGGATCGATGCCCGGGTCACGCAAGGCTCAGGCTCCGCCGGCGGCCGTCGTGTCGGAACTGCCGGTCCGGTTCCGGCCTTCCGATTTGCCACCAGAGCCATCGGATCTGCCACTCGACAGGCCGACTTCGTCGAGTCCGGTCTTGATCACTCGCATCATCGCGAAGCCGGCGATCGCGGCGACGGCGATTGCGACACCGGGGCTGGCCCGGACCATCGACCGTCCGTCTTCGATCAAGTCATCGACGGTCTTGCCGCGGATTCGGTTCGTGAAGTCGGAAACGGCATCGGCTGCCTGATGGGCATAACGGCCATAATCGTCGCCAAGCCTCTCGTCGATCGATCGGGCAGCATCGTCGATCACGCCGCTGAGCTCATCCAGCAGGCCGGCCGCCTTGCCCTTGCCTTCGTCGGCGAAGCCCTTCAGCCGGTCGGTCGCCTGGCCGCGAAGACTGCTGACCTGGTCGCGGACCTGATGGACCAGCTTGTCGGTTGCGCCGCCGTCCTCGCGGCTTGCGCTCGCGACAAATCCTTTCGAATCGTCGTTCCCGGTCGATGGCGAGCCGCCGGCGGCACTGGACCGGCCGTCGCTACTGGCATTGGCGCTCGATCCGCTCGATCCGGCGGCGCCGTTGACGATATGGTCTGTCCCTTCCGGGAGTTCGGGATTGCGGGGGGGCATAAGCTTCTCCACTGCTGGTGAACTGTCCTCGCGAGAACACCTGCCCGGCGGCTTCCGTTCCGGCGTCGGCGAGGAAAGTTGCAAGCGTCCGGGCCGCTCGATAATCGGCCTCATTCGATCCATCCTTGATACTGTTTCATTACGGGGTTGCAACAAATGACCGCGATCATCCATGTCCACGCCCGCCAGATCCTCGATAGCCGCGGCAATCCCACCATCGAAGCCGAGGTCCTGCTCGAGGACGGAAGTCTCGGCCGCGCTGCAGTCCCCTCAGGGGCCTCGACCGGCGCCCATGAGGCGGTCGAGCGCCGGGACGGCGATCAGGATCGCTGGCTCGGCAAGGGCGTGACCGGCGCCGTCGAAGCGGTAACCGGAGAGATCGCTTCGGCAATCATCGGAATGGAGGCCGAGGATCAGGCCGAGATCGACTCGGCGATGATCGACCTTGATGGAACCGCAAACAAGTCGCGCCTCGGCGCCAATGCCATTCTTGGAGTGAGCCTTGCCGCCGCTCGGGCAGCCGCGGATGCGCGCGGACTGCCGCTCTACCGCTATGTCGGGGGAGTGTCGGCGGCGCTTCTTCCGG
>CAYOJN010000010.1:16002-24277 GCA_964404245.1 uncultured Sphingosinicella sp. | reverse complement strand
ATGTCGACCATGAACCGAAGGTCCTCAAGCTCCTGGCGGGCCTCGCTGCGCATCTGTCTGAGCCGAGCCTCTCGCTGCGCATATTGCTGCGCCTGGGCTTGCGCCACCTGGTTCTGGGCGGCGGAGCCCTCGTCCGAACCGCTTTCTTTCACCGTCACGTCGCAGGCCGCGACAGCGAGCAATGACGCCGCGAGGATAGATTTTCCGAACAGGTTCATGATTGCCTCCTTGCGTCCGAACAAGTTGGAAAGCGCAAGGTTGCCTCGTCTGTCACTGGAGCCGCTTTTCACCTTGATAGTGGCCGGCTCTTCCGCCGCGCCGCCATCGCATGCCAGCGGCGGGCTTGCCTCTTGCGCGGCCTGAACGCGCCCGGTCCGCCCAGTCGGCCCGGTCCAGAGGTCAGGTGACTTCCCTCGCTGGGAAGAGCATGGTCGATCCAGCCGGATCGGCTGCGGGTCCGCGGCTATGGAGGACGAACCATGAGATCGCTTGCACTCGCGTCCCTCGCGCTCCTCGCGAGCGGAATGAGTCAACCCTCGCCGCTGAAGGCAGAAGCTGCAGGGACGACGGCCGTTCAATCTCCCGCATTGTCGGTGGCCCATGTGAATGGCGTCGAGCTTCACTTTGTCGAACTCGGCTCAGGCGTCCCGATCGTCTTCGTTCACGGCGGGCTGGCCGACTATCGTGAATGGGCGCCGGCTGTCGGCGCAATGCCGGCCGGCTACCGGACGATAATGTATAGCCGGCGCCACAGCTTTCCGAACAGGAATGCCCCTCCCGGAACAGATCATTCGATGCTTCAGGAGGTTCAGGATCTTGCCGGCCTGATCGAGATACTCGAGCTTGGGCCCGTACACGTTGCCGGCCTATCCTATGGCGCCTTCACGGTCCTCATGCTTGCGCTTCACCGTCCCGACCTGGTTCGGAGCGTCATCGCAGCCGAACCTCCATTGCTCCACTGGCTTCCGGAGATCGAGGGCGGCAAGGAGGCCAACGACCATTTCCAGCGGGCGGTGATGGCGCCATCGGCTGCGGCATTCGCTTCGGGGGACGATCTGGGCGCCCTGGCCGTTGCTCTCGATCATTTCGTGGGCCCGGACGCTCTGAACACGATTCCGCCCGAGATCAGAGACAGGCTTGTTGCCAATGTGGATGACTGGCGCGCGATCACCACGGCTCCGGAAGCCCTGCCTCGGGTCACGAGGGCGCAGATGGCCACCATCCGGGCGCCGGTTCTGCTCATCAGCGGAGCCCGGACCGCCGACGTTCACCGGCTGATCGATCCGGAACTCGCCCGGGTGGTTCCGGGCGCCGAACGCGTGATCATTGCCGAGGGCACGCATGAGATGTGTTCGGAAAAGCCTTTAGAATGCGCGGTTGCCGTCGCGAACTTCACCAGGGGCCGCTGACAGCGGCAAGGCACAATCCGGCAACGGCCGCTTTTCAGTGCCCGCTCAGGCTTCCCTCTGAAGGCAATATTCGCAATTGGAGGCGAAATGGCCCGGCTGGATTTCCGCGAGCACGGGCTCAACCTCCTTCATCCGATCGTCGTGAGGAACCGGGCTTCGGGGCCAGAAATTGCATCCGCTGGGCGGGTTGAGCGGGGAGGGCGGATCGCCCTGGAGAACCACCCGCCGCCGGCTTCGCTCGAGCCGGGGGTCGGGCTGAGGGATCGCGCTCATCAGCGCGCGGGTATAGATATGGAGCGGATCGTCGACGACCGTCTCGGCGGTTCCAAGCTCCACGATCTTGCCCAGGTACATGACCGCGATCCGGTCGGCGATGTAGCGGACGACCGACAGGTCATGAGAGACGAAGATCATCGTCAGCCCCATTTCCTGCTGGAGCCGCTTCAGAAGGTTGAGGATCTGCGACTGGATGGACACGTCGAGTGCCGACACCGGTTCGTCGGCGATGATCAGCTTTGGCTCAGGAGCCAGGGCCCGGGCGATCGCGACCCGCTGGCGCTGGCCGCCCGAAAACTGGTGCGGATATTTCTTCATCTGGGAAGGGTTGAGCCCCACCAGCCTCAAAAGCGCAATGACCCGCTTTCGAAGCGCCTTTCCGCGGACCTCGGGATGGCGGGTCTTGATCGCTTCGGCCAGCGCATCGAAGACCGTCATTCGCGGATTGAGCGAGGCATAGGGATCCTGGAAGATCATCTGGAAATTGATCCGCTCGTGGCGGACCTCGCTGTCGGAAAGCGAGCTCAGCTCCTTGCCTTCCAGGTGGATCCGGCCCGAGGTCGGACGGATGATCTGCATGATGGTCCGGCTGAGAGTCGTCTTGCCGCAGCCCGACTCTCCGACCAGGCCCAGTATCTCGCCCTCGCGGATGGTCAGCGAGACATTGTCGACCGCCTTGACCACCCCCTTGCTCCTTCGGGTCAGGAAGGTGGTTCCAAGGTCGAAATGCTGGCTGACCGAGTCCAGCACCAGGAAGTCGTCGCGACCGATCGTTGAAGCCGGGCTCATTCGACGACCTCGGAAATTTCCTTGGGCAGCACGTCTTCGATCGGCTTGCTTCGGTCGCAAAAATGGCAGTCCTGCACGCAGTGACCGTCCTTGAGCACGATCAGCTCTGGCTCTGGCCCGTCGGGCGGAGCGACCTTCGGATAAGGGCAGCGCGGATAGAAGGCGCAGCCCTTGATCGGCTTGCCCAGGTCGGGCGGCATTCCCGGCACGGTGTAGAGAAGCTCGCCCTTGCTCTGGAGCGACGGAATCGCCTTCTGAAGCGCCTGGGTATAGGCATGCGCCGGCTCGTAGAAGACCTGGTCAACGGTCCCGCTTTCAACGACCCGGCCGGCATACATCACGTTCACCCGGTCGCAGGTGCCGGCAACGACTCCAAGATCGTGGGTGACGAGGATGACTGCGGTTCCAAGCCGTTCCTGCCGCTCCTTGATGAGGTCCAGGATCTGGGCCTGGATGGTGACGTCCAACGCGGTCGTCGGCTCGTCCGCGATGAGCAGGTCCGGCTCGGTGATCAGAGCCGTCGCGATCATCACCCGCTGGCGCATCCCGCCGGAAAATTCGTGGGGGTAGCCATGGATTCGTTTCGAGGCTTCCGCGATTCCTACTTCCTCGAGTGCGGCGATCGCCTTGTTGATCGCGGCCTTGTGGTCGAGGTCGGTGTGGAGCTTCAGCGATTCCACCATCTGGGTGGAGATCTTCAGGAACGGGTTCAGGGACGTCATCGGATCCTGGAAGATCATCGAGATCCGCCCGCCGCGAATGTCCCTCATCCTCGCCCGCGAAACCTTGAGCAGGTCCTCGCCGTCGAACATCACGGTTCCGCTCTCGATCCGGCCGGGCTCCTGAATCAGGCGCAACATGGAATAGCAGGTGACCGACTTGCCGCTACCGGATTCCCCGACGATCCCGAGCGTCTGCCCACGCTCGAGCTCGAGGCTGACCTTGTCGACCGCTCGAACGATTCCTCCCCGAAGGTGGAAGGCGGTCGACAGGTTGTGGACTTCGAGAAGCGGCATCGGGCTCAGTCCTTCGCGCTCTTGGGGTCGAGCGCGTCGCGAAGCCCGTCACCAAGGAAGTTCAGCGAGAACAGGGTGAGGGCGAAGAAGAAGGCGGGGAAGATCAGCAGCCAGGGGAAGATTTCCATGTTCTGCTGCCCCTCGTTGATGAGCACGCCCCAGGACGCATTGGGCGGCTGAACGCCGAGGCCGAGGAAGCTCAGAAAGGCCTCGAGCAGCATCACGGCCGGAACGGTGAGGGTCGCGATCACGATGACAGGCCCAAGCACGTTGGGGATCAGGTGCCGGAGGATGATCCGCCGGTGGCTGTAGCCAAGCGACACCGCGGCCTCGATGAATTCCTGCTTTCGAAGCGCCATCACTCCGGACCGGACGATCCGCGCCATGGTGAGCCATTCGACGCAGCCGATCGCGACGAACATCAGCCACAGCGATCGGCCGAAGGCGACCATGAGAAGGATGACGAAGATCGTGAACGGAAGCGCATAGAGGATGTCGACGAAGCGCATCATCGCCGCGTCGACCTTGCCTCCGACATAGCCGGCGGTTGCTCCGTAGACGATCCCGATCAGCAGAGCGACCAGGGTCGCGACCAGGCCGACCAGAAGGGAGATCCGGCCCCCCTCCATGGTCCGGACCATCAGGTCGCGGCCTAGCGTGTCGGTTCCGAACCAATGGGCCGCCGAGGGGCCCTCGGAGCCCCTCATCAGGTCCTGCTCCTGGCTGTCCCAGGGGGAAAGAAAGGGTCCGACCACGCAGAACAGGACGATCGAAAGAAAGATGACCAGGCTGATCAGCGCGAGCCGGTTGCGCTTGAGCCGGTACCAGGCATCGCGCCACAGCGACGCGCCCTCTTCGATCTCGACGGCATCGGGCTCGCGGGCAACATCCTCTTCCGCGCCGATGACGGCTTCAACGCTTCGGCTCATGGCGAACGCCTCTTCGATCGCGTCTGGCTATTCATATTTCAGCCGTGGGTTGAGGGCGACGTGGATGATGTCGGCCAGCAGGTTCATGAGGACGATCAGCGACGCGAAAAGCACGGTCAGTCCAAGGATTAGGAAATCGTCGCGGTTGAGCGCCCCTCGAACGAACCACTGGCCAAGGCCCGGTATCTGGAAGATCGTCTCGACAACGAACGATCCGGAGATGATTCCGGCCAGCGCCGGCCCGAGGAAGGTGATTGCGGGAATGAGCCCGCCCTTCAGGCAGTGCTTCCAGATGATCGTCGATTCCGCAACGCCCTTGGCGCGGGCGGTGCGGACGAAGTCCTGGTTGAGCATCTCCAGCATCCCGCCGCGCGTGAGGCGGGCGAAATAGGCGGCATAATAAAGACCCAGGGTCGCGGCCGGGAGGACCATATATTCGGGGCCATACCAACCCGACACGGGCAGGAGCCGGAGAATCAACCCGAACACCAGGGCAAGAAGCGGGCCCATGACGAAGGTCGGAAGGCAGATGCCGGCCATCGACACCGACATCGGGACATAATCGAGCCAGGTGTTGCGCTTCACCGCAGCCAGGACGCCGGTCGGGATACCGAGAAGGATTGCGAAGAGCAGCGAGATCGATCCCAGCTTCAGCGACACCGGGAAGGATTCGCCGATAATCTCGGTGACGCTTCGGTTGGCATAGACGGCCGAAGGCCCGAACTCCCCGCGAAGGGCGTTGGAAAGCGAGGTCCAGAACCGTTCGAAGAAAGGCTTGTCGAAGCCGTAATAGGCCTCGATCTGGGCCAGCACCTCCGGGCGGATCGCCCGCTCCGAGCTGAACGGGCTGCCCGGGGTCATCGCGACGAGGAAGAAGGTCAGCGCATAGATGGCGAGCAGGACCACAAGGCCCTGGCCGAAGCGGAGTGCGACGAACTTCAGCATCCCTCGCTAGTCCTCCCGGCCGGACAGGCTTCGGCCGTCACCCGAGGCCCTCTCGTCCCCGGCCTCATGCCGCGCTGAGCGAGACATATTTGTAGGGACGATTGTCGAGGAGCGTCGGATGCCATCCCTGCACTCTCGGATCCTTGAGATAGGTCCTCGTGTACCAGTAGATCGGGATGATCGGCAGCTCCGTCATCAATATCTCCTCGGCTTGTTGAAGCAGCCTCAGCCGGTCCGGCTCGTTGCTTGCGCCCTGGGCCTGCCGGATCAGGGCGTCGTAGCGCGCATTGGTCCAGCCGGTGTCGTTATTGCCATTGCCCGACGTGAAGATCTCGAGGAACGTCAACGGATGCGGGTAATCCGCGATCCATCCGGCGCGGGACAGGTCATAGTCCAGGTTGGACTGGCTATCGAGATAGACCTTCCATTCCTGATTGTAGATTCCGACGTCGATTCCCAGATGCTCGCGCCACATCGCCTGGATGGCTTCGGCGATCTTTCGGTGGGCCTCCGACGTGTTGATCAATATCTCCTTCCTCGGAAAGCCGCGCCCGCCGGGGAAGCCCGCCTCCGCAAGCAGCTGGCGCGCTCGCTCGGGATTGAACTGGACCCGCTCGGACGCGGCATAATTGTCCATGCCCGGCGGGACGAGGCCGCTCGCCGGCGCCTGTCCGCCCTGCGCCACCCGGTCCACCAGCAACTGCCGGTCGACGGCCAGGTTGAGCGCCTCGCGAACCCGCGGATCGGTGAACGGTGCCCGGGTGACGTTGATTCGAAGGAAGTAATTGGCAAGGTAGGGATCGATCCGGAGTGCCTCGGGGTCGGACTGGCGGAAGGACGCGATCCGGTCGGGGGAAACGGTGCTGGTGACGTGAAGCCGGCCCGCCCGGAACGCCGTCTCCTCGGCATTCACATTGTCGATCGGGAAGAAGTGGATCTGGTTGAGCTGGACCCGCCCGGCGTCCCAATAGTCCGGATTCTTCTCCACCCGGATGATCTGGTTGGTCGTCCACTGGGCGAGGCGGAAGGGGCCGTTGCTGACGTAATTTTCGGCCGTCGACCAGCGGTTCTGCCGCTCGGTCATTCCGCCGAATTCCTCGACGGCGCGCGGGTTCACGGGAAAGAAGCTGTAATGCTTCAGCATCGACAGGAAGTAGGGTGTGGACCCTTTCAGGGCGACTTCGAGGGTCCGGTCGTCGATCGCCTTCACCCCGACCTGGCCGAAATCCGTGATCTGGCCCTGGTGGAAGGCTTCGGCGTTTCGGATGACGTAGAGCATTTCGGCATATTGAGCGCCCAGGGCAGGGCTCAGGATCCGCTGCCAGCTATAGACGAAGTCCCCGGCAGTCACCGGGTCGCCATTGCTCCATCTGGCATTGTCGCGCAGCCTGAAGCGCCAGAGAGTGAAATCCTCATTATGCTCCCAGCTTTCGGCCACTCCTGGCTCGGGCTCTTCATCGTCGGTCGGGTGATAGGCGATCAGGCCTTCGATCAGCGAGGCGAGGATCCGGTTTTCCGGAACGCCGGTGACGAGGTGCGGGTCGAGCGACAAGGGCTCGGCCCCGTTGCCGATCAGGAGCGTGCCGTTCTTCACGCCAAGATCCGTCTCGCGTTCGCGGCCTCCGCAGGCCACGACCGCAAGGCACAAGGTCGCAATCAGGAATGCGCGCAGCGATCTGGACAAGGTGGCGCCGAAAGTTCCCGGCGCTTCGGCCAAATCGATCACACGCATAAGCTTACTCCTTTGGCTCGGATGTATCGGGGCTCGCTGAACCTGCCTTGAACCCATGACCTGGAGCCTTTTCAAGGCTGAAGGATAACAAAGCTTCGGACTTTTGAGTTCCTTCCACGGCAAGTCGGGGAGGCGGGAGGAAGGCTCGCCAGTCCGGTGGCCAATCTTTCAACAGGCGATTGGCGTCAGAAAAGGCTTCCCCGGGGTGCATTGATCCTTCGGTATCGGGCCTCGACGAAGCTGAAAAGGCCGAAGAGCAGAAGCCCGGCCGCGACGATCATCTCGACCGACGAGGGCAAGGAGGAAAGCGCCTCTCCCATGTCCCCGGCCTCTCCCGCATTGTCGTCGAGCGCCGCCCGGCCGAGCAGATAGCCCATGATCAGGAACAGGAGTCCGCGCGCGGCATAGCCGGCCCTGCCCAGGATCCGGATCACCGCGTTGCCGGCCGCCTTCCGCTCGAGCTGGCGAAGAAAGGTGGCGCGAACGGCCTTGGCCAGTTGATAGCCACCGACGACGAACAGCGCCGCGGCAGCCAGAGCGAGCAGCGCCTGCCCGCCCGGAAGGCTGAGGGCGGTCGCGGCGCCTTCCCGGCTGCTGTCACCGCCGCTTTGGCCGCCATTGCCGCTCGCCAGTCGAACCGCATAATAAGCAAGCGTCAGGTGAACGAGTCCGCTCCCGGCCGCCCCGGCACGCATCGCGATGCCCTTGGCTTCGGAGCCATTGCCTTCGCTATCGAGCCACGCATCGGCCAGCCGCCAAAGGCCATAGGCGGCAAATCCGGCTGCCATCAGCAGAAGAATGACCTGGCCGGGACCGCCGCCGAGATATTCCATCGCGCCCGTGCCATCCTCCGCCCGTCCGGACAGCAGGACGAGGAGAGCGATGAGGAGGTACATCACTCCGCGCGAAGCAAAGCCCAGCCGGGTGAAGGTCTCGAGTTTATGGCGATTCACAGGCCAATCCCTTCAACAGGCTGAACGCTTCACCGGTTCCTCGCGGAACCGCGGGAAGCATAGAAGCGCATTCGGGGGGATTTCGATCCCGGAGCGCGTAGCGATGGCTTCTTCGGTACGCCCATGGAACGACATCCTGATCGAGTTGGTTATGCCCCGGTGTCACCCAGATCCCGGGCGCTCGTCTCAAGGCGGGCGCTTCTTTTTGAGAGAGGATGATAGAATG